>DASUQS010000113.1:0-28013 GCA_036280455.1 Acidimicrobiales bacterium
GCCCATCTCGCGGAAGCCGGTCTCGGTCATGCGCAGCAGCGTCCCGCCGTCGCGCGGCGACAGCTCGAACGTGACGAGCAGCGAGTTGCCTTCCCGCGCGTCTTCGTCCTCCGGGTGGATCCAGCGGAACGAGAACAGCCGCGGCGGCACGGCGTCGACCACCGTGACCTGCGGGATCTGCGCGTCCGCGGAGGCCCGGTCGCCGAAGACGAGCTCCCCCGTCGCTCCCGGGGTGAGCTCGATGACGGCCTCGTCGGGCCACCACTCCTTCAGGTGCTCGGGGCTCGTGATGACGTCGAACACCGTCGCCGGTGAGGCGTCGATGTGGATCTCGCGGTCGATCGTCCCGTACTCCATCGGATCTCCTCACACGCAACTGTTGGTTGCACATGAGTGTGCCCGACGGGCGGGCCGAGCGCAACCTTTTGTTGCGTATTGCGATGAAGGCGGCTGCGAGGAGGTGCGACCGCCGAACACGCATTCGACGGCCTCCGAGGCACCGCCGCGATCCCGGGCACCACGGCGACCCTCGACGGCCGGGCCGAGCGCCGGGCACGCAACCGCGCCGCGGTGGTCGACGCCATGGTCTCGCTCATCGACGAGGGCGTCCTCGACGTCACCCTGGAGCGCGCCGCGGCGCGGGCCGGGGTCTCGGTGCGGTCGGTGTTCCGCTACTTCGACGGGGCCGACGACCTGCGCCGCCAGACGGTCGAGCGGCACTTCGCGTCCGTCGACGCGCGGCTCCGCCACCTCGACCCCAACGAGCACGACCGCGCGTCGCGCGTCGCCGCGTTCGTCGACGACCGCCTCTCCATGTTCGAGGCCAGCGGCGGGTCGGCCCACCTCGCCCGGCAGCGCGCGGAGTTCATCCCCGTCGTCGCCGCCCACCTGGCCCGGGTGCGGGCGCGCCTGGCCGACCACGTCCGCGCCCAGTTCGCGACCGAGCTCGCCGCGCTGCCCCCGCGCGACGCCGACGATCTGGTCGCGCTCATCGACGTGAGCACCTCGCACGAGGGATGGGACGCGTTGCACGCCGTCCACGGGCGCGACCGGGACGAGGCCCGCGGTCTCTGGATCGACCTGGTCGGCCGCCTCCTCCCCATCGCGGACTGATCACCGGAGCAACCGGCAGCGGACAGGCCGCGGCGCACCTCAGGTCGGCAGCGTGAAGGTGACCGTGGCGCCGCCGGTGTCCGGATCGTTGCCCGCCTCGATCGTGCCCCCGTGCAACCGGACCAGGTCGCGGGCGATGGACAGCCCCAGTCCGCTCCCCCGCGAGTCGCTCTCGCGCTCGAACCGCTCGAACACCTGGCTCAGCTGCTCCTCCCGGAACCCCGGCCCCGCGTCGGTCACCCGGCACCGCACGTGGGGACCGCCGCCCGAGGCGGGCCCCGGGTCGGTGGACACGTCCACCACCACCTCACCACCCGCCGAGGTGTGGCGGATGGCGTTGGCCAGGAGGTTGTCGAGCACCTGCCGGATGCGGGTCGGGTCCACCCACACCTTCGGCACGCGGGCGACAGAGGTGCGCAGGGCAACGTCCCGTTGGGCCGCCTGGGCCTCGTACCGTCCCACCACGTCGTCGACGAGGTCCGGGAACGCCACCGCCTGCCGTTGGAGGGAGAGCCGGCCGGTCTCGGCGAGCGCCAGCGTGTGCAGGTCGTCGACCAGGTGCCCCAGTCGACGGGTCTCGTCCAGCAGCGACGCCACCCGGCGGTCGTCGCGCGGGTGGATCCCGTCCATCTGCGCTTCGATCTCGCTCTGCAGCACGGCGAGCGGGTTCCGCAGCTCGTGGGTGATGTCGGCCAGGAAGCGACGCCGCTGCTCCTCGTTGGCCGCGAGCCGCGCCGCCATCCCGCTGAAGGTCTCGGCGAGAAGTCGCAGCTCCCGGGGCCGGCGCACGTCGAGATCGACCGCGTAGTCCCCCGTGCCGACCCGCTCGGCCGCGCCCAGGAGGTCGCCCACGGGACGGCTGATCCGCAGATAGGCGATCGCGACGGCGGCCACGGAGACGAACGCCACCCCCACGATCACGCCACGGGGATGGTCCTCGCCGGCCTCGCCCCAGTAGTCGGTCGCGAGGCCGATGACGGTGATCGGCACCATCCACGCGACGACGACGCCCACCGCTACCACCAGCAGCCGCCGCCGGAAGCGCCGCGGGGCGTCGGGCGGGCGATCAGGCATCGGCGAACCGGTAGCCGACGCTGTGCACGGTCAGCAGGTAGCGGGGGTGCTGGGGATCGGGCTCCAGCTTGCGCCGGATGTTCTTGATGTGCGCGTCGACGGTGCGCTCGTACGACTCGACGACGACGCCGTGGATGGCTCCGAGCAGCTGGGCCCGGGTGAAGACGCGGCCCGGCTGACGGGCCAGCTCCACCAGCAGGTCGAACTCGGTGGCGGTCAGGTCGACGGCGCGATCGCCCACCGCCACCTCGCGGCGGCCGGTGTCGACCACGACGTCGCCGACGACGAACCGTTCCTGCTCCGCCTGCGTGCCGTCGGCGCGCCGCAGGACGGCCCGCACCCGGGCCACCAGCTCACGCGGGCTGAACGGCTTGACCAGGTAGTCGTCCGCGCCCAGCTCCAGACCCAGGACCCGGTCGGTCTCCTCGCCCCGGGCCGTCAGCATGATGATCGGGACCGACGAGGTGCGGCGGAGGTCGCGCGCCACGTCCAGGCCGTCGAGGCCCGGCAGGCCGAGGTCCAGCACGACGAGGTCGGGTGGACGTGCCCGGGCCTGGGCGACCGCGGCCTCGCCGTCGGCGGCCGTGGTGACCGCGAACCCGGCGTTGCGCAGGTAGGCCCCCACGGTCTCGACGATCTTCGGCTCGTCGTCCACGACCAACACGCGTCTCGGCACCTCGCCATCTTCGCGTCGGCGCATGCGCCAGTTCTCCTCGGAATCGACCGCGGTTCGGTCGAGCGGTGCCCACGATGCCCGGCAGTTGTGAAGGCGGCGTGAAGGCGGGACGCAGTCCTCGCGAAGCGGCCCGGCCTGTCACACGGTCGCCTCTGCCGAACATCCCCACGGCGCGTTCACGGCGTCTTCACGTCTCCGGCCGAGTGTCGTCGGCATGCACACCGATGAACGAACCCGGACAACACGTTCCCGGCCCGACGCCCGAGGGGGTGAGGGGATGCTCCGTCGCATCGTGACCTGGAGCTACGACCGGCGCCGCCGGGTGGTGGCGCTGTGGATCGCGGCGTTGGTCGCGGCGACGGTGCTCGCCGGCACCGCCGGCGGCGACACCGATCAGGACTTCACGGTCCCGGGCAGCGACTCGGCCGAGGCCGTGGCGCTGCTGCAGGACCGCTTCCCGACGTTCTCCGGCGGCACCGTCGACGTCGTGTACCGCGCCACGGACGGGGTCGTCGACCCGGATGCCCAGGCGCGCATCGACGCCCTCGCCGGCGACGTCTCCGAGGTCGATCACGTCGTCGCCGCCGAGCCGGGACCTCTCTCCCCCGACCGGTCGACCGGCATGCTGAAGGTGCGTTTCGCGCAGGACGCCAATCGGGTTCCGGTGGAGTCGGTCGAGCGCGTCATGCACCTCGCCGGCGAGGCCGAGGCCGACGGGCTGCAGATCGAGCTCGGTGGCTACCCGATCGAGCGGGTCGAGCAGAGCGAGGCCGGCTCGGAGTCCGTGGGCCTGCTCGCCGCCCTCCTCATCCTGCTCGTGGCGTTCGGCTCCGTGCTCGCCGCCGGCCTGCCGCTGGTCATCGCCGGCCTCGGCCTCGGCGTGGGGCTCGGTGGCATGTGGCTGGTCGCCAACGTCGTCGACGTCCCCGCCTTCGGCGTGCAGATCGCGACGATGATCGGCATCGGCGTCGGCATCGACTACGCGCTGTTCATCGTCACCCGCTACCGCAGCGCTCTGGCGGAGGGCCGCGACCCCCGCCAAGCGGTCGAGCTGGCGGGCACGACGGCGGGCCGGGCGGTCGTGTTCGCCGGGTCGACGGTCGTGATCTCGATCTTCGGCCTCCTGCTGATGGGGCGCAGCTACCTGTGGGGTGTCGCCCTCGCCACGTCGATGGCCGTCACGGCGGTGGTGATCGCCTCGATCACCGTGCTGCCCGCGCTCCTCGGCTTCGCGGGACGCAACATCGACCGGCTGCGGATGCCGTGGTTCCGGCACGACGTCGAGGGTCGTCGCACGCTGTCGTGGCGGTGGAGCCGGGTGATGCAGCGTCGCCCGGTCGCGGCCGGACTCGCGGCGCTCGTCGTGCTGCTCCTGCTGGCGGCTCCCGCGGCCGGCCTGCGCTTCGGCATGCCCGACGCCGGCAACGGAACCGACGACCTGACCAGCAAGCGCGCCTACGACCTGGTGTCCGAGAGCTACGGCGCCGGGGCCAACGGTCCGCTGCTCGTCGCCGTCGACCTGGCCGGCGCCTCGCCCGAGGCACCGGCGGCGATCGCCACCGCGCTCTCGGACACGGCCGGCGTCGCCGCGGTGGCGCCGCCCGTCGTGAACGAGGGCGGCGACGCCGCGGTCATCTCGGTCATCCCGACCACGGGACCGCAGGACCAGGCCACCGAGGACCTCGTCCACACCCTCCGCGACGACGTGCTGCCCCCGGCTGTGGACGCCACGGGCGCCGTGGCCTCGGTCGGCGGCACGACCGCGGCGTTCATCGACGACAGCGAGCAGACGGCCTCCCGGCTGCCGCTGTTCATCGGTGGTGTCGTGGTGCTGTCGTTCCTGCTGCTGATGTCGGTGTTCCGCTCGTTCGCGGTGGCGCTCAAGGCGGCGATCATGAACGTCCTGTCGATCGGCGCGGCCTACGGCGTCATGGCCCTGGCGGCCGAGGGCGGGTGGCTCGGCGGGCTCGTCGGCATCGACAGCGCCACCCCGGTGCCCGCGTGGCTGCCGATGATCATGTTCGCGGTGCTGTTCGGGCTCTCGATGGACTACGAGGTGTTCCTGCTGTCCCGCGTGCGGGAGGAATACCTCCGCACCGGCGACAACCGGACCGCCGTGGCCGACGGTCTGGCCGGCACCGCCCGGGTGATCACCGCGGCCGCGGCGATCATGGTCACCGTCTTCGGCGCCTTCGTGCTCGAGGACGCCGTGTTCCTGAAGCTCGCGGGACTCGGTCTCGCCACCGCGGTGCTCGTCGACGCCACGATCGTGCGGATGGTCCTGGTGCCCTCGACGATGGAGCTGCTCGGCGACCGCAACTGGTGGCTGCCCCGGTGGCTCGACCGGGTGCTCCCCCACGTCGACGTGGAGGGCGAGCAGCCGGTCATCCCTCCCGAGACGCTGTCTCCCGACCTCGTCCCGGACGATGGCGACCGGACGTCCCTCCCCGTGCCGTAGGCGCGGGCCGTCCGCGCCGGGGCACCCACTGGGGAGTTACACGGAGGCGAGCCGCACCGGCGAGCGCGACCCTCGAGTCATCGGCAAGGAGGTCGCCATGACAGTCCTCTCGAACCTCGACGACATGTGGCCGGAGGCCGTCGTCGACATCGGACCGATCGAGATCACCGACCACTACTGGGCGGTCGTCGGGACGATTCCCTACGACGGCCACGTCGTCCTTGCCGTCATCGGCATCGACCCTCCTGGAAAGGCACAGCACCCATGACGATGTACCTCCCCAACTCCGACATCCACACCACCGGGGCGGAACCCGGCGAGTTCATCGCGGTGCCCGATCGGGACGAGCCGGACCGCCGACACGTCCCGACCGCGGGCCTCGACCCGCAGATGAGGCTCAACATCGCCCGCTGGGCGAAGGAGTACATCGCCGGCGTCGTCGAGAACCACCACGGCGACGGCGCTGATGTCCGCGCCGTGATCCACGACCTCAACCATCAGGTCAACGTCCTCGGCCCCGACGTCGGAAGGCCTCTGTAGCCCGGGTCGGCGACGCTGCCGCTGCGTTCCATCACGCTCGTGGCGGGACGCAACGGCAGCGGCAGGTCCAACGTCATCGACGGCCTCTGGGTGCTCGCCCGACTGGCCGTCGCGGCTCAGCTCGACATGTGGGCGTTGAGCCGCGCCGCCTGGCGCGTGAGGTGGTCACGCTCGGCCAGGCTGGCCGCTGCGCGCGCCGCATCGGCGTAGAGACGTGCCGCGGTCCGTGGGTCTCCGTCACGCTCGTGGAGGTAGGCCGCGACGGCGGCGTGGCGGGGAAGGGCGGGATCGACCTCCGCCAGCGCCGCGAGGCCGGCACGCGGGCCGTCGGCCTCGCCGACCGCGACCGCCCGGTTGAGGCGGGCGACCGGACTGTCGGTGATGGCGACCAGCTCGTCGTACCACTCGACGATCTGCACCCAGTCCGTCTCCTCGGCGCTGCGGGCGTCGGCGTGGAGCGCGGCGATGGCGGCCTGGGCCTGGTACTCGCCGAGGCGGTCACGGGCGAGAGCCCTCTGGAGCAGGTCGACGCCCTCGGCGATGAGGACGGTGTCCCACAGGCTGCGGTCCTGCTCGGCGAGCGGCACCAGGCGGCCGTCCGGGCCGGTGCGGGCCGGCCTCCGTGCGTGGTGGAGCAGCATGAGCGCGAGGAGACCGGCGACCTCCTCGTGGTCGATCCTCGCCGCCAGCTGCCGGGCGAGCCGGATGGCCTCGGCGGAGAGGTCGACATCGCCGGAGTAGCCCTCGTTGAACACCAGGTAGAGCACGCGCAGCACCGTGGCGACGTCACCGGGCGCGTTGAGCCGGACGTCGGAGACCGTGCGCTTGGCCCGACTGATCCGCTGGGCCATGGTCGCCTCGGGTACGAGGTAGGCCTGCGCGATCTGCCGAGTCGTGAGCCCGCCGACCGCCCGCAGCGTGAGCGCGACGGCCGACGCCGGTGTCAGCGAGGGGTGGGCGCACAGGAAGTACAGCTGGAGCGTGTCGTCCACCGCCTCGACCGCCCCGGGCGTGGGGTCGCCCGGGGCGGTCACGGCCTCGACCTCGACGCGCTCCTCCCGGTGCCGTCGCGAGGCGTCGGCCCGGGCGGCGTCGAGGAACTTGCGCCAGGCGACGGTGACCAGCCACCCCTTCGGGTCGCGTGGCGGGTCGTCCGGCCAGACGCGCAGCGCCTCGACGAGGGCGTCCTGCACGGCATCCTCGGCCGCCGCGAAGTCGGCGCCGCGACGGACGAGGATGCCGATCACCGAGGGGGTGAGCGCTCGGAGCAGGGGCTCGTCCACCCGGGGCTTCACTCCGTGATCGTCGACGGCTCGGTCAGGAACGGACGCACCTCGAGCCACTCGTGGATCGGCTTCCCGCCGGCGCCCGGCGCGGCGGAGAGCTCGCCGGCCAGCTCGAAGGCCCGCTCCTCGGTGTCGACGTCGATCACCATCCAGCCGGCGATCAGGTCCTTGGTCTCGGCGAACGGGCCGTCGGTCACCGGCGGCCGCCCCTCGCCGTCGTAGCGGACGAAGGTGCCCTCCGGCGACAGCGCCTGGCCGTCGACGAACTCGCCGGTCGCCTCGAGCCGACGGGCGAAGTCGCCCATGTATCGCACGTGGGCGTCCACCTCCTCCGGCGTCCACTGGTCCATCGGCACGTCGTTCACCGCTGCGGGGGCTCCCCGGTAGTGCTTCAGCAGCAGGTACTTGGCCATCGTCGTTCTCCCTGTTCGGTACGGCCCGGTGTGGCCGTGTTCACCCGGGGGACGGCGCAACACCGGGATTCTCGACATCGCACCGCGAAGTTTTTCGCGCCCCGCGCGACATGGCCATGGAGGGTGACGCTCCCCCGTCCCGTAGACTGACCGTGGCCGATCGACTGATCGGTCCTTTCGCACAAGAAAAGCAGATCAAAGTGACCACAGGTACCGTGAAGTTCTTCAATGCTGAGAAGGGCTTCGGCTTCATCTCACGCGAGCAGGGCGACGATGTGTTCGTCCACTTCTCCAACATCCAGGGCGAGGGCTACAAGTCCCTCGACGAGGGCCAGCGTGTCGAGTTCGACGTCGCTCCCGGCCGGAAGGGCGAAGAGGCGCAGAACGTCCGCGTCATCTGAGCTGAGCAATCGTCCTGCACGCGAGCCGTCGGCACTGCCGGCGGCTCGTTGCGCGTCTCGGCGACCTCGACGCTGGTGATGCCCGGTGGCGCCACCGGGCACCGCACCGCGACGTGTACGGCGCGTTCGTGCTCGACGTCCGCTGCTGACGCTGTTGCTCTACGCACTCGTCGGGATCGTCCTCACGGTGGTCGGGGCCGCGTTGCGCACGGCGCGATCCGTGGAGCCCGCCGTCCCCGAGGCCGAGGCGTCCGTCTTCGGCGCCGGAGCGGTCCCGCTCGTCTAGGTGCTGCGCCCTGCGCCGAGCGGAGGCGCGCGATGGCGCGACGACGGCCTCCCGCCTGTCGCTGGGCGGGAGGCCGTCGGGTCCATCGTGCTGAGCTGAGCCGACCTGGACTACAGGGCCCCGCGGTGCCAGGGGCCGGTGATGGCGCAGGTCATCCCGCTGCCCGGAGCGTCGCCGTCACCGAACAGGTTGACGAACAGGGTGCGGCCGTCGTGCGAGAAGCACGCCCCGGCGAACTCGCTGTCGTTGAGGACGTTGACGGCGAACTCGAAGGCGTCGCCCCGGCGGCTGAGGCCGATGAGCCGGTTCACGTCGGTCACGCCCGGAGCGAGCGGATGCGTGTCGTCGTCGGCCCCGCTGGCGTCGTCCTCGCACAGCAGGATGCCGCCGCGCGGGGTGACGAGCAGGTTGTCGGGCGAATCGAGCACCGACCCGCCGGGCGACTCGAAGAACAGGCTGAGCTGCTCGGTGCGCGGCGAGTAGTGCCAGATCTGCCCGTACCCGGCGTCGCCGCCACTGGTGGACGCGAAGAAGAACCCCTTCGACGACGGGTCGTACCAGATGCCCTCGAGCCGGTTGAAGGTCGCGGCGCCCTTGGCGATCCCCTCGCGGGCGACGGTGGCGGCGGGGTTCGCCTCGAGGTCGGGATCGGGGGCCTCGATCGGGACCCATCGGACGGGGAGGACGGCACCGACGGTCTGGCCGGTCCGGGCCGAGTACCCGTCCTGGCCGGCGACCGCCAGCATCTCGAGGCTGCCGCCCCGGGTCAGGTCGTGCGGGTCGACCGGACGGAAGCGGTAGAACCCGCTGACGTTGCCGGAGTCCTCGGTCTCGTAGACGTAGCCCGTGCGGGGGTCGGTGGCGATCGCCTCGTGCGCGAAGCGTCCCATGGCGGTGAGCGGCACCGCGGCGACGGCCCCGTCGGCGCTCGTCGGGACGAGGAAGTTGTAGCCGTGCTTCTTCGCGAAGCCCTGGTTGGGGCCACTGGTGGTCTCCTCGGAGGTGATCCAACCGCGCTCCTGCAGGGCGACGCCCCCGGCGCAGTTGACGATCGATCCGCCGAAGCTCACCCAGTCGCGGACGAGCTCGCCCCGCTGGGTGTCGAAGAGCAGCGAGGTCGTGCCGCCGACCCCGAGGGGGTCGTAGCGCAGCTCCTCGGGGCCCTGGACCGAGCCGGGAACCGTCCCCGGTGCCGTGCGCACCTCGTGGTTGCGGATGAGGAGGGTCTGGCCTCGGCGGGCCCGGAACGAGGCCATCCCGTCGTGGGCGCGGGGCACGGGCGTGCCGTCGCCCATGATGTCGCCGATCTTGGAGAACGTGACGTACTCGAAGCCGGCGGGCAGGGCGAGGATCTCGTCCCCGTTCTGGTCGGCGACCCGCGACAGGGTCCCGTAGCCCGCGCGGCTGGGGCGCCCGCTGTCGCCGGGGCGGGGCGGAGTGGCCCCGGCCGCGCTGGTGAGCGTCTGGAACAGGCTGCTCCCGACGGTCACGGCGGTGCCGGCGGCGACGGCGCTGCCGGCCAGGAACGATCGCCGATTGAGCGTTGACATGGTGTCCCCTTGCGATGGTCGTCGTGTGTGCACCGGAACGTAGGAAGCCCGTGCGTCTCGCCGGCGACCCGATCGGGAACCGCCGGCGTCGCCCGGTTGAACACCGACCGACACCTCCACCCCGTGACGTCGATGCGTGGTGCACGACCTCGGCTGCACCGGCGCAGGGCGGGTGAGGCTCATGACGCATTGACTCAAGGTCTACTGAGTCATAGCGTGTGGCTCGGCGGCCGTCGTGGTCCCGTCTCGCGGGCAGGTGTCCGCAGCCCATCAGCCCGGAGGCCTCCGATGCCCGACCTCGACTCGCTCGACGCCCACCAGCACGAGGCGGGTGACGGCCTGCCCGCCGTGCTGTTCCTCTGCGTCCACAACGCGGGCCGATCCCAGATGGCTCTGGGGTGGTTCAACCGCCTCGCCGGGGGCCGAGCCGTCGCCCGGTCGGGGGGCTCGGAGCCGGCCAGGGAGGTCAACCGCGCCGCCGTCGAGGCGATGCGCGAGATCGGGATCGACATCGCCACCGAGTACCCCAAGCGGTGGACCGACGAGATCGTCCGGGCCGCGGACGTGGTCGTGACGATGGGCTGCGGCGACGCCTGCCCGATCTTCCCCGGCAAGCGTTACGAGGACTGGCAGCTCGACGACCCCGCCGGCAAGACCGTCGAGGACGTGCGACCGATCCGCGACGCCATCGGCGAGCGCGTGCGTGGCCTGCTCGCCAGCCTCGACGTGCCCGTCGCCTGACCGGTACGAGCGCGGCGGGAACGCCGTCCGGCCACGTTGACTCAACAGAGACTGAGCCATACCCTCGGGGCCGTGGACGAGGAGATCGAGCGGCGGGCCGCCGTGCACGCCGCGCTGGGCGAGCCGGTGCGGCTGGCGATGGTCGAGCAGCTGGCCGAGTCCGACCGTGCTCCCTCCGTGCTGTCCTCCCAGTTCGACCTGCCGAGCAACCTGCTCGCACATCACCTCGACGTGCTCGAGAGCGTCGGGTTGATCGAACGCACGGTGTCGGCCGGCGACCGGCGGCGTCGCTACGTGCACCTGCGCCACCAGGCGCTCCGCGACCTCGCGATCGGGCGGTCGCGCCGCCGCTCGGGTCGTGCCCTGTTCGTGTGCACGCACAACTCGGCCCGCTCCCAGCTGGCCGCCGCTCTGTGGAAGCAGCGCACCGGCGACGACGCCACGAGCGCCGGCACGCACCCGGCCGCGAAGATCCACCCGGGCGCGGTCGCGGCCGCCCGCCGGTCGGGCCTCGATCTCGGCGATGCCGCGCCTCGCCTGCTGGCGGACGGCGACCTCGGAGCGGAGGTCATCGTGACCGTGTGCGACCGGGCCCACGAAGAGCTCGCGGCCCCCGCGGACTGGCTGCACTGGTCGATCCCCGACCCGGTCGCCACCGGCGGCAAGCGGGCCTTCGACGCCGCCCTCGCCGAGATCGACGACCGCATCACCGCCATCGCCGCGAAGGCCCCAGCAAACCGTCCCGGGTGACCCCGATCGTCGTGTGCGAGCGAGGCGCCGCCGGTCAGACCTCGGACATCGCCGCCTCGCCCGCATCCACGCAATACCAGCGCCGCTTGGCCCACAGGGCGACATAGACCAGGCCGACGAGCACCGGAACCTCGATGAGGGGACCGATCGTGCCGGCGAGCGCCTGACCGGACGTGACACCGAACACCGCGATGGCGACGGCGATCGCCAGCTCGAAGTTGTTGCCTGCCGCGGTGAAGGCGACCGAGGCGTTGCGGTCGTACGGCAGGCCGAGCCGGTAGCCGGTGGCGAACGAACCGAACCACATCACCGCGAAGTAGACGAGCAGCGGCACCGCCACCCGGGCGACGTCGAGGGGATTGTCGGTGATCTGCTCGCCCTGCAGGGCGAAGAGCACGACGATCGTGAAGAGAAGCCCGTACAGGGCGACGGGACCGATGCGGGGAAGGAAGGTGTTCTCGTACCAGTCGGTGCCTTTGCGGGCTTCCCCGATGGTGCGGGTGAGGAAGCCGGCCACCAGCGGCACACCGAGGAAGATCAGCACCGACTTGGCGATGTCCCACAGACCGACGTCGAGGCTCTGGGTGTCGAGGCCCAGCCAGCCCGGCAGCACGTCGAGGTAGAACCAGCCGAGCACCGAGTACATCACGATCTGGAACACCGAGTTGATGGCGACCAGCACGGCGCCCAGCTCGCGGCTGCCGCACGCCAGGTCGTTCCAGATGAGCACCATGGCGATGCAGCGGGCCAGGCCGACGATGATGAGCCCCGTCCGCAACTCCGGGAGATCGCCGAGGAACACCCAGGCCAGCGTGAACATCAGCGCGGGGCCGACCAGCCAGTTGAGCACCAGCGACAGGACGATGGTGCGGCGGTCGGCCAGCTCGTCGCCGATGTGGCGGTAGCGGACCTTGGCCAGCACCGGGTACATCATCGCCAGCAACCCGATCGCGATCGGCAGCGAGACCGTGTCGACCTTGATGCCGTCGAGCCACTCGTCGAGGTCGGGAAGGAAGCGACCGAGCAGCAGCCCCGCAGCCATCGCCAGCCCGATCCACACGGGCAGGAACCGATCGAGCGTGGACAGCTCGGCGGCAACCGGCTCGGCGGTGTCAGGAGTCGTGGTGGTCATCGGCTTCCTCGGAATCGTCTCTCGGCGCGACGCGTCGACAGATGGTGACTCAACATACGTTGACCTTCAAGCCGGGGGGTCGGAAAGAACGCACGGGAGCGGGTCAGACGCCCGCGTCAACGGGCTCGGCGCCGGCACGCTCCCCGAGCGCGACACGGACGGCCGCGAACCCTTCGTGCCGCAGGCGGAACCACGCCCACTTCCCCCGCTGCTCTCGATCGATCAGACCCGCCCGCACCAGCTGGGTCAGATGGTGGCTGACGGTGGGCTGGGACCGGTCGAGGAGGGCGGGCAGGTCGCAGGCGCACACCTCGCCGGTGTCGGCGGCCCCGATGATGCTCACCAGTCGCAGGCGGATCGGGTCGGCGAGCGCCTTGAGCACGCCGGCGAGCTCGATCGCCGCCGCCTCGTCCAGCCGGCCCGCGGTCACCGGGTCGCAGCACAGGGCCGAGCCGGCGTCCCGACACATCTCGTCCGACATATGGAGATCCCTCGATTCGTATGGCATCGACCGGCGTCGAATCGATGTTCGTCGAAACAACTCTACTCACGCCAGCTCGATCCGGTTCGACGCGGAACGGCCAGAACGGGCCGGGTCGTCAGCGGTGGCGGCTCGAGGTGTGGCGGGTCCAGCGGTCGGTGTCGACGGTCAGGGTGGCACCCGACTCGGCGATCGTGACGGACGGCGAGCCGAACGGCGTCGTGCCGAACGGGTTGGCGAACCGGTCGTCCCCCCGCAACGCCACCTCGGTGCCGTCGACCGTGAAGGCGCCGGTCGTCCCGAACGCCATGGCGCCCGACGACGGCGACGCGTAGCTGACGTCGAAACCGCCCGGCAGACCGTTCGGGCCCGCCGGCCGCCGTGCCACGGTGACGGGCGCCGCGGTCACCGCGGCGGCGAAGTCGTCGAACGACCCCCACGTGGCGGCGTCGCCGACCTCGGAGATCCACACGTTGTCGGCGCCGCCCTCGGCCACCAGGTCGAACGGCTCGGTCAGCCCGTTGGTGAAGGTCACGGCCGGATCGTGGGCGCGCCACGACGTCGGGCGCCACGACCACAGGGCCACGTAGCCGTCGCCGCTGCGCCCGAGGGTCCAGCCGCCGACCTGGCGCACCTCGTCGAACCGCTCGGTCGGGAAGTACGCGTGCGTGACGGGCAGGTACGAGAACGCGGCCAGGGGGCCGGGCCCCGGCGAGGCGAAGCGCGGTGCGTAGAGGTGGATGGCCGCCGGCCCCGACTGCGCCGAGCGGGGCATCGCCCCGGTGCCCGACCAGTAGAGGTCGGCGTCGACCCACCTGTCGCCGGGACGGGGCTCGTTGCCCGGCAGGGTCGTGAACACGACGGCGTCCTCGTCGAGCGTGGCCTGCCAGGCGTGGTACTGGTTGCCGAAGCACCCCGGCCGGTAGTCCTGCGCGCTCGACAGCATGGCATCGGGGCTGCGCCAGGTGACCGTGTCGACCTCGCTCAGCACGCCGATGTTGATCATGCACCGCAGCTCGTAGGCGAGCTGGCGGGCGGTTGCCGGGTCGCCGCCGGTGATGTCGACGAGCGGCTTGAACGGCCGGAACAGCGACGTCTCGAACAGGTCGTGCTCGTCGATCGTGGCGAGCGTGAGCGGCACGGTCTGCCACGCGGTGAGCGCGCCCCGCTCCCACCAGAAGGGGATGTCCGCCGGCTCGTCGTACGACACGCCCGGCACCTGCGACTGCGGTGCGGTCGTGAACGGCTCGTCGAGGTCGAGCGGCGCGCCCATGTGCGTGCGGTCCTCGAAGGTGCGGTCGGTGGTCGCGACGCGGCGGATGACCTCGGGCAGCCGGTAGCGCTCGGCCGCGGCCAGGAACGCGGCGCCGGTGTCGGACCGTGACGTGTACGGCTGGTCGGTGGTGCCGAACAGCAGCTTGGTCAGGCCGAACACGTCCTGGTCGACGGCGCGGCTCTTGTCCTTCATGTACGAGCGGCCGTGCGTGACGCCGTTGTTGCCGCGCAGCGAGTGGAGGGCGAGGTCGTAGAGGAACAGGTCGAGCACCACCGCCGCCTTGCGGGCGACGTCGAGCTCGCCGTGCTCGGCCAGGAGGGTCAGCGCCTGGATGTCCTCCTGGTAGTAGACGTCGCTGTGCCACTCCGAGAAGCCCCAGGCGGCCTTCTCGTCGATCCACGCCTCGACGCGCGCGCGGCCCCGCTCCGCGTGGACGGCGCCGGGCTCGCCCGTGATGGCGAAGGTGGCCTCGGGCAGCGCGCGGCCGGCCAGGTACTCGATCGTGTGGAAGATGATGCGGTGGTTCTCGCTCCAGAACCACTTGTCGTCGACGACGCCGACGGGCAGCGGATCGGTGTACCAGTAGCGGAAGCCGGACATGCGCTGCTCGATCGCCGCCCGCAGCTCGGGATCGATCGTGTGGCGGTGGCCCTCCCAGATGGCGACGAGCCGCAGCATGTCGAAGTCGCTGGTGTCGCGGAACGCGTCGATCTTCTCGAACGTGGCCGCGAACTCGTCGGGACCGATGGCCGCCGCGTCGAAGGTGAAGCTGCGGTCGCGTGCGGCGCGCGTGAGGTGGGCGAGCACGTTGGTGGGCGAGGTCGGGGTGAGCTCCTCGGTGGCGAAGGCGAGGTAGCCGTCCTGGGCGGCACGCCACTGGTGGCGGTCGACGTAGCCGTTGCCGGTGCCGAGCGCATGGCCGCCGCCGTGACCGGGTGGGCCGGGACGATCCGCGCCGCCGCCCGGCGCGCGGCACGAAACCGCAGCCGTGAGCACCACCGACACCACCAGCAACGCGGCCCGTCGTCGCACCGCACGCCCCTCCCCCGTCAGCACCCGGACCGGCTGCCGGGTGCGCTCAGCCGCCTGGCCTCCAGCGGCACGTGGTCCGCTGGAGGCCGACGCAACGCCGCGCGATCACATGGGCATGTCGTGAGTCCAGCAGGGGTCGTCCGGGGCGGCCGGGCCCTCCGGCAGCAGGCAGGGATGGTGGTTGATGAAGAGGTCCGGCTTGTATGACCAGCCCGGGACGATCCACGCGTGGACCATCCAGTAGTCGCTGAGGTCGATCGTGCTGCCGTTGTCACCCGGCTCGCACGGGCCGTCTCGCACGACGAGACCGCCCGACAGGCACAGCTCCGGGTGGACGTGCCACCAGTCGTTGTCTCCGGGGAAGCCCTCCGGTGGCATCGAGCCGCTGCGGACGTACCAGCTCATCCCGACGAGCTTCGCGTCGGGCCCGTTGCCGTCGTACTGGAGGTACGTCGGCTTGTCGGGATCGAACACGTTCGGGGGCGGGAGCACGCCCGAGTCGGGGCTGCGATGGTGAGTGCCCATCCCGGTGGCGTAGTCGACCGTGCGGATCCACCCGGCCGCCTCGGCCTCGCCCAGGGTAGGCCACTGCTGGGCGTACTCGTTCGCGTTGTCGAGGTGCTGCGACAGCGCCAGGCAGTCGTCCCACTCGAGCGGGCCCTTCTCCATCCCGGCGTAGTGCTCCTGCCCGTGGTCGCCGTGCCCACCCTCGCCGTCGTGGTGGTCCTGGCCCGGCTGGGAGTTGCACCACCACGGGCGCGTGTCAGGATTCGTGACGGAGTGGTGCTTCGCCGCCGGGTAGAAGCACCCCGATGCCGTGAGCGCGATCGCCGCCAGCATCGCCGGCCATGCCAGCGCGCGGATTCGGAACCCCATGTGGCCTTCCCCCTCGTCAGCCTCGAGTTCACGGTACCGCCGGGAGCCATGTCCGTCGACCGGTCCCTCAGGACGCACCTGGCCGACCTCGACGCCCGCGACGTCGATCTGGACGGCGGTTGAGTTCTCAGCAGCCCGTCACGTCGCGGTGGCGGACTCGTCGCGCAGGTACAGGTAGAGCATCGTGCACGGGTCGTCGCCCGCGGTCCGCATGCCGTGGTCGACGTGTGCCGGGATATGCACGTACGTCCCGGGTCCCACGCGTTCGCCGAGCATCTCTGCGCTTCCCTCGACCAGCCAGATGTGGTGGTGCGAGCGCACGTGGGCATGAGGGGGGACCTCTGCTCCCGGTGCGATGCGCATGAGGCCCGCGACCGACTTGCCCGACCGCCACAGCAGCTTGTAGTCGACACCCTCGTAGGGCTCCAGCGCGTGCCAGCCCCGCGCGTCAGCGGCGGCGCTGGTGACCAGCGTGGCCGCCGTGCCACCGCCGAAGCGACCGGGGTCCGTCATGTCTCCCATGGCGCGCGGGGTCACCCCGGGACGGCCGGGGCGACGGGCTCGGAGTGTCCGAACAGCACCTGGGCGGTGACGGGACGTGCGAGGCGGCCGAGGTCGGACGCCAAGTCGACGACCAGGTCGTCCAGCGTCACGACCCCTGCGAGATGTCCACCGTCGACCAGAGGGATCCGGCGTACGGCGTGCGTCTCGAAGAGGCCGAAGGCGTCCCGCAGGTCGGCGTCCACGGGCAGGGTGACCAGGTCGGTGGACATGACCGAGTCGATCCTGGCGTCACCGCTCACCCGCCGGGCCACGCCCCGGACGACCAGGTCGCGGTCGGTGACGATGCCGACGGGTCGGCCGTCGGGCTCGACGACGACCAGCGCGCCGACAGCACACCGGTCCATCTCCTCGGCGGCCTCTGTGACGGTGCGCTCGGGGGTGACCGTCGCAGGCTGCTTGCGTGCAGCGTCGATGACCCGCATGACGTGCCTCCTTGATCCGGTTGGACGGAGGATCCAACCACCACTCAGGGTCGATCCTCAGGGCGTCCGGCGGCAGGGTCGAAGGTCACGAACCGGTGCAGATCGTGGCACTGTGCGGACCGATGGTGCACCTCCCCCGTCCTCCCGACGATCGGGGCGATCGTGTCGTCGGGCTCGGCGTCAGCGCCAGGCGAACACGGGCTGCTCGTAGTCGGCGACGCGCTCGGTCGTCCCCTCGATGGCGACGCGGCGGAACTGCAGGAGCACGGCGCCGGTCGGCGCGTGGATGAGGTCGCCGCCGATGGGCACCTGGACCACCGGACGATCGGACTCCGGGATGGTCACGAACCGGGGCGAGTCGGGCCGGCACAGCTCGCGGAACGCGACGCGGTGCACGGAGGCGACCTCGTCGGGCTGCGGCGTCATCGCCGGGTCGGCGCCACCCCACAGCACCACCGGTGTCACCACGTAGCCCGAGCGGGTCGGGTAGTCGTCGAGGACGCCGATCACCGCCGATCCCGGCAGGTCGAGGTCGAGCTCCTCGTGCAGCTCGCGCCGGGCGGCGTCGATCGGCGTCTCGCCCGCGTCGAGTCGGCCACCGGGGAGCGCCCACTGACCCGCGTGGGCGCGCATCCGGGTGGCCCGTCGCGTGAGGAGCACGGCGGGACCGCCGGCGGTGCCGTCGATCCTGCCGGTGAGGCCGAGGCCGTCGGCCCCGGGGATCGCGTCGAGCAAACCGATGCCGGCGGGCTGGCTGTCGACCCCATGGGCCTCGGCATCGCTGTCGACGACCACGACGGCGACGGCAGCGTGACGCCGCTCGCCGAGCTCGATGTCCAGGCGGTCGTGGCGCTGCAGGTTGGCGATCAGACGGGTGCGGAGCGCATCCCCGAACACGAGGTCCACGCCGGGCACCGTAACGAGACCACGGGCTCGACACCTCGCCATCGCGTTGCACGGTGGGTCCGCGCCTCGGTCCGAACAGTCTGGTACAACACGCACGGTGACGTTGCGAGCATGGAACGGGGTCATCGCTGCCGTCCTGTTGCTGGGGGCGTGTGCAGATGACGGCGCGGTCCAGGGTGCGTCCGCCGACCAGACCGACGACGACAGATCACTCGCTGGAGACGCCGTTGCCGAGACCACCGTTCCCTCGGAGGACCAGGCCCCGGCTGCGCCGCCGCCGACGGAGCAGCTCGAGCGCGTCCGGCTGACGGCCAACCAGATCGCCGATGTCGGCATGCTCACCGCGATCGCCTGGCGCGACGGCGACCCCGACCCCTACCTGGCCGACCAGCACGGCAACGTCCACCACCTCGTCGACGGCCGAGCGGAGGTGGTCCTCGACCTGACGGCGCAGGTCCTCGACTACGAACAGGGCGCGGAGTACGGGATGCTCGGCATGACGTTCGATCCCGTCGACGGTCGGCTCGTCGTCGGCTTCAACGGCAACGACGTCGACACCCGCATCGTGTCGTACGCAGTCGGCGGCGACGGCAGGCCCGATCCCGCGTCCGAGCGCGAGATCCTGCGCGTCGACCAGCCGGGTGTCGGCCACAACAGCGGCACGCTCGCGTTCGACGCGGACGCCAACCTCCTCATCGCCATGGGTGACGGCGGCGGAAGCCGGGGAGCCGACGCTCAGGACATGACGAAGCTGCTCGGGGGGCTGCTGCGCATCACCCCCGACCGCGACGGCCCCGGGTACACGGTGCCCGACGACAACCCGCACGTGGGCCAGGCCGGCGTCGCCCCGGAGATCTGGGCCAAGGGCATGCGCAACCCGTGGCGCTTCTCCATCGACCACGCCACCGGCGACCTGTGGCTCGGTGATGTCGGCGAGAGCGCCTGGGAGGCCGTCTACCGGATACCGGCCGACGCAGCAGGCGCGAACCTCGGGTGGCCCGCGTTCGAGGGCTCACATCCCGTCGACTTCAACCCGGAGGTCGCTGCGCCGCCCGAGCCGCTCATGCCCGTCCACGAGTACCCCCACAGCGTGGGCCCGGCCGTGATCGGGGGCCACGTGTACCGCGGCAGCGCCATTCCGGAGCTCGCGGGCGCGTACGTCTTCATGGACATGACCGGCCCCGTGTGGGCGCTGGGCTCGGACGGGGTCGTGCAGCTCGATGTCGAGGCGGGCGGGGTCCAGACCTCGCTCGGCGAAGGGCCGGACGGTGAGCTCTACCTGCTCACCATGAACAACGGCCTGTTCAAGCTCGAGCCTGCGTGACGTCCTGAGGACCGGGGGGTGCTGCTGACGTGCGACTGACGGGGACCGGACACGCCGGGCTGCGCATCGACACCAGCGCCGGGAGCATCCTGTGCGATCCGTGGGTGAACCCGGCCTTCTTCGCCTCGTGGTTCCCCTTCCCCGACAACGTCGACCTCGACTGGGCGCGGCTCGGGGACGTCGAGTACCTCTACGTCTCCCACCTCCACCACGACCACTTCGACCCTGAGCACCTCCGCCGGTGGGTGTCGCCGGAGGCGACGGTGCTGCTCCCCGACTACCCCACCACCGACCTCGAGGACGCCCTCCGCGAGGTCGGTTTCACCCATTTCTGCCGTACGAAGAACAACGATCCGGTCGATCTCGGCGGCGGGCTGCGGATCATGGTCCAGGCGCTCACCTCGCCGACCGATGGCCCCATCGGCGACTCGTCGCTGTGGGTCGAGCACGACGGGGTGCGGTTGCTCGACCAGAACGACGCGCGGCCGGCCGACCTCAGCGTCTTCGCCGAGCTGGGCGACGTGCATGCTCACCTGCTGCAGTTCTCCGGGGCGATCTGGTACCCGATGGTCTACGACATGCCTCCCGCGAAGAAGGCATCGCTCGGCCGGCAGAAGCGCTCCCGACAGGTCGAGCGGACGATCCGCTACATCGACGACCTCGAGGCCAGCTGGGTCTTCCCGATCGCGGGACCCCCGGCGTTCCTCGACGACGACCTGTGGGAGCTCAACGACCTGGCCACGGATCCGGCCAACATCTTCCTGGATCAGCGGGCGTTCCTCGAGCAGTACCACCGCCGGGGCCACGCCAACGGTCTCATCCTGCTCCCGGGGAGCGTCGCAGACGTGTCGCCCGACCGGTGCACGGTGACCCACCCGGTGCCCGACGTGGAGCAGTTCTTCGAGGACAAGGCCCGCCACCTGGCTGCCTGTCGCGACCGCCGCCGTCCCGAGATCGACGCCCAGCGGGCGTCGTGGCACCACCCGGGCATCGACGTCTTCGAGGAGATGAAGCAGCGCGTCGAGCCGCTGCTGGCCGCGTCCGTGGAGCTGGCGTGCCGCATCGGGCACGTGCTCTTCGAGGTCGAGGACGACGGGGACGGGAGCGTCGAGCGCATCGTCATCGACGGACCGGCCCGGGAGGTGCGCCACCACCGTGGTGAGGACACGGCCCATCGGTTCACCGTGAAGCGAGCCCTCGTCGAGCACCTGCTCCACACCGGCGAGGTCGACTGGGTGAACTCGCTGTTCCTGTCGTGCCGGTTCTCGGCCAGCCGCCAGGGTCCGTACAACGAGGCCGTGTTCGTGTTCTTCAAGTGCCTCTCCGCCGAGCGCCTGCGCCATGCCGAGGCCTGGTACGCCGATCGCCAGATCGACACCGAGGACATCTTTCTCGACGACTGGCTGGTGCAGCGGCACTGTCCCCATCAGAGCGCGGACCTCAGCCGCTTCGCGGCCATCGACGGCAACGTGCTCACCTGCCAGATGCACGGCTGGCAGTTCGACCTCGACACCGGCAGGTGCTTGACCAGCGACGGCCACCAGATCCGTTCCCGCCGCCACGACATGGATGCCGAGCCGCCGGGATCCGGCGCGACCGGCGACGGCCACGGTCCACGGCCCCAGGCCTGAAACCGGCACGTGCGCGTCCGCTCCGAAGTCCCCGAGGGGACACCGCAAGGGTTCAAACCACCGATCGCGACATCGCAATCCCCGAAGGGCTCGAGGTCACCGGGGCGGGGAGCCTCGGCCCCACGCGCTGCCGCGGCGGGCGAGCACCCCGGCGATGACGAGTGCCGCTGCCACCAGGAGCAGCTCCGGAACAGCGCGTGCACCGGTCGCGGGGAGTTGCCCTGTCGGCGCGCAGGGCGCCGGTGGGACGGGCTGTGGCGCGAAGACGGGCGGGGTGGGGTCCGGTTCGGGGCAGGGAAGTGGCGGGACCTGGGGGTCGGGAGGGTCGTTGGTGATGGTCACCTCGATGACCTCGTCGGTGACGATGGGCCCGACGAGGACGGGCGTCTCCGTGGTCGGTGGCCCACCATCGACCGAGTATGAGACGACCGTGCCCTCCGGGAGCTCACCGGTGATCTCCTGGAGGTTGCAGAGGGTCCCTGTCGGGAGCTCCAGGGTCGGCGTGCCTTCCCCGCCGGTGCCGGGCAGGCTCACCACTGCAGTCGTCTCGTTCTCGTCGTCGCACGCCACGTCGACCGCCAGGCTGGCGGGCAAGGCGACGCCTGGTTCGACGATCTTGACGATCCGCAGACCGCCGGTCTGGATGGCGACGCCCGAGAAGTCGTTGGTGACGGTCATCGTGACACCCTGGCTACCGACGATCACGACGCCGTCGGTGTTCGCGTCGGCCGGTGAGTAGGCGACGACGGAGCCTGCCGGGAGGTCAGACTCGTCCTCGACGACGGTGCAGGTCGTTCCTTCCGCGAGGCCTTCCACCGCGGGGCTGGGTTCACCGTCCCCGCCGCCCGGGCCGAAGGTCACGATCTGTCGAGCGACCTCCTCCCCCTCGAAGGTGCAGGTCACGGTGACCGTGAACGTCTCGGGGAGGGGGACGGCCGGCAGGCCAGGGGGCGCGATGTACTGCTTCAGGACGGTCAGCGACCCCACCGGGGGAGCCTCGGTGAGGTGGTAGCAGATGAACCAATGGCTGATGCTGGGGATGGTGCTCCCCCCGGTGCGGGGCGAGATGTATCCCTGGGGCGGTGGCAAGGCCGGGGGGAGCACGGCCGGGTTCTCGTACACGTTCGAACCGTCGGCGCCCTTGACGACGACAGCGTCGACCACCACGCCCGCACCGAGGATCTGGACGTTGAGCTCCTGGCCCTGGCCCGCGGGACCGACGACCATCCCGGAGTTCGGGCGGGTCGTCCCCGCCACGTTGTCGTCGCTCGCACTGTTGCTGTTCTCGCGACCGAGCTGGATCGTCGGTGGCGTCTGCAGGCCGAGCTCCGAGCACCTCGTCAGGTTCGACGGGACGAACCTCGCCCGCGGGTCGGAGGGGGACGCCCGAGGTGGCAGGACCTGATCCGTGAAGGTGCTGGCCGCGAGCTCGACGTCATCGGCTCCGAGCACGCGCACGCGGTACAGGCCTTCGATCCCGTTGAGCTGGTAGTCGTAGGCGAGCGTGCCGTCGACCGCGGTGGTGACTGCGTCGACGCCCGGCTCGAAGGTCCCGTCGCCCTTGACGATCGAGCCGTCGGGTCGCGTGACCTCGATCCGCACCGTGCAGTCCGGGGCGTACCCGCCGCCGGCCATGTGCACCGTCTCGCCGGGCGGGTAGTCGGCCTTGTCGGTGGCCACCGTCTCGCCGCCCTGTGCGTCACAACCTGCAGCACCGGAGAGATCGTCTGCCAGTGGCGCTGCTTCCGTGGCCGGCGGACCCGACGCGCTGTCGTCAGCCCCCGTGTCGGCTCCGCGGCCCGGGGGCGAAGGCGGTCGGTCCGCTCGCTCGGTGAGGATGGTGGTCGCCAGCTCGACGTCGTCGGCACCGAGCACGCGCACGCGGTGATCGCCCGCGGTCCCGTCGAGGCGGTAGTCGTAGGCGATCGTGCCATCAGACGTGGTGGTGACCGCGTCGACGCCCGGCTCGAAGCTTCCGTCGCCCTTGACGACCGAGCCATCGGGCCGCGTGACCTCGACCCGCACCGTGCAATCCCGGCCGAACCCGGCCCCCGTCACCTGCACGGTCACACCGGAGCCGTCGTCGACGCGTTCGGCCACCACGGCCTCCCCGCCCTCCGACGGGCAATCCGTCACGGCGGAGACGGCGAACGGCGCCGGTGTGGCCAACGAGGGCGGCGCCAGATCTGCGCTCGGGGTGTTGGCCCCGCTGTCGTCAGCCGCCGGGCCAGGCTCCGGTTGGTCGGTCGGAGCAGGAGACGCCTGCTCTGCGCTCAGACCGGAGCTCTGATCGTCCGGCGCCGGCGTCGCGCTCGGTCCCTCGGCACCCGAGACCGAGTCGAGCCCGCCTCCCCCGGGGGCCGGTGCACCCCGGGTCGTCGAGCCGAGCTCGTCGCTCGCCCCTGGCGCGGCATCGCCGTTCAAGCCACCGTCCACGAGGGCCGCCATGTCCACAGCGTCCGCGCCGGGGGCGGTGTCCGCCGACGCGGCGGGGTTCGCAAGCAACGACACCGCAGCCGCAGCGGCGACGACGGGTGCAACACCTGACAGCCTGCGGCGCTGCCGCGAGTGCGGGCGAGTCGTCGGCGGAGGGGGTGCGCCCTGAAGCCGAGACCGGGAGCGGAGCCGGGTGCCGTGTCGCAATGGCCAAAGCCTCCTCAGAAGGACGAAACCCCTCGATCGTCACGTGCCGACCCGTCACCGCCACATGTAGTGGTGAAAAGTACTGCGCGCGCTGCGGATCTGCATCCATACGCTCGGGGTCGGGGCCAGGTGCTGCAGCCCGGCTGGCATGCAGCAGCTCGGGCCAGTGCTCCTCGGGCATCCGCCTCGCCTCCCGCCGTCCCCCGCGGGGGCGCGAACCGCTCGACCGTCGGGTCGGTCGCCGCGTGGCCGGGACCTCACCGGCTTCGCACGGCGCGCGGGTGGGGCCGGACCATTGAGAAAGCCCAGGTCATCTGACCTGGGCTTCTTCACAGCATTAGTGGTGTCGGAGGGGGGACTTGAACCCCCACGTCCTATTAGGACACTAGGCCCTCAACCTAGCGCGTCTGCCAATTCCGCCACTCCGACGTGGCTGCCCGGCACGCCGGGCAAGGGGGATCACTCTAGCGCGCCAGCACTGGCCGCCCAATCGGGCACGATCCCCTGGTGACGGGGCTCACGGCTTGCGGCGGCGACGGCGCAGGAAGATGCTGAGCAGCCACAGGAACGTCAGCCCGGCGACGACGGGCACCGCCCGCTTGGCGACGGGTGCGCCGGCCGCGTCGAGCAGGTCGACGGGCTCGACCTCCGGCGAGTCGACGACCCGCACCGCGGGACCCGACGTCGCCGCCGGAGAGCCGGCCGAGCCCGCCGAACGGGACGCCGCAGCCTCCCGCCCCGCGCGCTCGACGGCATCTGCAGCGCGGGCGCCCTCGGAGGCGACGTCGAGGGGACCGTGGCCCTCGCCGCCCGTGTCGACGCCGGCGGTGGCCGCGGGGACGACGGGCTGGGCGGCGTTGCCCCCGGAAGACCCGGAAGACCCGGCGGACTCGGAGGCCCCGCCACCAGCAGCGGCGTCGGGCGACGCCAGCAGCTTGTTCTCCAGGCAGTCGACGAACTGGCCGAGCAGCTTGCTCGACACGTCGGCCATGACGCCCCGGCCGAATTGGGCGACCCGGCCGGTGACCGTCAGGTCGGTGACGACCGAGACGGCGGTGCCGTCGCCGTCCGGCGTGAGCTGGGCGGTGATCGTGGCGTTGGCGTTGCCCTGGCCACGGGTCTCGCGACCTTCGGCCCGCAGCACCAGCTTGCGCCCGGCCTCGTCCCGCTCGACGAACCGGGCCGCACCCTTGTACTGGGCCGTGACGGGGCCGACCTTGACCTTGACGACGCCGCGGTACTCGTCGCCCTCGACCTCCTGCAGCTGGGCACCGGGCATGCACGGGGCGATGCGCTCGACATCCGTGAGCACCTCCCATGCCGTCTCGACTGGGACCCCAACCCGAAAGTCGTTGGTCAGCTCCATGCGTGCCTCCGCGTCAGCTCCACTCGGCGAGATCGTCCACCGTATCGATGTCGGCGGACCGCCCCGGACACGCTACCTCGGTCACCAGATCGGGCCGCCGGCGCATCACCACCCGCGCGCCCGCGTCGCCGGTGGACGGCAGCAGCGGCCACACCATCGAGGACAGACGGACGGGGTTGCCCCGCTCGCCCTCGTAGGTCGCCACGGCGACGGGCGTCTTCGTGGCGCGGGCGAGGAGGCGCCACGCCTCGGCCTGCACGAGCGGCTGGTCACCGAGACCGATCACCACGGCCGCATGACCGTCGCGGCGCGCCCGGGTGATGCCGGCCTGCATCGACGTGGCGAGGCCCTCGGCCCAGCGGTCGTTGCGCACGAACTGCACCACGTCGGCCGCCAACGGCGGGAGGGGCAGGTCGGTCGCGCCCCGCACCACGTACGTCGCATCGAGGTGGGCCGCGGCCGCGTTCTCGATCGCCCACTCGACCACGGATCGCCCGAGGTAGCTCGCGAGCAGCTTGTGACCGGACCCACCCGACGCGAGGAAGCGCGAGCCCCCGCCGGCGGCGAGGACGATCGCGGCGGTCGTCATCGGGGCGGGCGGCGCATCACGCCGCTCCGTGGATCGGGCCGGCGGTGGCGCGCAGGGGTCGGGCGTCGGTCCGGCCCGTGCGGTCGGCGATGATCTCGGCGCAGATCGACACCGCCGTCTCCTCCGGGGTGCGGGCCCCGAGGTCGAGGCCGATCGGCGCCCGGATGCGGTCGAGGCCGGCCTGGTCGACCCCGGCCTCGACGAGGCGCTCGACCCGGTCGGTGTGGGTGCGCCGGCTTCCCATCGCCCCGATGTAGCCCACGTCGGTCGCAAGCGCCGCGACCAGGGCAGGCACGTCGAACTTGGCGTCGTGGGTGAGGACGCACAGCACGTCGCGGGGCGTCAACGTCGACCCGACGCGCGCGAGCAGCCGGTCGGGCCAGTCGACGACCACCTCGTCGGCCTCGGGGAACCGCTTCCGGGTGGCGAACACCTCCCGGGCGTCGCAGACCGTGACCCGATAGCCGAGCACCTTGGCCACCTTGACCAGCGCCGCGGTGAAGTCGACCGCGCCGAACACCAGCATGCGGGGCGGCGGCGCGAAGCTCTCGATGAACACCGCGACAGCGGCCTCGCGGGCCTCGCCGTGCTCGCCGTAGTGGCGCACGACGGTGGTGCCGGCAGCCAGCTCACCGAGCGCGTCACGGCCGACCACCCGGTCGAGGTCCGGGTCGCCGAGCGACCCGGCCGGCGGCTCGCCGGGACCGACGAGCAGCTTGCCGCCCGTCCCCGGCCCGGCGATCACGCTGGCGAGCGCCACCGGTTGCTCGGACCGGATGGCCTCGGCCAGGCGGTCGTAGACGTCACCCGTCACCAGTCGAGCGCCTCCACGTAGAGGTGGATGGTGCCGCCGCAGGTCAGCCCGACAGCGAAGGCGTCGTCGTCGCTGAAGCCGAACGTGACGACCTTGCGCTCGCCGGTGCGCAGGACCTCGAGCGCCTCGGACACCACCGCGCCCTCGACGCAGCCTCCCGACACGGAGCCGACCACCTCGCCCCGCTCGTTGACCGCCATCGCCGCGCCCGGCAACCGGGGGCCCGACCCCTCGAGGTCGACGACCCGGGCGATCGCCACCCCGACGCCCTCGGCGCGCCAGCGGTCCAGCTCGTCCAACAGCTCCCTCACGATGTCCCCTCCCGGCGTCGTCGCCGACTCATCGGGCCACCACCTCGGCCAGGGCCTCCAGCGAGGCGACCGAATGGCCCTCCACGAACTCGTCCACGTGCGGCAGCGCCGCGGCCATCCCTCCGGCCAGCGGCGCGTACCCCGGGGACGCCTTCAACGGGTTGACCCACACCACACGGTGGGCGACCCGCCGGAGGCGTGCCAGCTCCTCGCCGAGCACGGCGGGATCGCCCCGGTCCCACCCGTCGGACAGGATCACCACCACGGCGCCCCGGGCCAGACCCCGCACGCCCCACAGGTCGTTGAAGCGACGCATGCCCTCGCCGAGGCGGGTACCGCCGGACCAGTCGGCCACGGCCGCCGTCGCCCGGGCCAGCGCGCGGTCCGGATCGTGGGTCGTCAGCTCGCGGGTGATGCGCGTCACCCGGGTGCCGAGCGCGAACACCTCGACCCTCCCCCGGCGCCGTGCGGCGACCGCCGCATGCGCGAAGCGGGCGAGGGCGCGGGCATACGGCTCCATCGAGCCGCTGACGTCGACCAGCACGACGAGGCGGCGGGGCTGCTCCCCCGGCTCGGTGCGCGACGGGCTCAACACCTCGCCCCCGGTGCGCAACGACCGGCGGACCGTGCCGCGCAGGTCGGGCGAACCGCGCCGCGCCCGTGTGGGGCGACGGCGGCGGCTGGGGCGACGTGCCGCCCGCACCCGCATGTCGGCCATCAGCTGATGGGCCTCGGCGAGCTCCTCGGGCGTGCACGTGGCGAGGTCCTGGTGACGGAGGACCTCCACGGCGCTCCAGCGCAACGTCTGCGTGTCGGGCGTCGACTGCTGCGATCCGGCCCCGTCGTCCCCTCCGGCGGAGTCGTCCTCGACCTCGAGCCGGATCTCGACCTGACGAGGCGGTGTCACGGCCTCGGTGCCGTCGACGCCCCCGAACACCTCGCCGAACGCCCGGTCGTAGGCGGCGATGTCCTCCGGCCGGCGGACCAGCGTCGCCCGCCCCGCCCAGTACGCGCCCGCCGGGGTGGACCCGGCGGCCGTGAGCGCCCGGGCGTAGGTCACGGTCGCGCCCGTCGGCACGGGCACGCCGGCGGCCCGCACGGCGGTCACGAGGTCGACGGCCGTCTCGTCGAGCGAGGGCTCGTCCTCGACGACCGGCGTCTCAGGCACCGCCCGCCACCGCCTCACGCACCAACGTGTCGAGGCCGCGCTCACGGACCCGCTGGCCGTCCTCGCGGTACTTCACGAGGGCGCCGAGGGTGGCGTCGGCGGCGTGCGGGTCGAGACCGTCCGGGCTGACCAGTGCGAGGGCGCGCGCCCAGTCGATCGACTCGGCGATGCCGGGCGGCTTGTACAGGCC
>DASUQS010000114.1:0-8082 GCA_036280455.1 Acidimicrobiales bacterium
CGGTTGGCCGAGCGTGAACGTCGTAACTCGCCCCCGTTCGGGGGCGTTTTCATTGCCCGCACGCAGGTCCTCGACTTCAACGACGTCCGGCGGGCCGTCTGGCGCATGGCGAACGAGATCGTCGAGGCCGTGGTTGTGCTCGGTGATCTCGTGTGCCATCCGCCAGATGGCCCGGCGGACGTCGTCCGCGTCCATCACCCGTGTCCGGGCAACGAAAACGCCCCCGAACGGGGGCGTGCTCCTGCGTTCGCGCTCTGCCAATCGGGGACCTCCCCATCGATCTGTCCGTGTGGGACTCACAGGACCCACTTCACGGTCAGGGCGGCATCGTAGCAGCGCACGGTGACGGTTCCGGGCATCCAGGCCATGGCCGGATGTCACATGTCGGACCCGCCGCCGTCGGGACGGTCCCGTGAGGCCGGCGCGGCGGGGCGCTCGCCCGAGACGCGTGTCCGGGCCCAGACCGAGGTGCCGTCGGCGCATCCGAGCTCGGCGAACCCGGCGGCGGCGGCGACGCGGGCCGAGCCGCGGTTGTCCGGATCGATGCGGGCCCACAGCTGGACCAGGTCACCACCGGCCTCGGCGAGCGCCCAGTCCGCCAGCAGCCGGGTGGCCACGGTGGCCAGATGGCGGCGCCGCTGGGCGGCCGCGGTCCACCAGCTGATCTCGGCCCGTCGGCGCACCCGGTCGATGTTCCTCAGGCCGACCTCGCCGAGCACCGCTGCGCCGCCGAGCACCGCTGCGCCGGCGTCCGCCGCGGCCCGGTCGTCCTCTGCGAGCCGACCGTCCGCTGCGGCCCGGTCGTTGTCGTCGAGCCGTGCGACGACCAGATCGAGCGAGCGCCCGGCGGCACGGCGGGCGGCATCACCGGCCAGCCAGCGGGCGGCGGCCTCCGCGGTGCGGGTGGCCGGCACACCGTTGGCGGCCGCGATCGCGGGGTCCGCCCATGCGGCGACCAGGGCGTCGACGTCGCCGGTCGAGGTGGTCCAGGGCCGCAGGCGGATGCCCGCCTGGTCGTCCACGAGCGGCGGAGCGGGCAGCCGCAGCTTCGGGCCGAGCCGTCGTGCGGAGCGGGTCCGCCGGGTGCGGGAGTCCGCGGGCCGCTCCGGTGAGGTCCCACGCCGACGCTCGACCACGTCCCGTGCCCCCGGCGAGGCAGCAGGTTCCGTTTCGCCGAGCCCGAGGCGATGGGTTCCGGATCCGGAGCTCATGACCTCGCCCTCCCTGCGGCGGAACCCATCGCCTCGGCCCTCAGGCCGTCGGGTCGGAGCTGCCGCCCGGGGGGCGGGCCTCGCCCGCCACCGACGACAGGACGCCGTTGACGAATCGGGGCGAGTCGTCGGTGCCGAATCGCCGGGCCAGGAGCACCGCCTCGTTGATGATCAGGGCCTGCGACCGGTCGGCGACCTCGAACAGCTCGTAGGCGCCCATGCGCAGGATCGCCCGGTCGACCGCGGCCAGCCGGGTCAGCGTCCACTTGGGGGCGACGAGGCGGGCGAGCACGTCGTCGATGCGCTCGCGGTGGGCGTCGACGCCCTGCGCCAGCTCGACGGCCAGCTCGTGGGGGGCGATCGGCAGCTCGTCGACGACGGCGTCGACCGCAAGGCCCTTGGCCTCGGCCTCGTAGAGCAGCTCGAGCGCCCGCTCGCGGGCGGCCCGGCGGTTCTCGGCGTCGGTCGATTCGAGATCGCCCACGGGACCGGGTGTCATGCCCGGGTCAGGTACTCGGCGCTGCGGGTGTCGACCTTGATGCGCTCGCCCTGGTTGACGAACAGCGGCACCTGGACGACGAGGCCGGTCTCGAGCGTCGCCGGCTTGCGCGCGCCGGACACCCGGTCGCCCTGGATGCCCGGCTCGGTCTCGGCGACGGTCAGCTCGACCGCGGCGGGCAGGTCGGTGCCGATGATCTCGTCCTTGTAGAACTGCAGCACCACCGTGGAGCCGTCGACGATGTAGTTGGTGGCGTCGCCGAGGACGGCGGGACCGACGTTGATCTGCTCGTAGGTCGTGTTGTCCATGAACACGTAGTCGGTGCCGTCTCGGTACAGGAACTGCATGTCGCGCTTGTCGACGACGGCCTGCTCGACCCGCTCGTCGGCCCGGAAGGTCTTGTCGAGCGTGCCGCCCGAGCGCGCGTTGCGCAGCTTCGTGCGGACGAACGCCGGGCCCTTGCCGGGCTTGACGTGCTGGAAGTCGACGACCTGGAAGAGGCCCTCGGGGAGGTCGAGGGTCATGCCCGTCTTCAGGTCGTTGGTGGTGGTTGCAGCCATGCGGGCGTCGGCTCCTGGCGCGATCGGATGGGTGACTAGAGAGCTGGGTCCTTGGGCGCCAGCGTCAGCGTGCGACAGCCCTCGGCGGTGACCACGACGGTGTCCTCGATCCGGACGCCACCGTGCTCGGGGAGGTAGACGCCGGGCTCGACGGTGACGACGTGGCCGTCGGCCAGGTTACCAGCCGCCGTGGCCGACACCCGCGGCGCCTCGTGGATGTCGAGGCCCACGCCGTGGCCGGTGCCGTGGAGGAAGGCGTCCTCCCAGCCGGCGTCGCGCAGCACGGCGCGGCACGCCTCGTCGACCTCCGACGCCGCCACCCCGGACCGCACCGCGGCCACCCCGGCGGCCTGCGACGCCGTCACCGCGTCGAGCATGCGGCGCTGCGTCTCGCTCGGGTCGCCGACCATCACGGTGCGCGTCATGTCCGAGTGGTAGCCGTCGACGAGCGCCCCGAAGTCGATCACGACGAGGTCGCCCTCGGCGATGCGCCGGTCGCCGGCCCGGTGGTGCGGCATGGCGCCGTTGGGACCGGACGCCACGATCGTGTCGAAGGAGGGACCGTCCGCCCCCAGGCGACGCATCTGCCATTCGAGCTCCAGCGCGACCTCGGCCTCGGTGGCGCCCTCCCCGAGCCGGTGTCGCACCGCGGCGAGAGCGGCGTCCGCCATCGCACACGCCGCCTGGATGCGGGCCACCTCGCCGGCGTCCTTGACCCGGCGCAGATCCTCGACCAGGCCGTCGGTCGGCACGACCTCGGCTCTCGGGAACCACTCCCCCGCGAACTTGCGCTGCTGCGCCCAGGTCACGGCCTCGGCCTCGAGCCCGAGCCGGGACACCGCGCCGGCCGGGCCGGCGAGGAGGTCTCGCTGCTCGTCGCTGGTCCGGCCGATCTCGACCCGGGCGGCGACGTGCGCGTCCGCGAGCTGCCGGGTCGCCTGGTCCCGGTAGCGTCCGTCGGTGACGAAGACCAGCTCGTCGGCGGTGACCAGCAGCATGGCGGCCGACCCCGTGAACCCCGTGAGGTAGCGGATGTTGGTCAGGTCGGTCACGAGGAGGGCCTCGCACCCGGCGCCGTCGAGTCGGGCCCGGAGACGTCGGGGCCGGTCGGCGACGTCCATCGCGGGCAGGGCGGCGCGGTCGAAGGTCACCCGCGCAGGATAACGGCGTCCTCTCCCCTGCTCGCCGTGCCTGCGAGTCGTGGTGGTGCCGGTGGCCTGGGGCATCGACCGCGCCGGCGAGGCCCGTTGCCGACCAGGCTCCTAGGCGTCGAGGAGCCGGGCGACGGCCTTGACCGCCAGCACGTAGCCCAGTCCGCCCAGGCCGGAGATGGTCCCTGTGGCGACCGGCGAGACCACCGACGTGTGCCGCCAGCTCTCGCGCCGCTGCGGGTTGGAGAGGTGCACCTCGACGACAGGGCCGGCGAACGCCGCCAACGCGTCGTGGATGGCCCAGGCGTAGTGGGTGAACGCCCCGGGGTTGATCACGATGCCGGCGCACCGTCCCCGCGCGGCGTGGATGGCCTCGACGATCTCGCCCTCGTGGTTCGACTGCAGGTGCTCCACCGCCAGCCCCAGCTCGCCGGCGGCCCGGCGCACCGTCTCGACGTGCTCGTCGAGCGTGGTGGCGCCGTAGATCTCGGGCTCGCGCTGGCCGAGCAGGTTGAGGTTGGGGCCGTCGAGCAGCAGGACGAGGCCCCGCGGCGCGCCGTCGCCGACGCTGTCCCCCACCTCGCCGGCCACCTCGCCCGCATCCCGGCCGGTCGAGGGCCCGACGCTCGCGGCGCGGTCGCTCACGACGCGCCCGTCATCGTGGCGAGGGCCGCGGTGGCGGCCGCCGGTTCGACACCGGTCACGACCTCGACGCCGTCGGGCCCGTCGAGCGCGAAGGTCAACCCGTCGACCGCCTTCTTGTCCCGGGACATGAGGGTCAGCAGATCGGCAGACTCCACACCCTCTGGCAGCGATGCGCGCAGGCCGTACTCGGCCACCACCCGGCGGTGCTCGTCGACCCGCGACCGGTCGATGCGCCCGAGGTGGTGGGCCAGCTCGGCCGCGTACACGAGGCCGACCGCCACGGCTTCGCCATGGCGCAGGTCGTACCGGCCGCCGGTCTCGAGCGCGTGGGCCAACGTGTGCCCGTAGTTGAGGGTGGCCCGGCCCCGCGCGTTGGACAGGTCCTCGCGTTCGTCCGCGGCGACGACGTCCGCCTTGATGCGGACGCAGGCGGCAACGCGCTCGTCGAGCGGCAGCGCCAGCAGGTCGTCCCCGGTGAGGAAGTGGTACTTGGCCATCTCGCCGAGGCCGCTCAGCCGCTCTCGCTCGGGCAGGGTGGCCAGTGCATCGAGGTCGCACAGCACGGCGCGGGGCTGCCAGAACGCGCCCACCAGGTTCTTGCCCTCGGGCAGGTTCACGCCGGTCTTCCCGCCGATGGCCGCGTCGACCATGCCCAGCAGGGTGGTGGGCACGTGCACGACGCCGACGCCGCGGTGGTAGACGGCCGCCGCGAACCCGGCGACGTCGGTGACCAGGCCGCCGCCGACGGCCACGACCTGGTCGCCCCGGGTGAGACCCCAGCGCGACCACGAACGGCACAGGTCCTCGACCGTGGCCAGCGACTTCGCCTGCTCGCCGTCGCCGATCGTGAACACCTCGTGCTCGCGCCCCGGGTCCACGGCGACCGGGATCGCGCTCTGGGTCGCGATCGCCACCCGCCGCACCGACGGCGGCAACCGGTCGGCCAGCTGGTCGCGGACGCCGGCGCCCACGAGGACGGGGTACGACTCGCCGCCGGCGTGCACCGTGACGGTGTGGACGGTCATGGCGCTTCGGCCTCGGCGCTCACCCCGAGAGCGCTGCTCGCCGTCGACGGCCCGGTGATCAGCGCGGCGATGTGGCGGGCGAGTGCCCGCTTGGGCTTCTCGTCGCCGAGGTGGAACGGCTCGACGTCGACCGCCACGTCCGCCACCTCCTCGTAGAGCGGGGTGCGTTCGGCGAGCAGGCGGGCGAGCGTCGATTCGGGATCGTTGGCCAGCAGCGGCCGGTGGGTCGGGTCGGTGCGCCCGGCCAGGAACTCGGCCGACGCCCGCAGCCAGACCACGAACGCGCCCGTCTCGGCCAGCACGGCGCGGTTGGCCGCACCGGTGACAGCGCCTCCACCCGCCGCCACGACCAGGGGCGACGGCCGGCGGAGCAACCCGGCGAAGACCTCGCTCTCGGTCTTGCGGAAGCTCTCCTCGCCGAGATCGCTGAAGATCGTCGGGATGGTCACACCCGCCTGCAGCTCGACCTGCTCGTCGACGTCGGCGAACGGGCGGGACAGCTCCTTGGCCAGTCGCCGGCCGACCGTGCTCTTGCCCACGCCCATCAGCCCCACGAGCACCACGTGCCGGTGTCCGGCGGGTGCGCCGGCACCGGCCGGGACGTCGGCCTCCAGCTCGCCGTGGGTGGTGGCGGCATGGGCGCCCTCGGCCGCAGTCTCGGGCTCAGGCATCGCGCAGCGTCGCCTCGTACGCGGCCTTGTTGCGCAGGACCTCGTCGAGCGAGTCGCCACCGAACTTGCGGAGCGCCTCCCCGGCCAGCACCAGGGCGACCATCGTCTCGGCCACCACGCCCATGGCGGGCACGGCGGTGACGTCGGTGCGCTCCTTGAAGCTCACCGTCTCCTCCTTGGTCACCACGTCGACCGTCTTGAGCACCGGTCGGTTGAGCGAGGCGAGGGGCTTCATGGACGCACGGCACACGACCAGCTCTCCGGTCGACATGCCCCCCTCGATGCCGCCGGCCAGGCTCGACTCGCGGCGGTATGCGCCCGCGGCGGCGTCCCAGGTGATCGGGTCGTGCGCCTCGCTGCCGGGCAGGCCGGCGACCGCGAAGCCGTCGCCGATCTCGACGCCCTTGATCGCCTGGATGCTCATGAGGGCCTGGGCCAGCAGCCCGTCGAGGCGGCGGTCCCAGTGGACGTGGCTGCCGAGGCCGACGGGGACGCCGTAGGCGAGGACCTCGACCACGCCTCCGAGGCTGTCGCCCTCCTTGGACACCGCCTTGATCTCCTCGACCATCGCCTCCTCGGCGACGGCGTCGAAGCAGCGCAACGCCGAGGCGTCGATCCGGTCGAGGTCGGCGGGCGTCGGGCGCTCGGTCGACTTGGAGCTGGTGGCCCCCATCTGGATGACGTGGGAGATCACGCTGATGCCGAGGTGGCCCAGCAGGTTCTTGGCGAGCGCGCCCGCCGCCACCCGCGCCGCCGTCTCCCGTGCCGAGGCCCGTTCGAGCACGTCGCGGGCGTCGCTGAAGCCGTACTTCTGCATGCCGGCCAGATCGGCGTGGCCGGGCCGGGGCTGGGTGAGCGGAGCCTTGGTCTGGCCCGGCTCGACGGCCATCTCCTCGTGCCACTTGTCGGAGCGTGACCACTCCGTGTTGGCGATCTCGATCGCCACCGGGGACCCGAGGGTGCGACCGTGGCGAACGCCGCCGATGATCGTGATGTCGTCCTGCTCGAAGCGCATGCGCGGGCCCCGGCCGTAGCCGAGCCGTCGCCGGGCCAGCTCGCGGCCGATGTCGTCGAGGACCACCGGCAGGCCGGCGGGCAGGCCTTCGACGATGGCGACGAGGGCTCGTCCGTGGGACTCGCCTGCTGTGAGGTACCGGAGCACGTCCCGACGATACCGGCCACCGTGCGTGCGGCCTGAACCGGTACGACCCGCCCGGCCTCGGCACGGCCGGGCGCCGGGGCTCGGATCCGGGGCTCAGAACGCGGCGAGAGCGACCACAACGCCGCCGGCGGCGACCGCGGGCCCGAACGGGAAGGGCTGGTCCCGGCCGCGCACGATCAGCAGCGCGCCGCCGGCCACGGACCCGACGAGTCCGGCGAGGAGACCGGCGTACAGGACGGCCTGGACCGGCGCCAGCAGCGGGTGGGCCTCCTGCCAGGCACACCACCCGACCACCGCGCCGGCCAGGGTGGCGAGGCGGACGTCGCCGAACCCCATCGACCGCGGCGAGATCAGGTGCAGCACGAGGAGGAACCCGCCGAAGGCGGCCGCCCCGACCGCGGCGCCCGCCAGCCGGCGCGCCGGGCCGTCGACCAGCGAGGCCAGCACCAGCCCGACGACGACGGCGGCCGCCGTCGCGTACACGAAGCGCGTCGGGATGCGCATCACCGCCAGGTCGACCGCCGACATGGCGACGGCTCCCGCCACGAGCGCCAGGACCGGCGCCAGCGCCGCCGACCACCCCAGCACAGCCGCGGTGACGCCGAACAGGAGGCCGGTGATTAGCTCGAGCGCGACGTAGCGCCGGGCGAGGGCGGCCCCGCAGCCCCGACAGCGCCCCAGGGCGACCGTGGCAGGGAGCGCGGGGAGCCCGGCCGGGGCGAGCGGTCGATCGCACCGGGCGCAGCGCACCCGGGCCGGACCGAGGGCCACCGCCGCGGGCACGTGGCCGAAGCACGGCGGTAGCACGACGCGCCAGCCGATCCACTTGACGACGGCGTGGTTGAGCAGCGGACCCACGACCGCCACGCCGAGCACGGCCATGGCGGTGACGAGGACGGTGTGGTTCATGCCGGCCGGCTCAGAAGCACAGCGTGTCGCGACCGCGCGCCCGGCCTCCCGCGCACGGGGCGCGTGAGGCCGGGCGGCAGGACGTGCGTGTGATCAGCGAACGGTCGACAGGAAGCTGATGAGCCGGCCGCGCTGGGCGATGTCCTCGCCCTGGCTGCCGCCTCGGCCGGTCGAGCCACCGGTGTTGCCCACGGTCGACACGACTGCGGCGCGGGCCTCGGGGCTCATCGCGGCGACGTGGGGCGCGAT
>DASUQS010000115.1:0-9331 GCA_036280455.1 Acidimicrobiales bacterium
GCGGGTCGTCGTGCACCTCGTCGGGTTCCTGCACGACGGTCCACTCGCCCGCGAACCGGTCGAGCACCGGCCGCCACTCGGCGAGGGAGCGTTCGGCGAAGGCGGCCTCCAGTGACTCGACGCACGCTCGGGCGTTGCGCCGCCGGGCGTCGAGATCGGCGAAGCGGGCGTCGTCGGCCAGCTCGGGACGTCCGATGAGCGCGCAGAACGACGGCCAGTGCCGGTCCGGCGCGAGGGTCATCAGCGCGACGAACCGCCCATCCCTGGTGCGGTAGGGGAGCATCAGGGGGTTCCAGGTGGCGTACCGGTCCGGCCGGCGGGCGTGGGTGTCGTCGCCGAGGCGGGCGTTCACGAGGTCGTTCTGCACCTGCCACATGCCCGCCGCCAGCAGCGAGGAATCGACGACGGTCGCCTCCCCGGTGACGGCTCGGCGGTAGAGGGCGGCGGCGATGGCCGCCGCCAGGCCGAGAGCGGCGGCGACGTCGCCGAACGCCGGTCGGGTGGGCGCCGGCCACCGGGCATCCGGCGCGGTGAACAGGGCCTGCATGCCGGAACGGGCCCAGTGCGCGCCGGCGTCGTAGCCGCCCTGCTCGGCGTCGGGACCGCGGCTGCCGAACGCCGAGCCGCGGGCGTAGACGATCGTGGGCCCGTCGCGGCGGACGTCGTCGACGTCGAGGCCGAGGCGGCGCCGGGCGGGTGGGCGCAGGTTGGTCGTGAACACGTCCGCAGTGCCGAGCAGCCGCCCGAGCAGCTCCCGCCCGTCGGTCGTGGCGAGGTCGATGCCGACCGAGCGCTTCGACCGGTTGGCGGCCTGGAAGAAGGGGTCGACGCCGTCGTGCAGCGTGTGGAGCCCGGCGGTGACGAGGCCCCGGTACGGGTCGCCGGTGGCCGGCGGCTCGACCTTGACGACGCTGGCGCCCCACTCCGCGAGCACCGCACCCGCCATCGGCACGAACACGTGCGTCGCCACCTCGACGATGCGCACCCCGGCGAGCGGGCCGGTCACGTCGCGGCGAGTCGCACCCGCCGCGCAGCGCGGGCGGTCGGGGCGGGGGCATCGTCGGCCATCGGCCCACAGTATGCGAACGCTCGCTCCGAACGAATGGGGCGGACCCGCGCGACGGGGCGGTCGTCGCCGGCCGTCGGTGTTCGGGGTGGGCGCCGTGTGGCGTCGTTGCGTGCTACAAACACCACGGGCCGAGGTTCCGCCCGAGCAGGAGGTGGGACGGGGCGATGCTGCTGGATCCGGGAGACGACACCGCGGCGCGGCACGAGGCCGTCCTCGCTCGGCGCACGCGGTCCGCCATACACCGGGGTCGGCTGCTCGACCGGCTCGTTGACGGCGACGACGCGCGCGTCGTGCTCGTCTCCGCCTCGGCGGGATCGGGAAAGTCGGTGCTCCTCGGCCAGTGGGTCGGCGGCATGGAGCGCAAGGCGTGGGCGTGGGTCTCTCACGAGGCGGCCGACGACGATCCGGCACGGTTCTGGGCCTTCATCCTCGGTGCGATCGCCCGGGCGGGCCACCACGTCGCCCCCGACGTCGTCCGCACCGTCCACCACAGCGCGGTCGACACGACGACCGTCGCCACCGCGATCGGCCGGGCGATCGCCGGGGCCCGCGGCCTGCGCGTGCTCGTCGTAGACGACTTCCACCTCATCCGGGACGCCAAGATCGTCGCCGGTGTGGCCCTGCTCGCCGAGCTGCTGCCTCCGGGATTCCGCCTCGCGATCGGCACCCGGATCGACCCTCACCTGCCCATCGACCGCTGGCGGATGCGAGGCGAGCTGGTCGAGCTGCGCGACGACGACCTGCGCTTCGAGGGCCCGGAAGCCGACGACTTCTTCGCTCGTGTCCACGGGCTGGTCCTGGCCGACGCAGACCGCGACCGCCTCGTCGACGACACCGAGGGGTGGGCGGCGGGCATGCATCTGGCGGCGCTGGCGCTGCGCACCACGCCCGACGTCCCCGCACTGCTGGACCGCTTCGCGTCGTCGCACCGGCCGCTGCTGGACTTCCTCGCCGGCGAGGTGGTCGATCGCCAACCGGCCTGGCGCCGCCGCTTCCTGCAGGTGGCCGCCTGCATCCGCCAGTTCTCGCCGGCGGTCCTCGACGCCGTCCTCCGGCGAGACGACAGCGACGCGGTCCTGCGGGCGTTGCGCAGGGAGAACATGTTCCTCGTCCCGCTCGATCACCGGCCGGGCTGGTTCCGCTTCCACCACCTGTTCGGCGAGTACCTCGCGATCGGGCTGCGGGCCGGCGATCCCGATCGCGCCCGCGACATCCACCGCCGAGCGGGCGAGTGGATGCGTGACCACGACCGGCCCGGCCTCGCCATCGAGCACCTGTGCGCGGCCGGGGAGTGGTCGGCGGCACTCGCCGTCCTCGAAGACGTCGTCATCCCGTCGTTCAACCGCGGGCGACGCGAGACCATCCGCCGCTGGATCGCCGCGTTCCCGAACGACTTCCTGGTGGCCGAGCCCGGCCGGTGCCTCGTGGCCGGCATCGCCACCGCGGCGGCCGGCGACCCGGTGCAGTCCGATCGCTGGTTTCGGCGGGTCCTCGACTTCCCGGCCGACCGGCAGGAGGGGCTCGCCAGGCGGGCGCTCATCGTGCTCACCGGGGTCAAGGTGTACGTCGGGGATCCCGAGGCCAGCATCGACGCGCTCGACCGGGCCATGCAGCCGGACCGCCACGGGGCGCTGCGCCCGTACGCGCCGGCCCGCGGGTACATGCACGCGGCCGAGGCCCAGATGATGCTCGGCGACCTGGGCGCGGCCCGGGCGCTGGCGGAGCGGGCAGCCGCGGACCCGAACATGGACGACATCACGGCCGAGGTGCTGGTGCCGTCCGTCCTGTCGCTGGTGGCGTTCCGGGAGGGCCGGCTGCGCGAGGCCGCCGACCACGCCGGCCGGGCGGTGGCCGACCCGATCGGTGGCGACATGGGGCATCTGTACGCCACCCCGGCGAGGGTCACGCTGGCCGAGCTGGCGGTCGAGCACGGCGACCTCGAGTCCGGCGAGGACCAGGCGATGCAGCTCCGCAGCACCGCGCGCGACGTCGGTGCCCTCTCGGCTCTGGTCGGCACGCTCGAGCTGCTCGCCACGATCGCGCGATGCCGCGGCGACCGTGACGCCGCGCTCGACCACCTGGCCGAGGGCCGGGGGGTGGCGCGCTCAGCCGGGATGGCGGACGTCGTGGTGGCGGCGCTCGATGCCGCGGAGGCGAGGATCCGCATCGACGACGGCGAGCTCGCACGGGCCGGGGAGTTGGTCGCCGGCCTGCCCGTGGGCGACGCGGCTCCGCTGGCGGCGCGGCTGGCGCTCGCCCGCGGCGACGACGACGGCACCCGGGAGATCCTCGACGGGTGGGACGTGGACGGCGCGACGCCCCTCCGCCGCCGGATCGTGCGGGAGCTGCTGCTGGCGGACGCGACGGCGAGGTCCCGTCCGGCAGATGCCGTGCGCCACATCGATCGGGCCCTCGCCCTCGCCGAGCCGGAGGGGTTCCATCGCACGATCCTCGACAGCAGCGACCGCGTCCGCCACCTGGTGGTCGATGCCGTCGGCCGGTGGGGCTCGGGGTACGTGGCCAGCCTGGCCGAGGCCATCGAGCCGGGGCGGCGGGAGGCGGAGAAGGGCCGCCGCTCGGCACGCCCGGTCGACCAGCTCACCCCGGCGGAGGAGCGTGTGCTGTTCTACCTCGCCAGCAGCCTGACGCTGGGCGAGCTGGCCAGCCACCTGGGGGTGTCACGGAACACGATCAAGACCCACACCCGGAACCTCTACCGCAAGCTTGGCGTGCGCTCACGGGACGAGGCCGTCGCGCTCGCCGGGACGATCTCCTCGCCCTGAGCGGCGCCCCCGGGCCCGCGGTGCGGGGAGGGTGACCGGCGCTGACCAGGTCGTCCAGCGCCACCGTGGCGAGATCGTGGGGGATCGGCCCCGCCGCGGTGCCGCTGACGACCGTCGATGCGCCGCGCCCGCCGACGCACCATCGGGCCGGTTCCCAGGCGATCAGCACCGCGGTGCTGTCGGGAGCGAGCTCCTCTGCGGCGTAGAGGGCGTCCAGGTCGGTGACGAGCCCGGCCGCCCGGCCGTCGAGGATGGTGTCGAAGACAGCGAGACCGCTGGCCACCAGCTCGTCGAGCTGGTCGGGACGCCGCAGGACCACGTCGCCGAGCCTGTCCTTGGCGATGAGGAGGACATCGAGCACCCGCACGGCACCCCGCTCCTCGAGGGACGTCAGTGCGGGGACGAGCTGGGCTCCGAGCTGGTCGCCCGAGAACCCGACGACGACGTATTCGATCGAGGCGATCGCCATGGTTGCCTCCTGTAGCTCGTGACCGAATCACCCTGCCGCCGGGTGGGGTGAGGGCACATCACCCCACCTGACGGGCTGTGCACCCTTTCGCAACGGCCGCTCCCCAGGATGGGGGACGCCCGGACTCCGGTGCCCCCGGCAACGGGCTGATCGTCCCGTCGCAGGCCGTGACCAAGGGCCCTGCCGGGACGCCGCCCCACGCGAGGCATCTGGTGGTCGTGTCGGCCGCGCCGCACCTCGCCGAGTCCGCGGAGCACCGATCACCAGGGCAGCGGACCCTGGTCGTCGAAGAACGCCCCGGTCGGCCCGTCGGGACCGACGGTCGCCATGTCGACGATGGCCCGGGCGCCCTCGGCCACCGTCTTCACGCCCGAGTGGTCGTTGAGGTCGGTCGCCGTGTACCCGGGATCGACCGCGTTGACCTTCCAGCCCGGCAACGCCTTGGCGTACTGGGTCGTCACCATGTTCAGCGCCGCCTTGGACGACGGGTACACGAGGCTGACCAGCTGCGATTCCAGCCGCTCAGGGTCGTTCGTGACGGCCAGCGACCCCATCCCGCTCGACACCATCACGACCCGGGGGAGGTCCGCGGCGGACAGGAGGGTCAGGAACGCCCGCGTCACCCGCACCGGGCCGAGCAGGTTGACGCCGAAGCAGGCCAGGAAGTCGGCCGGTGCGGTCTCGAGCGGACCCGCGAACGACCCGATGATCCCGGCGTTGTTGACGAGCACGTCGAGGTGATCGGTCAGCTCGGCGACCCGCTCGACGGCGGCGGCGACCGAGGAGTCGTCGGTGACGTCGAGCGGGATGTGGTGGACGTCGCCGCCCTCGGCGGCGAGCTTCTCGGTGGCGATGCGGCCGCGCTCGGGATCCCGTGCGCCGACGAGGACGGTCCAGCCGCGTTCGGCGAGCTGGCGGGCGGTCTCGTAGCCGAGGCCCTTGTTGGCCCCGGTGACGAGGGCGGTGGTCGCAGGTGCTGTGGTGGGGGATGTCATGGAGCCACCATCGACGCACGTCGCCGGCGCCACCAGGGTCGCCGCAGCCTGGGATCGCGGGTCCTACCCACGGAGGAGCCGCGGCACGGCATCCTGGGATGCGTGGACCGTCCCGCGCTCGCCGCCGCGCTGAAGTCGTACCGGGCGCGCCTGTCCCCGGCGGACCTCGGCCTGCCGGCCGGCACCCGCCGCCGGGTGCCGGGGCTCCGTCGCGAGGAGGTGGCGCTGCAGACGGGCATCTCTGTCGACTACCTGGTCCGGCTGGAGCAGGGGAGGGGGCCGAAGCCCTCCGACCAGGTGCTGACCGCTCTCGCCCGGGCGTTGCTGCTCACCGACGACGAGCGCGACCACCTGTTCCACATCGCCGGCGCCGCGCCGCCGCGGCCGGGCCACATCGTGTCGACGCCCCGGGCGAGCACGCTGCGCCTCCTGTGCCGGATCGCGGATCTGCCCGCGGTGCTCCTGGATGCGAAGGGCGACATCCTCGCCTGGAACGCCCTGGCCACCGCCCTCCTCGGCGACTTCTCGTCGTGGCCGGTCGGCCAGCGGAACGTGGTGTGGCAGCGGTTCCTCGGCGACGGCGGGCGGGTGTCCACGGATCCCGAGGAGGACGAGCGCACCGCCGTCGAGTCCGCGGCGACGCTGCGGCTGGTGGCGGCCCGGTACCCGGACGATCCCGGCCTGCGCCGCCTCGTCGACGAGGTGCGGGCGGGCAGCCCCCGGTTCGCCCGGCTGTGGGAGGAGGCGCCGGTGGCCGAGCGCCGGTCGAGCAGGAAGACCGTGCACCATCCCGACCTCGGTCGCCTCACGCTCGACTGCGACGCCCTGCACGTGCCGGACGTCGATCAGTCGTTGGTCGTGTACTCCGCGGCGCCGGGCACCGTCGAGGCCGAGTCGCTCGCCCTCCTGCGCGTCATCGGGCTGCAGGACATGGGGAACGGCTACACCGTCGGTGAACCGGCCGACCGCTGAGCCGGGCGGCCACACCTACCGTCCGGCGGGTAGGAGGCCGGCGGCGGCCGCCGTCACCGCCGCCGCGATCTCGGCGCGCGTCCTTCCCTCCCCGTGGCGGAGGTGGTCGTAGAGCTCGGCGGCGACCCACGCCAGGACCAGGTGCGCCCCGACCGGTGGGTCGATCGTGCTCCCGCCGGAGCGGAGGAGCGCGGCGACGTGCGCCCGCCAGAACCCGTACGCACCGGTGTGGAGGCGGCCTGCCCCCGGCCTCTCGGCCAGGAGCAGGAGGCCGAGGTCGGCGTCGAGCAGGTCGAGGTAGGCGTCGAGGAAGGCGGCGAGGCGCTCGCCGGGCGGAGCCCCGGGCCCGAGGGGCGGCGGACCGGTGAGGATGGCCTCCTGCAGGTCGGCCTCCCGGCCGTCGAGCAGGGCCTCCGCCAGCCCGGCCTTGTCGCCGAACCGCCGGTAGAGGGTCCCTTTGCCGACGCCGGCGGCGGCGGCGATGTCGTCCATGGTCACCGCGGCGATCCCGCGCTCCCGGAACAGGACCTGGGCCGCTTCGAGGGCCCGGTGGCGGTTGCGGACGGCGTCAGACCGCTCGGGCCGCTGGGGCCGAGCCCGGCCCGCGCGCCCGACGAAGGTCACCGGTGAGAGAAAGGGTTGTGAACCGGACTCTGGTCCGTTACCGTCCTCGGACATAACCGGACTCTAGTCCGGTTGCATTGCAACGTCACCTCCGAGCGATCAGGAGCGCACCCAGATGACCGACATCCACGTCGCCGTCGCCTTCCACAGCGGGTTCGGCCACACCCGACGCCAGGCCGCCGCGGTGGCCGAGGGCGCGGGTTCCGTCCCTGCGACGACCGCCCGCCTGTGGCCCGTCGACACCCTCGACGACGAGCTGTGGGACGGGCTCGCCGCCGCCGACGCCATCGTCTTCGGCACGCCCACTTACATGGGTTCGCCGTCCGCCGTGTTCAAGCGGTTCGCCGAGGCGACCGCCCCCATCTACGCCGCCGGCGGGTGGACCGACAAGGTGGCGGCCGGCTTCACCAACAGCCAGACCATCAACGGCGACAAGCTCAACACGCTCGTCGACCTGGCGGTGCTCGCCGCGCAGCACGGCATGCACTGGGTGAGCCTCGGCCTGCCGGCCGGCTGGGACAGCACGACGGCCTCGCCGGACGACCTCAACCGACTGGGGAGCTGGCTCGGGGCGATGGCCCAGTCGAACAGCGACCAGGGACCGGAGGAGGCGCCGCCTGCCGCCGACCTGGCCACCGCCGCCGCGCTCGGGCGTCGGGTGGCGGCCGTGACCGCACAGCTCGTCCGGGGCCGGACCACCGCCGGCGCCACAGCCGCCTGAACGGCGCAGCGTCCGATGGCCTGGCTGCTGCTGATCGTCGCCGGCGTGCTGGAGGTCGTCTTCGCCTCGAGCCTCAAGCCGGCGGAGGGCTTCACCCGCCTCTGGCCGAGCGTCGCCGTGGTCGTGTTCGGCACCGCCGCGGTCGTCGTGCTGACCCGCTCGCTGGCGCAGATCCCGGTGAGCACGGCCTACGCCGTGTTCACCGGGATCGGTGCGGTCGGCACGACGTTCGTGGCCGCCGCGGCCTACGGCGAATCGCTCACCGCTGCCCGGCTGGCCTGCATCGCCCTCGTCGTGGCGGGCGTCGTGGGGCTGCGCCTCGCCGGCGCCGGCTGACCCCGTGGGCGGCCGCGCCCCGGCTCGCGGGCCGTCGCCGCCCGCAGCTCACCGTGCCCGGTGGTGCAGGTGGACGACGCCGTTGGCGAACCTCCGTTCGCCGACGAGCTCGAGGTCCAGCCGGACGCCACGCGGCAATCCCGCCTTGCCGCCGCCGACGACGACCGGCGACACGAACAGGTGCACCTCGTCGACGAGGCCGGCCCGGAACGCATGCTCGGCCAGGGTGGGTCCGCCGATGCTGATGTCCCGGTCGGCGGACTCCTTCAGGCGGCGGACGGCATCTGGGTCGAACGTGCGCTCGAGGCGGGTGCGCGGCGTCGACACGGCGTCGAGCGAGGTGGAGTAGACGACCTTGTCGAGCGACCGCCACAGCCGGCCGAAGTCCGCCTCCTCGGCGGAGTCGGCGGACTCCTCGTCGATCGTCTGCCAGACGGCCATCGTCTCGTACATGCGCCGGCCGTAGATCTCGGTGCCGATCGGCCGCGTGAGGTCGTTGACGAACGCGTGCACCTCGTGGTCGATGCCCACCCAGTCGAACTTCCCGTCGTCGTCCTCGATGTAGCCGTCGAGCGATGTGAGCACCGTGTAGATGAGCTTGGCCATGGGTCCTCCGGATCCAGTCGATGTGACCCGTGTTGTGACGGCGGTTCGGCGGGAAAGTGTTCACCCCCGGTCGGACACGTCGGCGGCCAGACTCGGGGGCAGGCCGAAGCGGGGGAACAGCGCCGGCTCGTGGAAGGCCACCATCTCGGTGATGCGGCCGGCCTCGACGTGCATGACCCCGACGGCGAACGCCCGGAAGACCCCCGTGTCGTCTCCCGGAGCCTGCACGTAGGTCGCGATGGCCGGCTGCCCGTTGGCCCGGCTGGCCACCGCCCGGAACCGGCCGACGTGGTCGGGCGAGCCGGGATCCCAGCTCGCGGTGAGCATCGCCAGGACGGCGGGGCGGCCGGCGAGCCAGAGGGTCCACGGCGGCATCGCGGCGCGGACGTCCTCGGCCAGCAGGTCGGCCACCGCGGCCAGGTCGGCCCGTTCGAGCGCGGCCATCCACCGGTCGACCATGGTGCGCTCGTCCGCGGTCGGCTCGGTGGCGGCCGCCCAGTCCGCACGGCGCTCGGGCAGCTGTTCCCGCATCGTGGACCGGGCCCGGTGCAGCGCGCTCGTCACGGCGGGCTCGGTGAGCCCCAGGTGCTCGGCGGTCTGCCGCGCCGGCCAGCCGAGGACGTCCCGCAGGATCAGCACTGCGCGTCGGCGGGGCGGCAGGTGCTGGAGGGCCGCGATGAACGCCAGGCGGACGCTCTCGCGCGAGGCGACGATCGCTGCGGGGTCCGTCCCCTCGCCGCCGAGCATGGCGTCCGG
>DASUQS010000116.1:0-8725 GCA_036280455.1 Acidimicrobiales bacterium
GTGCGCTCGTGAGCGACGACGAGTCGCACTACCGCGAGTCGATCGAGCGGCTCGCACACAGCCGCGCGGCGGTCGACCTCTCGCGCAGCCGGCTCCTGTACGGGGAGTGGCTCCGGCGCGAGAACCGGCGCGTGGACGCGCGCGAGCTTCTGCGCGCGGCCCACGAGAGCTTCAGCCGGATGGGGGCCGTGGCGTTCGCCGAGCGCGCGCGCCGCGAGCTGCTCGCCACAGGGGAGACGGTGCACCGGGCGACGTCGGACACGCGCGACGCCCTGACGCCCCAGGAGCTGCAGGTCGCGCGGCTGGCCCGCGAGGGGCACACCAATCCGGAGATCGGCGCCCAGCTGTTCATCAGCCCGCGCACGGCCGAGTACCACCTCCGCAAGGTGTTCACGAAGCTCGACATCGGGTCCCGCCGGCAGCTGCGGGGCGTCCTCGACCAGCTCGAGCGCGCGGTCGGCTAGGGCCGCGGCGGGTACGTCGCGCGGATGGTGGCGGACCCGCCTGCGCTCGCCGCTTCCGGGTCGAGGTCGGGGTCGCCGTGCAACCCGTGCGGGAGCTCGCCGGCCGAGCCGGAGCGAGCGGTCGTGCGGCAGCGGGTACGGTGCGCGGCGTGGAGGCACCCGAGAGAGCAGGCGCCCGCTTCGGCGTGACGGGACTGGCGGTGATGGGCGCCAACCTGGCCCGCAACGTCGCCCATCACGGCATCCCGGTGGCGGTGCACAACCGCACGACGGCCCGCACCGAACGGTTCATGGCCGACCACGGCGGCGAGGGGCCGATCACCGGCACCGAGTCGGTGGCCGACTTCGTCGCCGCCCTCGAACGTCCCCGCCAGATCATGGTGATGGTCAAGGCCGGCGCCCCGGTCGACGCCGTCATCGCCGAGCTCGTCCCCCACCTCGAACCCGGCGACACGATCCTGGACGGCGGGAACTCGTTCTTCCGCGACACGCAGCGGCGCACCCGCGAGCTGGCCGACCGGGGCCTGCGCTTCCTCGGCGTCGGCGTGTCCGGCGGCGAGGAGGGCGCGCTCACCGGCCCGAGCATCATGCCGGGCGGCGACCGCGCGGCCTACGACGACGTAGCCGGCGTGCTCACCACCATCGCCGCCCAGGTCGACGGCACGCCGTGCTGCACCTACGTGGGGCCGGACGGCGCCGGCCACTACGTGAAGATGGTCCACAACGGCATCGAGTACGCGGACATCCAGCTGATCACCGAGGCCTACGACCTGCTGCGCCACGTCGTCGGCCTGCCGGTGCCCGAGATCGCCGCCACGTTCGACCGGTGGAACGGCGGCGACCTCGAGTCGTACCTGATCGAGATCACCGCCATCGTGCTCGCGAAGACCGACGAGGCCACCGGCGGGCCGCTCGTCGACGTCATCGTCGACCGGGCGGAGCAGAAGGGCACCGGGCGGTGGACGGCGCAGGACGCGCTCGAGCTCGGCGTGCCGCTCACCGCCATCACCGAGGCCGTGTTCGCCCGGTCGCTGTCGGCCCTCGGCGGGGAGCGGGCGACGGCCGCCGAACGCCTCGCCGGCCCGCGGCCCGGCGACGCACGCGGCGCACCCGGTGGGACCGCGGCCGTCGACCGGAGCTTCGTCGACGACGTCCACCGGGCGCTGTTCGCCTCGAAGGTCGTCGCCTACGCCCAGGGGTTCGACCAGCTCGCCGCGGCCTCCGCCACCGAGGGCTGGCACGTCGACCTCGGGCAGATGGCCACGATCTGGCGGGGCGGCTGCATCATCCGGGCCGCGTTCCTCGACCGCATCCGGGAGGCCTACGAGGCCGAGCCCGACCTGCAGAACCTGCTGTTCGCCGGCTACTTCGGCGAGGCGATCGCCGGCGCGCAGGACTCGTGGCGGCGGGTGGTGAGCGTGGCCGCCGAGCGGGGCGTGGCGGTGCCGGCGTTCTCGTCCGCCCTCGCCTGGTACGACGGCTACCGGCGTGAGCGGGGACCGGCCAGCCTCATCCAGGGGCTGCGCGACTACTTCGGGGCCCACACGTACCAGCGGGTCGACCGCGAGGGCAGCTTCCACACCCGCTGGCCCCAGGACGGCCGCGAGATCCCGACCGGCTAGCCCCAACGACGCAACCGTCGCCAGGCACCTGCAGCCAGGCACTGCGGACGGGCAACCGCTGCCTGGCGATCAGCGCCGGTCGATCATCTGGGCCGCCCGGCTCAGGTTGGCGACCATCCCGCTGACCGAGTCCCGCACCTGCTCGTAGGTGGCCACGACGGCCGGGTCGACGGCGACCGGCGGACCGGCGGGATCGACGCTCACCCCCAGCTGGGCCGACGCATCCGCCAACGACGGCGCCCGTCCCAGCGCCAGCAGGCCGAGGGCGGCCGCGCCCAGGGCGGTGCCGCCCGCGCCGTCCTCGAGGTACAGCGGTCGCCCGGCGACCGCCGCCATCACGTCACGCCAGATCGCGTTGCCGAAGGCGCCGCCGGTCGCCCGCACCGTGGTGACCGGCGCGACGCGATCGAGCCCGTCGAGCAGGACCCGCATCTGCGCGCACACCCCCTCGACCGCGGCCCGGACCAGGTGCCCGCGCGTGTGGGCGCGCCGCAGGCCCACGTAGGCCCCGGGGAGGTCGGGGTCCCACAGCGGGGCGCGCTCGGGGAGCACGTAGGGCAGCATGACGAGGCCGTCGCTGCCCGGTGGCACGCCGTCCGCCAGGGCCAACACGGCGGCGTCGCGGTCGCCGTCGGCGGGTCGGATGTCCGGCGCGATGGTGTCGGCCAGCCAGCGGACGATCGAACCGCCGTTGCTGACGGCTCCGCCGACCACCCAGACGTCGTCGGTGAGCGCGTAGCAGAACAGCGTGCCGTCGGCGTCGACGGTCGGGCGGTCGACGGCCATGCGGACCGCACCGCTCGTGCCCAGCGACAGTCCGGCGACACCGGGCGACAGGGCGCCGGTGCCGAGGTTCCCGAGCGGGCCGTCGGCTGCGCCGACCACCACCGGCGTCCCCACCGGGAGCCCCACGTCGCCGGCGGCTCCGGCGGCCAGCGGGTAGATCGCGGTGGTCGCCACGACGGGCGGCAGCCGGTCGGGGTCGACCCCGGCCACCTCCACGGCCTCGCGGCTCCACGTGCGGCTGGTCATGTCCAGCATCCCGGTGCCCGACGCCGACGACAGCTCGGTCACCATCTCGCCGGTCAGCCACCACAGCAGCAGCTCCTTCAGCCCGGCCCACCAGCGGGCGGCACGCCAGAGGTCAGGCTCGTGGTGGGCGAACCACCGCAGCTTGGTGAGCGGTGACATCGAATGGACGGGTACGCCTGTGCGGGAGTGCAGCTCCCGAGCCCGGCCGGACTGGTGGAGGGCGCGGGCCTCGGTGCGGGCGCGGGCGTCGGCCCAGGTGACGAGCGGGGTGAGCGGGCGGCCGTCGGCGTCGAGGGCCACCAGCCCGTGCATGCCCGCGCTGACCGAGACGCCGACGACCTCCGCCCCGGAGGCGGCCGCCACGCATTCGGCGAGCGCGTCGCGGACGGCGGCCAGGAGCGTGCCGGGATCCTGGACGTACTGGTCGGGCGCCGGCTGCAGGAGGGGGTACTCGCGCACGACCGTGCAGCGCCACGGCGACCCGGGCTCGAACGCGGAGGCCTTGACACCGGTCGTGCCGACGTCGAGGCCGACGACGACCTCGGCGGGAATCGAGTCCGGACGGGTCACGCCGCGCCCGGGGCCGCGAGCTCGCCCGCGGACGCGGCGATCGTGGGCACGACGTCGTCTGGGCCGTTCGGGGAAGGCATGCCCGCATGGTGGTGGCCGTCCCGCTGCGCGGCAAGCACCGTGTGCGGAGCTGGGCTCTGGGACGCTGTCACCGTCGCCACCCGGTTCGCGTCATCATGCTGGTCTGAGCTGCGCGCTCGTACCCACGGGCCGAGCGGAGGAGGATGCGTCGATGGCCGAGCAGCGGCGCCCGAGAGCGGCGACCGAGGAGAAGCGCAAGCGGATCCTCGACGCGACCGAGGACATCATCCTGAAGGAGGGGTACGCCGCCGTCAGCTCCCGCAGCGTCGCCACCGCCGTCGGGATCCAGGCGCCGCTCGTGCACTACTACTTCGCCACCCTCGACGACCTGTTCGCGTCGGTCCTCCAGCGCCGCGCCGGCCGGAACGTCGAGCGGATGGCAGAGGCGCTGGCGTCGTCCGAGCCGCTGCGCGCCTGGTGGAAGCTGGCGTCGGATCCCCGGGGCACGGCGATGTTCGTGGAGCTGCTGGCCGCGGCCAACCACCGTCCAGCGCTCAGGGCCGAGGTCGGCCGCATCGCGCGCGACCTGCGCCGGATGCAGCTGGACGCCCTCGACACGCTGCTCGGCGAGTACGGCATCGATGCGGAGGAGTTCCCCCCGCCGCTCGTGGCCGCGGCGGTGCAGGGGCTCGCCTTCGGCGCCGTGCAGGACCAGGCGGCCGGCTACGACACCGCGGCGGGCGAGGCGATCGCGGCGATGGACGCGCTGGTCGACCGACTGGAGTCCCGCCGGGCCCGGCGGCAGGGCTGACGACCGCACCGCCGGACCGAACAGCACCGACGGGGCCGATGGGGCGACGCCCGCCGTGGCAATTCGGCTCGCCCGTTGTCCGCGCGCGGCGTGCAACCACGCCGATGTCGAGCCCGACAGCGTCCTATATTGACGTCGATGTCGACGCCACCTGGGTCGCCCGGGTGACGCCGTGACGGATGCCCCGTCCCGTACAGTGGCCGTCACGCCACGGTTCTCGGACGAGAAAGCGAGCTCCCGTGTCCCGAAGGCAGCGCCCGACCGAGCCGGCCACGATGCCCCGCTCTCGCAAGGGTGTCGCGACTCGTGAACGCCTGCTCCAGGGGGCCAAGGAGGTGTTCGAGGAGACCGGGTTCCTCGAGGCTCGGATCACCGACATCGCGGACCGTGCCGGGCTGTCGCACGGGTCCTTCTACCACTACTTCGACTCCAAGGAGCAGGCCTTCCGCGAGGTGGCCGAGGCGCAGGAGGCCCTGCTCACCGCGTCCGACGCCGACGACGCCGAGGAACGCGCGGACGGTGCGCGGGGAAGCGACGGCGCCAGCGCGGGCGGCGACGGCCCGGCATCGGAGATCGAGCGCATCCGCCGCGCCAACCGGCGGTACCTCGAGCGCTACCGGGACAACGGCCGGATCATGGGCGTGATCGAGGAGGTCTCTCGCTACGACGACCACGTCAACGACGCCCGGATGCGCCGGCAGAAGCACTTCGCCGATCGCGCCGAGGAGGCGATCCGCCGCCTGCAGGCGGATGGGCTGGCCGACCCGGAGGTCGACCCCGAGATCGCGGCGCTCGCGCTCGGCTCGATGATGGGCCGCTTCGCCGAACTGTGGCTCGTCGAGCAGTGGGGGACGTTCGACTTCGACGACGCGGTCGACCAGATGACCCGCCTGTGGGCGAACGCCATCGGCCTCCACGACCCGGCCGCCACCGCGGCGACGGCGGCCACGGCGGCGACGCCAGCCACGTCCGCCCGGGCGACGAAGTCGGCGAAGTCGGCCCGGCGAGGCGCCAGGTCCGCGACGACGCCGGGGGTGAAGAAGGCAGCGAAAGCCGCCCGGCGAGGTACGAGGTCGACGAAGGCGGGGGCAACGAAGACGGCGAAGGCCACGACCAGCCGCCGGCGCGCCGGCTGACCGGCGGTCCCCCGCCGCAGAAGCGACTCCGGGATCGGGCCGGCGACCGCGGCGCGGCGGGAAAGGGTCAGGCGGGCGTGCCGACCTCCAGGAAGGCCTGGACGCGGTCGCCCGCGTCCTCGGTCGGGCCGGTCCAGCCGACCGTTCCGTGATCGAGCACCGCGACCCGGTCGCACAGGACGAGCGCGTGCGAGACGTGCTGCTCGATGACCAGGAGCGCCGTTCCAGCCTCCCGCAGCAGCGCCAGCGAGGCGTAGGTCTGCTCGACGATCCTCGGCGCCAGCCCGAGCGACAGCTCGTCCGCGACGAGCAGCTTGGGCGCGTCCACGAGCACCCGGGCGAGGGCGAGCATGCGTTGCTCGCCGCCGGACATCGTCCCCGCCACCTGCTTCCGGCGGTCGCGGAGCACCGGGAACATCTCGTAGGCCGCGTCGAGCCCCGCGGCGACGCCCCGGCGCCCCCGGATGCGGCGGATCGAGAGGGTGAGGTTCTCCTCCACCGTGAGCGTGGCGAAGACCGAGCGGCCCTCGGGGGCGTGCGCCACGCCGGCCCGGGCGAACCGGTAGGTCGGGCGGCCGGTCATGTCCGCGCCGTCGACCTGGACCGTCCCCGAGCCGGGGGCGACCAGGCCGGACGCCACGCGCGCCACGGTCGTCTTGCCCGCACCGTTGGGGCCGACGAGGGCGACCGCCTCGCCCGGAGCCACCGACAGCGACACGCCGAACAGCGCCCGGAACGCGCCGTAGGCGGCGTCGACGCCGCGCAGTTCGAGAACCGGTGTCGCGCTCGGAGCCTCTGCGTCGTCGGGACCTTCCGTCATGCGGGGACCTCCGACTCCTGCTCGGGGACCTCCAGGTCGCCGAGGTAGGCGTGACGCATCTCGTCGCCGGCCATGACCTCGGCGGTCGGTCCGCTGGTGAGCAGGCGACCGAAGTCGAGGAGGTACGAACGGGTGGTGAACGACGACACGAGCTCGATGTCGTGCTCGACGAGCAGGATCGCGAACCCGCGCTCGGCCTGGATGCGCCGCAGCGTCTGCGCCAGCGCCGCGGTCTCCGTGCGGTCGAGCCCGGACGACGGCTCGTCGAGCAGCAGCAGCTTCGGGTTCGTCATCAGGGCCCGGCCCACCTCGACGAGGCGACCCTGGCCGAGGCTCAGGCGTTCGATCGGCTCGTCGGCCAGGTCGTCGAGCCCGAGCAGGTCGAGCACCTCGTCGCAGCGGGCGACCTCGGCCGCCTCGGGCCGGAGGCCGCAGAGGTCGCGCCAGAAGCGGTGACCCCGTCGCTGGGCCCGGTCGGCGACGACGAGGTGATCTCTCGCCGTGGAGTCGGGGAAGAGCTCGATGCGCTGGAACGTGCGCCCGATGCCGCGGCGGGCACGCTGGTGCACGGGCAGCGACGTCACGTCGTGGCCGTCGAGCTCGACCCGCCCGCCGTCGGTCTCGAGGATGCCGAGGATGCAGTTGAAGAACGTCGTCTTGCCGGCGCCGTTCGGGCCGATCAAGCCGACGCGCTCCCCGTGCGCGACCTCGATGTCGACGCCGTCGAGGGCGGCGATGCCAGCGAAGCGCTTCGAGATGTCCGTGGCGCGCAGGACCGTGCTCATGACAGCGACTCCAGCTCGGCGGTCGACGAGGCGGACGACCCGGAAGGGTCCGGGTCCGTCGGGTCGGTCCGGTCCGTCTGGTCGGCGGCGACGTCGGCGGGCGGGTCGGCCGGTGCCTTCCCGGCGGCCCGCCGGGCTCGCCGCTCCTGCTGCTGCCGTCTCGCGTGGTCGATGACGCCCTCCGGATGGCGGGCGTACTGGATCGCCCCGAGGCCGAACAGGATGTAGAGCCAGCTCGGGGCCAGCGGGAAGAGCTCGGGGACGCGGTCCGGCGACCGCAGGATCCACTCGACCACCGTGCCCTGCAGGACGAGGCGGTCGAACAGCGAGAACGCCGCGGCCGCGGCGACGGCACCACCGGGGCTCCGCACGCCGAACGTGACGACCAGCACCAGCCAGAACATCGAGCCGAACGGCGTGAAGTTGTTGGCGTAGTTGACGTTCTCCTGGTGGATGGCGACCAGCGCCCCGCCGAAGCCGGCGACGAAGGCGGCGGTCGCGAAGACCACCACCCGGCTGCGCACGGGCGAGATGCCGATCGACTGCGCCGCCACCTCGGAACCCCGCAGCGCCCGCAACGTGCGGCCCGTCGTGCTCCGGCCGAACAGGACGACGCCGCCGGCCACCGCGGCCAGCAGGACGACCGCCAGGGCGAGGAACGACTCGTCGCTGGCGAAGTCCCAGGGGCCGATGACCGGGCGGGGCACGACGGTCGCCGCCTGGGCGGAGCCGCCGACCCACGAGAACTTCACCATCACCGCGTCGAAGAAGTAGGCGAACGCCAGCGTCGCGATCGCGACCCAGATGCCGTTCAGCCGCCGGATCGGTAGGGCCAGCACCGAACCGACCACCGCGGCGATGACACCACCTGCCAGCGCCGCACTGAGCGACGGGTAGCCGCGCAGCTCGGCCAGCTGGTAGACGGCGAACCCGCCCATGGCGGCGAACGCGCCCTGGCACAGCGAGATGTGCCCACCGATCCCGGTGATGACCGTGATCGACAGGAACACGATCGCGAGCACGACCGCCTGGGTGACGAGGAAGATCCACACCGAGCTGCCCTCGCCGAGCAGCACCCATGCGACCGCGCCCAGGGCCGCCGCGCCGGCCAGCCAGGTGACCGTGGCGCGGCGCGGGTCGCGCGCGACCCGGGCCTGCGAGACCGGCGGCGGGTCGACGCCCGACAGGGGATCGGCCGCCTCCGCCCGGCGCCGCAGGCTCGGGACGAACACCAGCACGCCGAACAGCACCAGGAACGGGATGGCCGGGGTGACGTTCTCCTGGATCGGCGCGAGCCACGTCCAGTCGTCGCTCCAACGCGGGACGAACGTGGTGAACAGGGCGATGAGGACGCCGAGCCCCAGGCCGCCGGCGAGCGCCCCGGGCAGGCTCACCAGGCGACCGACCGCCGCGGCGGCGACGGCCACGACGACGATGTTGAAGAACTCGTCGGGGGCGAGCGTG
>DASUQS010000117.1:0-8525 GCA_036280455.1 Acidimicrobiales bacterium
GGCGGTCGAACACCGGCACCGCCTGCAGCACGCCCAGGTGGATGAGCCGGGCCTCCTCGAAGCCGGAGATCACCTCGACGTCGACGCCGACCTCGCGGGCCCGTCCGATGAACTCGGCCCGGTTCTCGGCCTCACGCACGGCGGAGGTCGCCACGGCCCGCACGGTGGCGCCGTGGATCGCAGCCACCTGCCGGAAGCGCACGAGGGCGTCGATGCCGCGGTCGATCGCGTCGGGAGCGAGCTCCTTCATGTCGCCCGCGGCCGAGCCGAGCCGCACCATCTCGCGCTCGCGCTCGACCACCTCGATGCGGTCGTCGTCCACGCGGGCGACGATCAGGTGCACCGAGTTGGTGCCGATGTCGATCGCTGCGAGGACGTTCGCCATGCCCCCACTCTGCCGTGTGGGCCCCGCCCCCGCGACGACGGTCGGGCTGCAAGACCGGGTGACCCGGGTCGACTGATCGGTGCGGGTGGCGATGCTCTAACCTCGGCGCCCATGGCCAAGCCAGTGAAGCGCCAGGTGCCCGGCGGTCGCGTGACCCCGAAGGGCACCAACCCGTCCGGCAGGCGGCCGGCCTCGTCGACCCGCTACACCCCGCCCGTGCCGCGCGAGGTGAAGGTCAGCCCCAAGTGGGTCCCGATCCTGATGTTCTCGCTGCTCGGCCTGGGTCTCGTGGTGATCTTCCTCAACTACCTCGAGGTGCTCCCCGGGGGGATGAGCAATGCGTACCTGGGCCTGGGTCTCGCCGCCATCTGCGGGGGCATCATCACCGCCACGCAGTACCGCTGACCTCGTCGTTCCCGCGACATCCGCCGGTTTCCGTCACGGTCGGTGAACGCCCGGCCACCCAAGTTACATCGGTGTTACGCTCCCCAGCCTTGTCCACAGGTTGTGGGAAAGTGGCGATCGCGGTCGACGCTGCAAACGGCTGACGGGGCGGCCTACTCGGCCGCCGTCATCAGGTCCATGTCCTCCATGCAGTGCCGGGGAGGATCGGGCACCTCGTCGTTGGCGCTCGTCATGCGCACCTCGGTGCCGCACAACGAACACCGGTAGACCAGCCGCACCTTGCGCAGCTCACCGGCCGGGGGCGGCGGCGGGAGCGGGGTGGCCAGCCCGGACAGCACCCCGAAGCCGATCTTGAGGATCAGCCAACCGGCGAGCACCGCGAGCACGATCGGGATCGGCTTGGCGCCGGTCAGCCACCAGGCCGCCAGCCCGGCCACCGCCAGCGCCACCAGGGTGGGCCAGGAGATGTCCGGTCGGCGAATGGCACGGCTGCTCACCACGCCATCGTAGGGGCCGCTCCCCCGACCCCGACCACTCGGCTCGACCAGCGGACGTCGTGGCGACCACTCGGCCCGGCGGCCGATCGTCCCCGATGGCGCGGCACCGGGCGCCAAGGCACCCGGCGCCGCGCCGGGGGGTCAGCCGGAGGTGTTCTCCGTGGGTTCGAAGGGGCGGCACGCCTGGCCGCGCAGCGCCGGGCAGGGCGCCGGTTCGACCGCCGGCACCGCCACGCCGTCGAGCGTCGACAGCACCAGCGCGGACGGCATCCGTCCCGTGCGGGCGACCTGGTTGGTGGGGATCGCCCCGCCGTAGTCCGGGTTGTCGAACTCCCAGGTCGCGTGGTTGCGGCCGGGGGTGGCGATCGTCAGTCGCAGCTGCGACCCCGCCCGGAACGCATGCGCGAACGAGGGGATGTCGATGCGGGCCTCGACGAACTCCCCCGGGGTGAGCGGCTGGTAGGCGCCGGCGGTGAACGGGTGCACGATGTCGAGGCCCTCGGTGCGGCGCCGGTCCTCCGCCCGGTGGCCGAGGTCGAGCCACCCGTTCTGGATGAGGTACTCGGTGCCGTCCGGTCGCACCTCCGACACCGAGACCTGGACGTGCACGTCGCCCGACGCCGCATCGGACGCCATGTAGAGATGCGCGTAGCCCGGCCCGGCGAACACGGTGTCCTGCTCGAACGGCGCCGTCAGGTACGACAGCTCCTCGCCCGGGTCGAAGCGGGTCCAGTCCATGTTCCACAGGCGGGCGAGCAGCGGGTAGTCGCCGGTGCCGCCGAACAGGGTGGAGTCCCCGGCGTCGGGGTCGAAGCGGAACGTGTCGACGCCGCCGCCAGTGCGGGACGGGGCCTCGGCGGTGAGAGCCTCGTCGGCACCGAGGTGGAACGTCGTCGCCTGCGCCTCTGGTGTGGGCCAGGTGTCGAAGTCGAGCTCGAAGGTGCCGCCCGGCTCCCCCACCTCGTTGGCGCCGATGCCGCTCTCGAACAGCACCCGGACCGGCTGCTCGGCCTCGTAGGCGGCACGGGCGCCGGCCAGGTCGGCACCGAAGTGGGCGAAGCGGTCGGGCCCCAGCTCCACATCGGCGAGGTCGAACTGGTCGGCGAGAACCGGCGGCAGCCCGACGCGCATGATCGGGCTGAGGACCGGCACCCGGTCCGCGACGTACAGCTCCAGGAACTCGAACCAGCTCATCAGGTTCGCGGGGCCGTAGCCGTCGGGGTGGCGGCCGTTCCACAGGTTGACCCGCAGGACCGCCGCGTCGTCGAAGTCATCGAGCATGCTCGTGAACTGCGGCCCGGTCTGCTCGTCCTGGAAGGCGCCCGTCAGGAACACCGGCGCCTCGATGTCGTCCACCAGGCGGCGGAGGTCGCGGGCGGCGGACGCCGGGTTGTAGCTGCTCAGGTTGTACACGAGATCCTCGAAGTCGAGGGTCTGGTTGCGCAGCGGCTGATGGGCGGCGCACACGGCGTCGCCGGCGTCGATGCGCCGGGTCACCCAGCTGGTGCCCCCGGGGGCGGCCGACGCGTTGCGCTCCTTGATCCACTGCTGCGTGAAGCCGGAGTTGAAGATCCCTCCCGGCCAGGCCTGCAACCACGGGTCGGCGACGACCGACTGGGCCGTGACGCCGGCCAGGTGCGGCGGGTTGGTGGCCGCCGTGTAGAGCTGGCTGATGCCGGAGTACGACAGGCCGACCATGCCGACCTTGCCGCCCTGCACCCAGCTCTGGCGGGCGACGATCTCGATCGTGTCGTAGCCATCGGCCATCTGGGCCGGGTTGAACACGTCGAACACGCCGCCCGAGCACCCGGTGCCCCGCATGTTGACCGACACGGTGGCGTAGCCGAGGGCGCGGGCGATGCGGGAGCCGGCTTCCTCGGAGGCGGGGTTCGACGGCCCGTAACCCGAGTACTCGACCACCGTGGGCCACGGGCCCGGGCCGTAGAGGGCGTCGTCCGGGAAGCGGACCATGGCGCTCAGCAGCACGCCGTCGCGCATCTCGAGGTACTGGAAGCCCTCCTCGAGCGACGACCCGGGCTTCACGTTGCCGAGCACGTCGAGCCGGGCGCCGGTCAGCTCCTGGTCCTCGTACAGCGCGGGGTCGGGCAGATCGTCACGGCTGCCGACCGTGACGACCTCGGAGGCGAGCCGGGGCTGCGCGCTGTCGTCGATGACGACGTAGCGGCCGGCCTCGACGACCGTGCCCGCCACCACGTCGAGGTCCCCGACCTCCAGGCCGGGGCCGGACTGGAGGATCGTGTGCTCGGACGGCAGATAGGCGAAGTGGGCCTGCCCGTCGGCGTCGGCGAGAAGGGTGAGCAGCTTGCGCTGCCGGGTGCCGTAGAGGGTGAGCGGCTCGCCGGGGGTGGCGCCTGTGACCGTGATCTGCTCGACGCCGACGTTCACCTGCCACGGCGCCTCCTCGGTGCCGCGCAGGAGGCCGGCGAACCCGCGGTCCGGTCGGCCGTCGCCCGGGCCCTCGACCGGCCACTCCGGCCGGCAGGCGGCGATGCCCGCCACCAGCGCCAGTGCGAGCACCAGGCCCACCGCCCGGCGTGCCCCTGTCCGTCCCCTCATGTCCCCCCCTTGTCGGTCGCGATCCGTTCACCGCGAGGTGAGACGAACGCCACACCTGATCCAGAGCTTACGATCTAGATGCACTCATCATGCGACAAATGGCGGGAGGTCGGCCGGCCGGGGGCGCGACCGATCGTCCCGGCAGCCAGACGTGCCCGGACGCGACGAGTGCGCCGATCGTCCCGGCAGCCAGACCTGGGCCCGGACGCGACGAGGGGCGCCGGCCGTCCCTCTCGAAACGGCCGGCGCCCCAACGCCGTGTCCCGCGCATCGGCGGGACACGGCGTGGCGGATCAGTCCAGGCGCTCGATGATGGTGGCGTTGGCCATGCCGCCGCCCTCGCACATCGTCTGCAGGCCGTAGCGGCCGCCGGTGCGCTCCAGCTCGTTGAGCAGGGTCGCCAGCAGCTTGGTGCCGGAGCAGCCGAGCGGGTGGCCCAGAGCGATGGCGCCACCGTTCACGTTGGTCTTGGCCGGATCGGCGCCGGTCTCCTTGAACCAGGCCAGCACGACCGAGGCGAAGGCCTCGTTGACCTCGAAGAGGTCGATGTCGTCGACCGTCAGGCCCGACTTGGCGAGCGCCTTGGCGGTCGAGGGGATGGGACCGGTGAGCATCGTCACGGGATCGACCCCTGCGAGGGCGAACGTGTGGAACCGGGCGCGGGGCTTGAGGCCGAGCTCGCGGGCCTTGTCCTCGCTCATGATGAGCGCGGCCGAGGCGCCGTCGGTGATCTGGCTGGAGTTGCCGGCGGTGACCTTGCCGTCCGGCTTGAACGCCGGCTTGAGCTTGCCGAGCGTCTCGACCGTCGAGCCCTCGCGGATGCCCTCGTCGGCGGTCACCAGCTCGTCGGACTCGCTGATGTTGCCCGTCTCCTTGTCGCGGTGCACCGAGCGCACGGCGATGATCTCGTTCTCGAAGCGGCCCTCGGCGGTGGCGCGGGCGGCCCGGGCCTGGCTCTCGGCCGCGAAGGCGTCGAGGTCGTCGCGGGACAGGCCCCACTTGTCGGCGATCAGCTCCGCCGAGATGCCCTGCGGGACGAGGCCGCCGACGTCCGCATACCGCTCGTTGACCTTGGGGCCGAACGGGAAGCCGAACTTGCCGTCGCCGACCGAGGCGCCCATCGGCACCTGGCTCATGACCTCGACGCCCGCGGCCACGATGACGTCGTGGGCCCCGGACATGACGGCCTGGGCGGCGAAGTGAGCGGCCTGCTGCGACGAGCCGCACTGGCGGTCGATGGTGGTGGAGGGCACCTCCTCCGGCCAGCCGGCGGCGAGGACGGCGTTGCGCCCGACGTTGAGCGACTGCGCGCCCGTCTGCATGACGCAGCCCATGATCACGTCCTCGACCAGGGCGGGATCGAGGCTGTTGCGCTCGGCCAGCGCCTTCAGGGTCTCGGCGGCGAGGTCGGCCGCGTGCCACCCCGACAGCTTGCCGTTGCGCTTGCCTCCGGCGGTGCGGACAACGTCCACGATGACGGCGTTGGGCATGAGTGCTCCTTTGTCTCGCCTTCCCCTCGGAGCGTCAGGCAGGTCGCCCATCGGCCGGGGCCGGCTCACTTGACCGTTCGGTCAAGCCAGTCTGCCGAGCGGCCGACGCACACGCAACCGGGCCACCCGACCACTCCCGCGACGCCCCGCCGGGCGTCAGTCCGGCGGGTCGCTGCCGGCGCGCTGCTCGGTCGTCGTCGTGGTTCCCGCAGTCGTGTCGGGCGTCACATCGCCCGCCGCCGGAGCCGCGATCACCGACTCGCACACCTCCACCTCCGACAGGACGATCCAGGGAGGGACCACCGCGCCGTCCTTCCCCCGGACGTGGGCGAACGCGATCACATCGCCGTCCCGCACCACCTGCACCACGGGATCGGTGGTCGCATCGCTCAACCGCTGCGCGGGATATCCCCGCGGCGCCCCGATCGCGTCGGGGCGGTCGGCCTCGACGAGGTGCGGCGCGAGGCCGGATCGGGCCGCCGTGATGAGGTTGGCGACGGGGGGTTCGACCGGCAGCGACGTCAGCGTCGTCTGCTCGGCTTCGTCACAGTCGAGCTCGGGCTCCCGGTAGTACCCGGAGGGATCGACCAGGTCGACGCGGCGCCGCTCGGGCGTCCCGGCGATGTCGCAACCGATCGTCAGCGGCCCGGGCGGCACGGGCTGGCGCACCTCGTGCACCCCGGGCGTCACGACGACCTCGCCGGACGACCAGTCGTCACCCTCGACCGTGATCGTCGTGGGCTCGGGCAGCAGGTTGTGCACCCGCACGTGCAGCCCGTCGCGCTCCGGCCGGACCGATGCCACCGGCACGACGATGCCGGTCGGTTCGCAGCGCACCTCCACGATGCGGGGCACCTCGGCGGGGGTGCCGGCCGGGGTCGCCGCGTCCGTCCCGGTGACAGTCTCGGGCTCGTCCTCGAGGCTCTGGGAGATCAGCGGCGCGCCGGCGGCGAGCACCGCCAGCACCGCCGCCGTGGCGACAGCTCCACGGCGACGGCGCAGCCGGCGATGCCGACGTGCGGCGACCCGTTCGAGCCCGTGCTCGGGTGGGTCACCGGCGGATGATGCGATGCGTTCGAGGCGGGACCGGAGATCGTGGTCATCGGTCACCCGTCCGGCCCCGCGTCCGTCCGGTCGTGCCGGACCAGGACGGCGCGCGCCTGGCTCACGAGCACCCGGACGGTGGCGGGACGGATGCGCATGATGCGAGCGGCGTGCGTCGCGTCGCAGTCGAGGAGTTGGGTGAGGACGACCGCCTCACGCTGGCGGGGGGTGAGCAGGGCCAGCGACCGGGCGACGTGGTCGCGGTCCGCGGCGAGGTCTGCTGGCTCGGGCAACGGGTCCGGGGACGTGTGGACCATGACCTCGACCATGCGCCGGGCGGCCCGGACGGCGCGCCGGGTCGCACTGTGGTGGGCGTTGAACGCGGTGCGGAACAGGTAGCCCGCCGGATCGTCGAGGCCGGAGACGTGGTCCCAGCGCTCCCACACCCGGCAGAAGGCGTGTTGGGCCAGGTCCTCGGCGTTGTCGCGGCTGCCGGTCAGCACGAAGAGCGCACGAAAGAGCCGGCGCTCGTTGGCCAGATAGAAGCCTTCGAACGACAGCGTGGTTGAGGCGCCGAGGGTGATCGGCGTCGACGAGGTGGAGCGCTCACGAGCCACGGTTGCTGCCAACACTGCCTCAAGAACGCCTGGAGGGCACGCGCCGTGTAGAGATCTCGCCAGAAATTCTGGATGCCCCGTCGCCCGCGTGGTCGACGGCGCGCGCGACCGCAGCGCGACGCGACCCCGCACCGGGCCGCGCCGCCACGCGGTGGCTCAGCGGCGAGCTGTCGTCTTCTTGGCGGTCGTCTTCTTGGCCGCGGCCTTCTTGGTGGCGGGCCGCTTGGCGGGCGGCCGCTTGGTCGTGGCCTTCTTGGCCGTCGTCTTCCGGGCCGGCGCCTTCTTGGCGGTGGACTTGCGAGCCGTGCCGGTCGACTTCGTGGCGGCCGTCTTCTTGGCCGCGGTCGTCTTCTTCGCCGCCGTCTTCTTGGCGGGCGGAGCGGGCGGCCAGACCCCCCGTTCCAGCTTGGGGGCCAGGCTGGTCTTCACGACCGCGTCCTTGAAGCCCTTGAGGGGCGTGATGCGCGCCTTCTTCGACGCCTTGATGCGCACCGGCTGCTGGGTCTGCGGGTTGCGGCCCATGCGGGCGGGGCGGTCGACCTTCACGAACTTGGCGAAGCCCGAGATCGAGACGGGCTCACCCTTCGACACGACGGCCGTGACGACGTCGGTGAAGCCCTTGAGCACAGAGTCGACGTCCTTGCGTTCGACACCGGTCTGGGTGGACACGGCTTGGACCAGATCACGACGGTTCACAGGGCTCCTCCTACGTCACGGGATCGTGCTCAGTTTCCTCAACACGACCCGCTGACTCGTGGATACTCCGGGTATTGTTGCGAGTTTTCCCGGGGAATGCATCACTTTCTGCGCGTGAAGCCCTTGAAATTCCTGGCTTTTCCGCAGGAAGCCGACAGCGGACAGTGAGCGCGTGGTGGAGCGGTGACCCAACGGCGTCACGCGCCGCCCGCGATCCAGCCAGCTATTGCTGAGTTTTCGGGCAACCGACCCGGCGACCGACGGTCAGATCTTGGCGAGCCAGCGCTCAGCCTGCTGGGCCCGGCGGCGCAGCTGGTCGACCGTCGCCTCGTCGATGCGGCGGAGCCCCACGAGGCGGTTCAGCTGTCCGTTCACCTGCGCGTGGCCCATCCCGGTCGCCCACACGAGGTCCTGCACGAGCTTGGCGTTGGCCTCGCGCAGCTGCGCCCGCTCGCGCCGCGGGTTGCTCCCGTTGCCGCCCGCGCCCGCGACGTGGACGCCGTCCGGCCCCCCCGGCAGGGACGGCAGCGCGAGCTCGAGTGCGGTGTCGCCGCCCCCGCCGTCCTCGAGGTCGTCGAGGTGGTCCAGCTCGTCGAGCACGGCCTCGTCGATGTCGAACACCGACGACTCGTCCTCACCCGTCACCACGGCGGAGAGCGCGGCGAACATCGAGAGCTGGTCGCCCTTGTCGTCCTCGTGGCGCATCTCGTCGAGCGCGGCCTCGTCCTCCGGGTGCTCGTCGCCGTTCGTCTCGGGCTTGCGGAGGCTGTGACGTCGGGCGTCCGCGATCTGGCTCGCGAACGTGCGCAGGCGG
>DASUQS010000118.1:0-10708 GCA_036280455.1 Acidimicrobiales bacterium
CAGCAGCGCCTCCTGCACGATGTCCTCGGCCTCGCTCACGCTGCCGAGCATCCGGTAGGCGACCGCGAACGCCCGGGGCCGCAGCTCCTCCAGCATCGGCGTCCCGGGCGTCGGCGTTCCCGGCATCGGTCAGGCCAGTCCCTTGGCGAGGCCCTGCCGCCAGCTCGGATACCGGAGGCCCCAGCCGAGCTCTCGCTTGGCCTTGGCGTTCGAGGCGCCGTGCACCTCGGTCATCATGATGGTCGCCATCTCGCCGGCCACGAGGCGCCCGAGCCACTTCGGGATGCGGCGCGGGGGCTTGGCGTCGAGCGCACTCGCCAACGTCGGCAGCCAGTCGCCCACGGTGGCGGGCTCGTCGTCGACGACGTAGTAGACGCCCGGTGCCCCGCGCTCGACCGCGATCGCGGTCGCGGCTGCGGCGTCCTCGATGTGGATGTGCGACCACACACCTCCGCCGTCGCCGATGATCGGGAACTGCCGCTTGCGGACGGGGCCGGCCATCTCGGCGTCGGGGTCGAGGCTGATCCCGGTGCCCGGGCCGTAGAACCCGCCGTAGCGCAGCGCGAGGCCCTCGCCCCAGTCGATCGAGGTCACGGCCTTCTCCAGGTGGAGCAGTGCCTGCACCACGGGGCGCAGCGCTCCCGGGGGATCGGGATACAGGGGCTCGTCCTCGGTCATCACCGGCGGGCCGGTGGGGGCGTAGCGGAAGGCCCCGAAGCTCTGCGCCACGAACCGCCGGGCCCCGACGGCGCGGCCGGCGGCGAGCAGGTGGTCGGTCGCCTCGGTGCGGAGCCGGTTGGTCGTGATGGCCATCTCGGAGCGATCGGGGTGGCGCGCATCGCGCAGGCCCATCTTCCCGGAGAGCGCCGTGAGCTGGTGCACGATCACCTCCGGCTCGGCCTCGCCCACGACCCGGGCCACGGCGTCGGGGTCGAGCGCGTCGGCCACGACCGGTCGGGCGCCCAGCGCGCGCAGCATGTCCTGCTTGGCGGGCGTCCTGGTCATGGCGACAACCTCGTGGCCGGCGGCGACGAGCTCCGGCACCAACTGTACGCCCAGGGCACCGGAGGCTCCGGCGACGAATACCTTCATGTCAGCTTCTCCTCATCTCGGTCACCTACTGAGACGAGATGGCCGGCGCCCGTGTGACAGTCCCGGGGGCCGGCGGCTCAGGAGCTGTCGGAGAACCTGGTGGCGAGCGCGGGTCGGTCGATCTTGGCGTTGTGCCGCCGGTCGACCGGAAGCCGGTCGATGAACACGAACCGGTCGATCCCCTCGGTCGCCTCGTGGCGCTGCGCGAGCTTGCGCAGGTCCTCTTCCACCTGGCCTTGGCGGTCCCGGGCCTCAGGAACCAGCTCGACGCAGACGGCTGGGGTGACCTCGCCGCCGGTGCGGGGGCCGATCAGGGCGCTGCGGGCCACGTCGGGGTGGGTGTTGAACACGGGCTCGCAGCAGAGCGGGAAGTACGTCCGGTCGCCGGCGACGACACGGTGGGAGCGCCGACCGCACACCCACAGCCGGCCCTGGCCGTCGAGGAGGCCGCAGTCGCCGAGGCGGTGCCAGCGCGTGTCGCCGTCCGTGATCTTGTTCTCGACCATGTCCCGGGGGGCGTCGTGGTAGTGGTCGCTGACGTGGGGGCTGCGGGCGATGACCTCGCCGATGCTGCCCTCGGGGAGCGGGACCGCATCGTCGATCGTGGCGATCGGGTCGTCGTCGATGGCGATGATGCGCACCTCGACGCCCGGCAGCGGGTCGCCCACGCACACGCCCGCGCCGGTCTCCGTGCGGGGCCAGGTCTCCCGCAGCACCGTGTCGCCGGCGATCTCGGCGACGGGCAGGGCCTCGGTGGCGCCGTAGTTCGAGTAGATCTCGCCGTCGACCAGCACCTTCTTGACCGCCGCGTAGAGCGGGCCGTTGATCTCGGCGCCGCCGGCCACGATGCGGTGGAGGGTGGGCAGCGTGACGCCGCGCTCGTCGCAGTACCGGGCGAGGTTCGTCAGCAGCGCAGGCGAGGCGAACATCGAGGCCACCTCGTGCTCGCGGATCGTGCGCACAAGCGCGGCAGGGTCGGCCTGCCCGGGGCCCTTCGTGGCGAAGTTCATCGGCGGGACGACCACGGTGCCGCCGTGGCTGAGCCCGATGATCCAGAACATCGGGAAGGTCGGCATGTCGACCACGTCGCCGGCCGCGGCGAGTCCCCACTGGGCGCTGATCCCGTCGATCATCGCCGTCAGGTTCCTGTGCGTCATGACCGTCGGCTTGGGCGAGCCGGTGCTGCCGGTCGTGAAGGCGATGACCGCCGGATCGTCGGGGGTCACCTCCGCCGGGCGGGGGTCGCCCAGCCACGGCCGCTCCAGGGAGGCGAGGGTGCGGACGCCGGGCAGCCGCGGGCCGCCGACCAGGATGTTCGTGCGCACGGTGCCGCGGCCCCAGCCGAACACCCGCTTGGCCACCTGGGCCTCCGGCGTGCCGAAGAACACCTCGGGGCCGACGCGGTCGAGGCTGCGGGCGACGTTGCGCAGGCCGTGGCTGTGGGGCTCGATGCCGACCATCACGGCCCCGACCCGCCACAGGGCGAGCGCGAGGACGAGCGCGTCCTCGCCCGGCGGCACCATGAACGAGCACAGCGTGCCCTCGCGGACGCCGATCTCGCGCAGTCCGACCGCCGCACCTTCCGCCCGGTGGCTCAGCTGGGCGTAGGTGGTGGTGCGTGCCCGCCGGCGCCCGGGAAGGCCCCGACCGGCGTGGACGAGCGCGACCCGATCGGGGTTGCGACGGGCGATGTCGAGGATGCGGTCGGGAAGGTCCATCGTCCGGGCGGCGGTCGCGGTCACGGCGTCACCTCCCGATCTCGGGCCACGGCCGGCGAGGCCGACGACGTCCGGGCGACGAGCTCTCCGATCAACGTGGTGACGACGTCGGGGTCCTCCAGCATCGGCAGGTGGCCCGTCCCGGCGAGCACCTCGACCCGCTCCGCGTGCAGCGCCTCGTCGAGGTGGGCGGCGCGGTGCCGGGACAGCACCCGGTTCTGCTCTCCCCAGACGATCCAGGTCGGCGGCCCGGCCGGGATGCCATCGACGTCGAGCGCGCCGTAGGCCGCCATGTCGTCGAGGACGTCGACCAGGGCCGGGAGCTGGTCGGAGCGGAGCTGGCAGGCGAGCAGCTCGGGATCGTGGTGGAGCCCGCGCTCGACCCCCTTGCTGCCCAGCTGGAACCGCAGCGATGCCACGCCGACCGGACGGAGCACGCGGACGCGCCGCGACAGCGAGCGCAGCACCCGGGTGGGTCCGGCGGCCCGCCGCTCCATGCGGTGCAGGAAGCCGATCCGGCCCGCGCTGAAGCTCGCCTCCGTGAGGGGGTTCACCGCGAGGACTCCGGTGACCAGCTCGGGGTGGGTGCGGGCGACCGTCGCGGCGATGTTGGTGCCCATGCAGTTGCCGACGAGCAGGGCCGGCGCCAGACCCTGGTCGCGGATCAGCGCCGCCACCAACTCGACCATGTCGGTCAGCCGCGCGGGTGCCTCCGGGCGGGGCGATGCACCGAACCCGGGCAGGTCGAGGGCGACGACCCGGTGGCGGTCGGCGAGGGCGTCGATCTGGGGTCGCCAGATGGTGGACGAGGTGCCGCCGTTGTGCAGCATCACGATCGCCGGGCCCTCGCCGACATCGCGGTAGGCGACCGTGAGGCCGTCATGGGTGAAGGACTTCATCGCGTCAGCTCGTCTCTCATCGGGCGCATCTCATCGGCATCTGCTCGGCGGGCCAGGGCCCGAGTCGCATACAAGCGTGTTTATGACTGTATCGGCAAGAGGTCGCCCGCCACGCCGTCGATCGAAGTGTGCGCCGGGTCGTCTGTAGGTTGAAGCCGTGCCGACGCACACCGCCGACGCCGATCCCCGCCGCCTCCCCCGCGGGCCGCACCGCCTGACGCGGGAGGAGGTCGAGCGGTCCCAGCGCGACCGGCTGCTCACCGGCGCCGCCGAGGCGGTCGCCGCCAAGGGCTACGCGGCCACGTCGGTCGCCGACATCATCGTGCGTGCCGGGGTCTCGCGCACCACCTTCTACCAGCTGTTCGACGACAAGCTCGACTGCTTCCTCGCCTCCTGCCGCATGGCGTCCGACGTGGTGCTGTCGGTGCTCGCCGACGAGCTCGCCCGGATCGAGGCCGAGGGCGTGACGACGCCGACCGACACGCTCGACCGGCTGCTCCGCGCCTACCTGCAGACGCTCGCCGACTTCCCCGTGCTCGCCCGGGTGTTCCTGGTCGAGGTCTATGCCGCGGGCACGCCGGCCATCCGGCAGCGGCGCGACTCCCTCGAGCGGTTCGTCGACCTCGTGGCCGCCGCCCAGCGCGGGCAGCCGGGCCTGACGGCCGGCACCGGGCCGGACCAGCGGTTCGCCGCCGAGGTGCTCGTCGGCACCGTCAGCTCGATGGTCACCAACGCGGTCGGCGTCGGCGAGTCCGACCGCCTACCGGAGCTGCACGAGCCGTTGATGCGCCTCGCCGCCCGCGTTCTCGACACCGAGTGACGGGCCCGGCGCGGTCGGCGGCTCCGCTCTGAGCGGCCGCGCCACGTTCCCGGGAGGCTCACGGATGCGGTGGGCCCGCCGCCCGGGTGAGGGTGTCGGTTCGACACAGCTCATGGAGGGCACATGCAGACGTTGAGGCGGGTGGCGGCCACGGTCGCCGTGGGCGCGATCGTGATGGCCGGATGCGGCGGATCCGACGACGACGCAGCCGACGACGCCGGGACCGCGGACGCCGTGACGACCGTCCCCCCGAGCGAGCCGGCCGAGGAGGCCGACGCCGGCGAGGAGACCTCGGCGGGGGACGTCGACGCCTGCGCGATCGTGGCGCTGCTCGACGTCGAGACCCTCATGGGCGAACCGGGCGCACCGATCGACGACACCAGCGACCTCGGCGCGTCCTGCCAGGTGGCGCCGGTGAACGAAGAGTCCGACGCGGGCCTGCGCCTCACGGTCGAGACGCAGCACGGGCCGGAGAACTACGCCCAGCAGAAGGAGCTCCTGGGCGTCGACACGGAGGTCAGCGGCCTGGGCGACGAGGCCTTCCACACCGGCCCGTACCTGTTCGTCCTGCGCGGCGACACCCTGGCGTTCCTCCAGGTGCTGCAGTCGGTGGAGAACGGCTTCGCGGCCGAGGACGCCGACCTGGAGGCCGCCATGGCGATCGTCCTGGCCGAGCTCGGGTGACGTCGGCGGGCCGGTCGGCCGATCGGACGCGCGTCCGTCAGTCGCCGGTCGCTCCGTCGCCGGCCTGACGGCCGCCGGCCCGTCGGGCGTCCGCGCCGTCCGCCTCGGCCCCTTGCGCCTCGGCGAGGGGGGACAGGACCCGGGCCAGCGCGTGGCGGTCGGCGACGCCGAGCTTGCGGTAGACGCGGCCGAGGTGGTCCTCGACCGTCCGGCGCGAGATGCACAGCTCGGCCGCCGCCTGCGGGTTCGACGCCCCCCGGGCGACCACCACCGCCACCTCGAGCTCGCGCGGCGTGAGGTCGGCGGTGACGGCGCGGCCGGCCACGCGTCGCTCGCCGCAGGCCGCCAGCTCCGAGCGTGCCCGGCCGGCCCACGGGTCGGCGCCGAGCCGCTCGAAGGTGCCGAGCGCCGTCCGCAGGTGCGGGCGGGCGTCTCGCTTGCGCTGGTCGCGGCGGAGCCGCCGGCCCCACGCCAGCTCGGTCCGAGCCTCCTCGTAGACGTCGACCGCGCGACGGTGCAGCGCGACGGCAGCGGCGAACCCGTCGTCGACATCGTCGTCCGGGCCGAGCATGGCGCGGCACCGTGCCGCGGCGGCGAGCGGCCCGGCCTGGCCCCACCGCTCGGCCTGGGCGGCGAGCGACGACGAGACCTCCCGCGCACCGGCGAGGTCGCGCAGCTGCCAGCGGGCCTCGACCAGGTCGGCGGCCCGCGTCGAGTGACCGGGATGGTTGATCCCGGCGCGTCGCTCGACCTCGCCGGCGGCGTCCAGCAGCTCGCGCGCGGCCCCGGGCCGGCCGGCGCTGAGCTCGAGCAGCCCGAGGACGCAGCCCGCCATGTGCGAGAGCAGCGGGGACGCCGGGTCGGCGCGGCATGCCGCGTCGACGAGCGCCCGGCACGGCTCCGCGCGTCCCTGCGCCGCGAGCAGGTAGGCGTAGCGCAGCTGGATGTGGGGCAGCGGCCCGGCCATGTCGGTGTCGGTGCAGCGGTCGACGGCCCCGATGAAGCGGGCCTCGGCCCTGGCCCAGTCGCCCTGACGCTGGCTGATCACCGCACGCTGCCCGTCGGACACGCCCACCTGGCCGAGCGCGCCGACCGCCCGCAGGGCGCGGCACTGCCGGGCCAGCAGGGCGTCGGCGCGAGCCGGTTCATCCGACCAGATCAGCGTCGACAAGGCCGCCACCAGCTCCAACGACGGCACGGCCAGCTGGGCGTCGGTCAGGCCCTCCGCCCATGCCACGAGGCGGTCGAACCCCGCCGAACCGGCGAGGTACGCGTCGAGCAGGTCGTAGGTGACGGCCAGGACGGGGTCGCCGGGATCCGGCACCAGCCCGCGGGCGGCCGCGAGGTCGTGACGGGCATCGACGGCGCGTCCCGAGATCACGAGGGCGATGGCGACGACGGTGTGCAGCCGAGCCGCGGCGAGCGCGTCGGCGCGGCCCAGGCGGTCGCTCAGCGCCCGGGCACCGTCGACGTCGACGCCGCGGCCGCCGGCCCATGCCTGCGCCGCGACGAGCTCCGCCTCCAGCGCCAGGCGCGCCGACGGGTCCTCGGTCGTCCGGGCTCGCGCGCGCAGCACGTCCACGAGTGACGTGGCGGCGCCGGCTCGCGCGTAGGCCACCGAGGCCCGCCACCTGTCGGCGTCGGCGTCGGCGTTGGCCGAGCCCGTCCGCCGCTCGGCCGCGGCCTCGTGCGCCTGAGCGGCCACCAACCACGCCCCCCGGCGCTCCGCGTCGTCGGCGGCCGCCGCCCAGGCCTCGGCGACCTCCGGATCCGGACCCTGCACCAGGACCGCGAGGTGCCGGGCGCGGCGTGCCGGCTCGCCCCGGAGGACCGAGGCGAGCACACGGTGGGCGCGCCTCCGCATCGACGTCGTGGCGGCCGCCTGGACCGCCGTCGCCGTCGCCGCGTGGGGGAACTGCGGCCCGTCCGCTCCGAGGCGGACCAGACCCGTGCGCTCGGCACCGTCGAGCACACCGAGCGCGAGCCCGAGCTCCCCCAGAGCCGACGCGAGCTGATCCGGGCGGAGCGGTTCGAGGCTCGCGACGAGCAGGGCGAGGAGGGCGTCGTCGGGCAGTACCGCCAGCCGGGCTGCGTACAGCTCGCCGAGCCGCGAGCCGAGGGGAAGCGGATCGGGCAGCCGGATCCCCGTGCGCAGCTGCGCCTCGGTGAGGCCGGCGGGGATCTCCACCAGTGCCAGGGGCAGACCCTGGGCGGCGGCGACGATCGCCTCCACCGCCGGCACCGACGCCCCGGGATGGTGCCGGCGGACCAGCGTCCGCGCCGCGCCGTCGTCGAGGGGCGCGAGGTCGATCGTGGCGGACCGTGCCGCCCGCACGTCGGGGCGGTGGGGGCTGCGGGCCGCCAGCACCAGGGCCACGCGGTCGGCGTCGAGCCGGCGGGCGGCGAAGAACAGCGCCTGGCGCGTGGCCGGGTCGAGCCACTGCACGTCGTCGACCACGAGGAGGACCGGACGTGCCTCCGCCGCGTCCGTCAACAGGCGGTGGACCCCGCTGGCCACGGCGAACGCACCGCTCGGCGGGAGAGGGGCTCGGGCCAGCGCACCCTCCACGGCGGCGCGCTGCGGCTCGGGCAGGGCGGCGATCCGGCCGCCGACCGGGCCGAGCAACTGGTGCAGTCCGGCGTACGGAAGCCCCTCCTCCGCCGGGTGGGCGGCGAGCCGGAGCACGACGGCATCGCGCGCGCCGGCCGGCGGGGCGGAAGCGGCGGCGCGCCCGTCCGTTGCGTTGCGCCCGCCGGGTGCGCATCGGTCGACCGTAAGGGTCTCGACGAGCCGGTCGAGCAGCCAGGTCTTGCCGATCCCGGCCTCGCCCCGGACCACGACGGTGCCCGCCCGCCCGGCCAGGCCGTCGGCGACCCGCGCTCCCAGCACGCCCAGTTCGGACGCGCGCCGCGTGCGGTCGATCGTCGGGCGATGGGCGGCGTCGAGCACGAGCAGGTCCGGAGCGGAAGGGGCGACGGGCCCGTCATCCTGACAGACCCCTGACACATGACGGCCCGGCACCGACGTCACCTGGCCGCCGGCACGCCGAACGATCCCCGACGTCCCGCCCATCGAGCGAGCTTGTCAGGATCGGCGATGTCCCGGCTCGCGGACGGCCATCAGCGACGCACGGGGTATCGGAGGTGGAGCGCCCGGGTGCCCTCGACCACGACGGGGTCCTCGAGCATGACGTGGCCGCCGACGAGCTCGCCGAAGTAGCGGATGCCGGTACCGAACAGCACGGGCACCTGGCTGATGCAGATCTCGTCGACGAGGCCGAGGTCCAGCGCCTGCCGGATGATGTCGGCGCTGGCGATCGTGACGAACTGGTCGCCGGCGATCTGCTTCGCCGTCGAGATCGCCTCCTCGACGCTGCCGGTGAAGGTGGTTCTCGGGAATCGCTCCTCAGCGTCGTCCGGCGGCGGGCGGTGGGTCACGACGACCACCGGGGCGCCGGCGGGGTGGTCGTCTCCCCAGCCGTCGGTCAGGTCGAAGAGTCGACGGCCGGCGATCAGCGCGCCGCAGCCCGACGTCAGCTCCTGGAGCATCGGGGCGCTCGCGGCATCAACCGAGAAGTTCATGCTCTCCTGCGCGCTCGGTACCACGACGTCGCCGCTCCAGTACCACTCGAACAGCTCCGCCGGGTCGTCGTCGGTCTGGGCGACGAAGCCGTCCAGCGACATGCACATGTGGGTCAGCACCTTGGCCATGCACCTGAGACTCGGGTGGCACCGCCAACTCATCGATCGAGACGTTCACCGCTGCGGAACGCCGGCGACGGCGTCAGTGGGCGAAGAGGCGCACCAGGGTCTCCACCCGGTCCGTGTGGTTTCCGGGCGAGTAGCGGTTCGCCCGCTCGAGGGCGACGAGGCCGTGCACGGCGCCCCAGAGCACCTCCGCCGTCGTCTCGGGGGCCGGAGGCGGGACGTCGAGACGTCGCAGCGTGCCCGCGATCGCCTCGAAGGCCTCGCGCATGACCGCCGGGGTCTCCTCCGACGCGAACGGGACCGCGACCGGGAGCAGGAACATCGCGTCGTACGTGGCCGGGTTGCGGCGGGCGATGTCGAGGTAGGCGGTCACGAGCGAGCGGATCCGCTCGACGTCGGTCGCCTCGGGGCCGAGCGCCGATGCCGACAGCGCCGCAGCCATCTCGGCGAAGCCGGCCAGCGCGACGGCCGTGACGATCTCGGACCTGCCCTGCGGGAAGTGTCCGTACAGCACGGGCTGGCTGTACTCGATCGCGTCCGCGAGACGCCGCGTCGTGACGGCCTCCCATCCCTGCTCCTCGGCGAGGGCCCGGGCTGCGGCGACGATCCGCTCCCGACGCTCCTCGAGCTCCCGCGCTCTGCGCGCTGCCGCTGGGGTCGTCATGGTTCCGACTCTAGCACTGCTAGAAGATCGCTGATAGGGTTCCTAGCACTGATAGATTCTCCAGCGTTCGAGCCAAAGGATGTGTCCCATGGAGTGGTTGCAGGTCGTGGCGGTCGTGGTGTGCGGGTTGATGGTGGGCGTGGAGCTGTCGGTGGCCTTCGTCATCAACCCGATCGTCGACCGGCTGCCCGGCGACGCCGGCATGCTCGCCCGCAGTGACGGTGCCCGCATGCTCGGGCGGGTCATGCCGTTCTGGTACGTCGCGTCGACCCTGCTCGCTGCGGGCACCGCGCTGTCCGACTCGGCGGCGGCCGCCCCGGCCTGGAGCGCCGTGGCCCTCCTGTTGGTGAGCGTCGTCATGTCGATCGCCCTGCTGGTGCCGATCAACAACCGCTCGAAGGAGTGGACGCCCGAGACCGCGCCGGCCGACTGGCGCGAGCAGAAGGGGCGGTGGGACCGCCTCCACATGGTGCGGCTCGCCGTGATCGTTGCGGCGTTCGTGCTCGTCACCATCGCCGCCGGCTCCTGAGGCCCACCCTGATGGCCGGGCTCAGTCTCCGTCTCGGTTAGGCCGGCCGTTGCAGGGGTACCCGGAGCCCACGAGCTTCTGAAGGGAGGCCGGGCCATGGGCTTCGGCACCAGTCTGTTCTTGTTGGCTGTGGGCGCCATCCTCACGTTCGCCGTGGAGGTCGACGCGGAGGGTCTGAACCTCGACGCCGTCGGGGTGATCCTGATGATCGTCGGCGCCATCGGCTTGGTCGCATCGATGGTCTACTGGAACACGTGGGGTGGCTTCAGTCGGCGCCGCCGGGTCGTCGAAGAGGACGTCCCCAGGACCGGCCCGCCGCCGCCGTAAGGCGGTTCGACCGCAGCGTCGTGGCAACCTCGGGCCATGGATCCCGAGGATCTTCTCGCCGGACACCCGGTTGCGGAGTCGGTCTACGAGAAGGTCCGCTCGTGCCTCGCCGACCTCGGACCGTTCGACGTCCGCACCTCGAAGAGCCAGATCGCGTTCCGGCGCACACGGGGCTTCGCCTACCTCTGGCTCCCTGGCCAGTACCTGACGAATCCGGACGCCGAGGTGGTGCTGTCCATCGCACTCGGCCGCCATGACCGATCGGCG
>DASUQS010000119.1:0-6928 GCA_036280455.1 Acidimicrobiales bacterium
CCGCCGCCCGCGCCTCCAGCATCTGGTTGAGCTCGGCCATCATGTCCTTCATGCGGGCCATGTCTTCGGGCGTCATGCTCTCGACGGCGCCGGTCATGCGGTTGACGTAGCTGTCGAGCACCTGCTGGCGCAGCTTCTCGAGCAGCTCCTCGAACCGCTGCTGGGCGGCGGGCGAGGCGAAGTCGTAGCTCTGGAGCTCGCGCACCATCCCCGCCAGGTCGGGCGGCAGCATCTCCAGCTGCATGTTGCGCTCGTCCGCGCTGCCCTGGGCCGTTTCGGCGCGGCGCTGGTCGCCGCTCTGCTGGGCCTCGCGGAGCTGGCGGTCGACCTCGTCGCGCTCCTGCTGGACGACCTCGCGCAGCTCCTCGGCGATCTCGTCGTAGACGCCGCCCAGGTCGAAGCGGTCGAGCCGCTCCTCGCGCTCGCGGCGCAGGCGGTCGAGCAGGTCGCGCACGCCTTGCACGTCCTGGCCCTGCCGGTCGCGGAAGCCCTGCTGCAGCAAGCGGCGGAGGGCGGCGTTCAGGTCGCCGTGGTAGAGCAGGTCGTCGGTGATCTGCTCGAGGACCGCGTCGGCGTCGAGGTCGAAGCCGACCTGCGTGCCGTCCCAGCGGCTGTAGCGGAACCGGGGCTTGGCCATCGCCGGTCACGGTATCCCTGCCGACCCACGGTTGGTGCCCGGTCACGATTTCCCCACCGGATCTGGCCGCTGGAGCGGCCGATCCAGTTGTGCAGACCCGGGGTGGGGGACCCCCACGGCGGATTGGGGGCGGCACCGCATCGTGGCGGGGACCCTGCGGGCGCACGCTGCCCTCGTCCGATCGTCAGCAGTCAGCATCGTGGAGGGATCCGATGTCCAAGCCCCAGCCCCCCGTCGCCCACAGCGCCGGATGGGTCACCCAGACCTACATATCGTTCGGTGTGGCGCTCACCGCCCTGGCCGTGGGGATCGCCTACCTGCCCGGCGATCCGTGGATGCGCGCCTTCCTCGGCACCTCGGCCCTCTACGCGGTCACCTCGTCGATCAGCCTGGCGAAGACCGTGCGCGACCAGCACGAGGCGAACCGGGTCGTCGCCCGCGTCGACGAGGCCCGCTTCGAGCGGCTGCTCACCGAACACGACCCGTTCAAGGCTCCCGTCTGAGCCCGTCTCGCCGAGACCGCCGGTGCCCCACCCCCGGGGAGGCGCGGCATCCCGACCGTCCGGCACTCCGCTGGTCCGGTACCCGCATGGGGCGTCCCTCATTGGCCAATGGCCACCGAGGGACGCCAGGTGTCGGGTCGGGCCCGCGCCGCGCACCAGCGGCACCCGGGGCTCGTGCGTGCGGAGGAATGCCGGGCGGGCCGCGCCGGTTGGATCCGGCGTGAGAGTCGAGATCTGGTCCGATGTCGTGTGTCCCTGGTGCTACGTCGGCACCCGGCGGTTCGAGGAGGCGGTCGAGCGGTTCCGCGCCGAAGGCGGGGGCGACGTCGAGGTCGTCCACCGGGCGTTCGAGCTCGACCCGACCGTCCCGGCCGAGGGCATGGACCTCGCCGGCTACCTCGCCCGCAAGTTCGGCGGCGCCCAGCGCCTCGCCCAGGTCCACGACCGGCTCGACCACGCCGGGAACGACGTCGACATCCACTTCCGCTGGGAGGGCAAGCGCCGGGTCAACACCTTCGACGCCCACCGGCTGGGCGCCTGGGCGCTCGACACGGCGGGCGCCGAGGCACAGAACGCGCTGCACCAGGTGCTGTTCCGGGCCTACTTCACCGACAACCTCGACGTCAGCGACCACGGCGTGCTCGCCGGACTGGCAGCCGAGGTCGGGCTCGACCGCGACCTGGCGGCCGAGGCCCTGGCCACCGGCGCGTACGCGGACACCGTCCGGGCCGAGGAGCTCGACGCCGGCGAGCGCGACATCCACGCGGTGCCGACGTTCGTGATCGAAGGCCGCTGGGCCATCCCCGGCGCCCAGGACACCGACACGTTCGTCGAGCTTCTGGGCCGGGCCAGCGAGCGCCTGGCCCCGCTCACGGCCTCGCCGGTGGCGGCGACCGGCGCGCCCGATCCCGACTGCGACGACGGCTCCTGCCCCGTGTGACCCGTCCGTGATCTCCACGACGGATCGGGTCGCTGGAGCGACCAGATCTGTCGTGGAAATCCTGGAGGGCTAGACAGCGGGGGTGGAGACCGCAGACGACGCCGCCGAGACCCACGAGCACGCCGGCCGACCCTGGTGGGGCACCGCCGCGGCGGCCACCCAGTGCGAGGGGGCGGCTCCGCGCAGCGACTGGGCCGGGTGGGAGGCCGAGGGGCGGGCGCCGGCATCGGCCGACGGCAACGGGTTCCGCACCCGCTACGCCGACGACTTCGCCCTGCTGGCCGACCACGGCATCCGCCACCACCGGCTGACGGTCGAGTGGGCGCGCCTCGAGCCCTCCCCCGGACGCTGGGACGACGACGAGGTCGCCCACCTGCGCAAGGTGCTCGGGGCGGCGGCGACCGCGGGTGTGGATGTGTGGGCCTGCCTGCTGCACGGCAGCGCGCCCGGGTGGTTCACCGACGACCAGCGCGGCTGGCTCGACGACGACGCCGTCCTCGTGTGGGCGCGGCACGTCGACCGGGTGGCCGAGGCGATCGGCGACCTCGTGGCCGGCTGGGTGCCGATCCACGAACCCGACGCGCTCGCCCGGCTCGGCTACGGCGAGGGCGTGTTCCCGCCGGGCCGCCGCCGGGACGACGACGAGCACGACGCCCGCACCGCGCTGGTGGCCGCCGAGGCGGAGGCCGCACGTCTGCTGCGCAGCGGCCCGGCGCCCGTCGCGGTGGCGGGACGACCCGGGGAGCGCCACGACCACGACGACCTGGTGGTCGTGAGCGCTCCGGTCGACAGGCTGGATCGGGCGCTCGAGCAGGCGTCGGACGCCGCCGGCCACAACCGCATCCTCGTCGTGACCGGCGACCCGGACACCGGGTCGGGTGGTGGTGGTGGCGACGGCGGCGACGGCAGTGGCGAGCCCCGGGGCGTTGGCGGGACCCGCGACGCCGGGGAGGCGCGCGCCGCCCGCCTGCGGGCCGCGGTGGGCACGGTCGCCGACGCCCACGGCGGAGGCCTGGCGGTCATCGGGGCGTTCCACCAGCCCGCGATCGACGGCTACGAGTGGCACCGGGGGTTCGACGCCCGGTTGGGCCTGTTCGACCGCGACCGCAACGCCCGTCCCGCGGCCGCCGCCCTGCCTCGCGACGATGCCTGAACGCATCCTGACGCATCCCGACGCACACGGCGCGCACACGAGCGGCCGGTGCGACCCGTGCGCTGAGTCCCACCACCCATGCGAGCGGTGCGACGCAGAGGGCGCGCACACGAGTGCGCGACGCGTCCGATCCGGGCCCCTCCGAGGCGGACGCACCGTGACGAGATGCGTACCCCGGGGCGGTTCCGCGGCGATGACGTCACGGCATGACTCCGCGCACCTCGCGCCCGTCCCGCGCCCCTCGGCGCCGCCCTCCTCCCATGGCAGCGCCTGAACGCACCGCGCCACGCCGGGAACCCGCGCACCTCGCCCGGCAGCGTCGTCACCCGGCCCCCTGGGCGCGGCCGGCGCGTCCGCCCGCGGCCACCGTCCCGGCGCCACCCGTCCCCGAGCGCCCCGCCCCGGTCCCCGTGTTCGTGGACGACTCGGGTCGGCGCCGGCGGGCGGGACGCATGATCGGCATCGCCCTCGGGACCCTGGTGGCCGGCTACGTCGCCGTGGTCGGCATGACCTTCGCCGGGGTCCCGCTGGTCGGCCGGCTGGCACCGCCGGGTGTCGAGGAGCTGGCGCGGCCGGCGGCCGACCAGGGCGTGAGCGTGTCGCCGGGCGCGCAGCAGAGCCCGCTCCCGACGGACGGCACCGGTGAGCGCTCCCCCGACGGGGTCGAGCCTGCTCTCGGCGACGCGGCCGGGCAGGCGACGGCCGACGGGGGAACCGGAGCCACCCCCACGAGCTCGACGTCGACGACGGTCGTCACGACCACCACCACGGCTCCCCCGGGCAACGGGGCGACGACGAGCGTGCCCGCTCCCAACGGCACCGTTCCCGACCGCACCCACACCACGGGCCCGCCTGCGGAACCCCCCGGCAAGCCGTGACCCGGCGGCGACGCCGTTCGACGGGAGTCCGCTCGCCTCGACCGGTGACGCGGTGGATCGTCCTGGTCGCGCTCCTCGCCGGCCTCCTGGTCTCGCTGGCGATCGACGGGCTCCTCGCCCCCGCGTCCGGCGCGCGGGCGGTCGGCGAGCCGATCCTGCCGGACGGCGCCGACCTCGGGCCCGCGGTCGAGGTCGCCGACGGCTCGGTCTGGTCGTCGCCCGCGATGGCCGACGTCGTCGGCATCGCCCTCGTCGACACCGGGTCGTCCGGGCCCTGGTCGGACGCGGCCGGCGTGCTCGACCGGCACGGCGCAGATGCCACGTGGTTCGTGTCCGGGCGGACCGCGCTCGACCACCCCGGCCGGCTCGCCACCGTCCGCGCCTCGGGCGACGAGCTCGGCGTCACCGGGTTCTCCGGGCGCGACCTGGCGAGCCTGGCCCCCTGGCGGACGCGGGTCGAGCTGTCGACCGCCCAGGCCACCCTGGCGGCCCGGCAAGGGGTGACCACCGCGCTGCTGCTCATGCCGTCGACGCCGACGGGCGACACGCTCGACCGCGCCGCGGTCGAGCTCGCGCGCACCGCCGCGGGCCAGGGCTACACGCTCGTGGTCGGCACCGCCCCGGCGGCCGCGGGCCCGGGCGACGTGGCGGTGCTCCCACTCGACGCGGGGGCGCCTGCGCAGCTCGAGGCCCTCCTGACCCGCCTGGACGCCGAGGGGCTGCGTGCGGTGCGCGTGTCCGAGGCGGCGGGCATGGATCCGGCGAGCGTCAACCGCAGAGCCGGCCTGTGGGCCCAGCTCCATGCCGCCGGATTCGTGCTTGCGGTCCAGGCCGCCGGCGCCGTGAGCGCCGTCGTGGATCGGCTGTTCATGCCGCTCGCCGTCCTGATGACCGGCCGGGCGGTCGTCGCCATCGTCCTGGCGCTCGCCCACGCCCGGCGGCGTCCGCCGGAGCGGCCGTGGCTCGGCCCCGTGTCCGTCGTCGTCCCCGCCTACAACGAGTCGGCGGGCATCGCCGCGACCCTGCACTCCCTCGTCGCGTCCGACTGGCGGTACGGACTGGAGGTCATCGTCGTCGACGACGGCTCGACCGATGGAACGGCCGATCTGGTGGCAGCGCTGCGGCTGCCCGGGGTCCGCCTCGTCCGGCAGCCCAACCAGGGCAAGCCGGCGGCCCTGAACACCGGGCTGGCCCTCGCCCGGGGCGACGTGGTCGTGATGATCGACGGCGACACCGTCGTCGAGCCCGACACGATCGCCGGGCTGGTCGCACCGTTCGCCGATCCGCGGGTGGGTGCGTCGAGCGGCAACGCCAAGGTCGCGAACCGGGGATCGCTGCTCGGCCGGTGGCAGCACATCGAGTACGTGATGGGCTTCAACCTCGACCGGCGGCTGCTGGCGACGCTCGGCGCCATCACCACGGTCCCCGGGGCGGCGGGCGCCTTCCGCGCGGCCGCGCTCCGCGACGTCGAGGGGGTCAGCGAGGACACGATCGCGGAGGACACCGACCTCACGATCGCGATCCACCGCGCCGGCTGGCGGGTGGTCTACGTGCCCGACGCGGTGGCGTGGACCGAGGCGCCCAGCAGCGTGGGCGACCTGTGGCGGCAGCGCTACCGATGGTGCTACGGCACGCTTCAGGCGGTGTGGAAGCACCGGCGTGCGGTCGTCGAGGGGCGCAGCATCGGGCTGATCGGGCTGCCGTACGCCCTCATGTTCCAGGTGGTCGTGGCCCTCGCGGGCCCGGTCGTCGACGTCGCCGCGCTGTACGGCCTCGCCACCTCGCGCGCCGCGGACGTCGCGATGGCCTGGCTGGGCTTCTCCGCGGCGCAGCTCCTGCTCGCCGCGTTCGCCATGCGGCTCGACGGAGAGTCGCTCCGGCCCCTGTGGGCCGTGCCGCTGCAACAGGTCGTGTACCGCCAGCTCATGTACCTGGTGGTCATCCAGTCGGTGGCGGCCGCCCTGGCGGGGACCCGCCTGCGGTGGCACAAGCTGAGACGCCTCGGGCTGGCGGGCGGCCCGGCGACGGCGGCCGCGTCGCCGTCCTTCCCTGCTCGGGGGGCCGGCGACGCATCCCGCCTGGCAGTCGGCGCCCGGACCCGCTACAAACGCCCGACAGACTTCTGAGTGACGCGGGGCGGCGGGCTGAGGCGGCCGTCGTCCCGGGCGAGGACACAGGGGAACACAGCTGGGCACCTCATGACGCGCCGGGACCGCTTCGACGGACAGTTCGACCACGTGTTGACCGCCGCCCACACCGGGGCGCCGTGGGCGTACGAGCGCATCTTCACCGCCCTCGCCCCGGTGGTCGAGGGCTACCTGCGCACGCAGGGGGCAGCCGAGCCCGAGGACGTGACGAGCGAGGTCTTCCTCGCCGTGTTCCGCAACCTCGGCACGTTCGCCGGCGACGAGGCCGGCTTCCGCTCCTGGGTGTTCACGATCGCGCACCGCCGCCTGATGGACGCCCGGCGGGCGGCAGGGCGCCGGCCCCGGCCGGAACCGCTCCTGGAGGCGGACCTCCGCCCCGCGCCGGACGACGTCGAGGGCACCGTCGAGCAACGGCTGGCCGACGAACAGGTCCAGGACCTGTGCAACCGCCTGCTGCCCGGGCAGCGCGACGTCCTCCTCATGCGGATCCTCGGCCGGCTGACCGTCGACGAGGTCGCGGTGGCGCTCGGCAAGTCGCCGGGGGCGGTCAAGGCCCTCCAACGCCGGGGCCTGCAGGCGATCGCCCGCATGATCGAGCGGGAGGGCGTGCCACTGTGACCCTGTCCGACGACGGCGGGCGCGACATGTCCCCCGTCGACCTCTTCGACGA
>DASUQS010000120.1:0-6942 GCA_036280455.1 Acidimicrobiales bacterium
GCGACCGACCCGCGGGCCCTCGGCGATCCCTACGACGCCGAGGGAACCCCCAAGCGTCGCCACGACCTGGTGCGGGCGGGGATCTCGGTGGGTCTGACCCACGACCGGCGGTCCGCCCGGCTGGCCGGCGCCGAACCGACCGGGCACGCGGTGGGCTCCGATGCCTTCGGGGGCGTCGCCACCGACCTGTTCCTGGCCGGCGGCGACCGTCGTCCCGACGCGCTGGTGGCCGAGGTGGAGCGGGGCCTGCTCGTGTCCGACCTCTGGTACAACCGCATCCTCGACCCGAAGACCCAGGTGGTCACCGGGCTGACCCGCAACGAGCTCTTCCTCGTCGAGGACGGTCGGGTGACGCGGGCGGTGCAGAACCTGCGCTACACGCAGTCGATCGCGGCCGGCTTCGGGCCGGGACGGATCCTCGGTCTCGGCGACGACGCCCAGCTCATCACCAGCGAGCGGGGGCCGACCATGCACGTGCCCAGCGTCCGGCTCGCCGCCTGGTCGTTCACCGGGAACGCCCGTGGTTGACCTAGACCGTCATACCCCCTGGGTACGGTTCAGGTCATGGCGAACACGACCGCTCCCACCGTCCACCCTCCGATGACCGTCCCCGACCCGCAGGCACCCGTGGACACCGACACCGACACCGGCTCCGACACCGGGCTCGTCCTCGGCGACGACGGCCACCTCCGCTGCGCCTGGGGGGCGGGCGACGCGCTCTACGTCGCGTACCACGACGAGGAATGGGGCCGTCCGCTGCGCGACGAGCACGCCCTCTTCGGCCTGCTGTGCCTCGAGTTCTTCCAGTCCGGCCTGTCGTGGCTCACCATCCTGCGCAAGCGGCCGGCGTTCTTCGCCGCCTTCGACGGCTTCGACCCCGAGGTCGTGGCCGGCTACGGCGACGACGACGTGGCGCGGCTCATGGCCGACGCCGGCATCGTCCGCAACCGGGCCAAGATCGACGCCGCCATCGCCAACGCCGGGGCGCTGGTGGCGATGCACGCCGAGGGTGAGACGCTGGTCGACCTGCTGTTCTCGTTCGTGCCGGGCCCGGGTGCCGACGATCGACCGGCCGGTCGGTTCACGGGCATGGGGCAGATCCCCAGCTCGACGACGACGTCCAAGGCGCTGGCCAAAGCCCTCAAGGCCCGCGGGTTCCGCTTCGTCGGCCCGGTCGTGGCGTACGCGCTCATGCAGTCCGCGGGCGTGGTCGACGACCACCTCGAGGGGTGCTGGGTGGCGACGTAGCCGGCGCCGGCTGCTACCAGAGCTGGTCGGTGTAGCGGTCGGTGCCCGGCACGGTCGGCACGAAGGGCGACGCCCACCGCACGGTGCCCGCCCCCGCGCCGGCGATGGCGTCGGCGTAGTCGCCGGCCGCAGCCCACCACTCGGACGGCTCGGCCTCCGCGAACCAGAGCTGGAGCTCGCGCCGCTCGGCCCCGTCCGTTCCCGGTTGGGTCACGGGTGCGTCGGGTGGCAGGGGCACGCCGCGGAAGCTCAGCACCTGCGAGACGGGCCCGTCGGCGGGCAGCGTCGGTCGTGGTGCCGGTTCGTCGCCGGCCGGCTCCACGATCACCGCGCCGAGCCCGCGGTACGGATGGTCGAGCGCCAGCTCCGGGGGCACGCCGTCGGCGTCGCGGGCGGTCGCGCCCTTGTAGAGGTAGAGCAGCGTGTGGACGTGGTCGCGCTCACCGAACATGCGGCCGTTGGCGTGCAGCCAGTGCACCTGGCGGGTCGACCAGTCGGTGTTGTCGCGGAACCGTCCCTTGGGCGTCCAGTACAGCGCCAGGTACGAGCCGGCCCGGTCGTCACCGAAGAGCGGCTCGGCGCTGCCGATCCGCACGTCCTTGAGGTCGCGGGTGCTCACCCAGCGCCGGCCGGAGAAGTAGAACGGCCCGTTCATGCAGCCGGCGTAGAAGTGGTCGCGCTCGTACCAGCGGTTGTAGGCGACCTCGTGGCCGCGGTGCGGGTCGACGAGTGTGAACAGCGCGCTGCCGAGGGCGATGTCGCCGCCCAGGTCCCAATCCGCGGGGCGCTCGCCGGTGTCGGCGCTCACCTGGTGATGCCGAAGCGCTCGAGCCCGAACGCCTCGATGGCGTTGCCCCGCAGCAGCTTGTAGGTCTCGGTCTCGTCCAGCCCGGCCTGGGCGCAGATGTCGGCCGCCACCTTCTTCGAGTGGGGGAAGGTCGAGTCGGCGTGGGGGTAGTCGGTCTCGAAGCAGATCTGGTCGATGCCGATCACGTCACGGTTCCGCAGCCCGATCTCGTCGTCGAAGATGCAGCCGTAGATGCGCCCCGGGATGTAGCTGGTCGGCGGGTGCGGCAGCGAGGTGCCGAAGCTGTTGTCGCTGCGCTCCGCCCAGAGCTTGTCGGCTCGCTCGAGCACGTAGGGCATCCAGCCGACCTGGCCCTCCGAGTAGGCGATCTTCAGGGTCGGGAAGCGTTCGAGCGTCCCCGAGAAGATGAAGTCGAGCATCGAGCCCATGGCGTTCTGGAACGTGAGCGTCGACGAGACGATGAACGGGGCGTCGGGCGAGGTAGCCGGCATGCGGGAGGACGACCCGATGTGCATGCACACCACGGTCTCGGTCTCCTGGCAGGCGGCGAAGAACGGGTCCCAGTGGTCGGTGTGGATCGACGGCAGGCCCAGCGGGTGCGGGTTCTCCGAGAACGCCACGGCGTGGCTGCCCCGAGCGGCCGACCGCCGAACCTCGGCGGCGGCCAGCTCGGGGTCCCACAACGGGATCATCGTCAGCGGGATGAGGCGACCCTTCCCGTCGCCGCCGCACCACTCGTCGATCATCCAGTCGTTGTAGGCCTTGACGCACAGGAGCGCGAGCTCGGGATCGCCGCCCTCGCGCTTCACACCCTGCTCGTAGAAGGTCTGCCCGCAGAAGCGGGGGAGCGTGTTGGGGAAGCAGATCGAGGCCTCGACGTGGTTGGCCGTCATGTCGGCCAGGCGCTCGGACTGGATCCAACAGCCCGGTCGGATGTCGTCGAAGGTCGTCGGGGTGACATCCAGCTCGTCGAAGCCGACGGCGGCGGAGAGCTTGGGGAACGGGTAGACGAGCTCGTCGTAGAGCCACCAGTCGCACCACTCGCCGTCGGGCACGCCCTTCTCGTAGCTGAACACGCCGCCGGAGAAGTCGAACTTCGCCCGGTCGCGCACGACCCGGGGGCCGACGTCCGCGTAACGGGCGGGCAGGCGACTGGTCCACAGATCGGGCGGCTCGACCACGTGGTCGTCCACCGAGATGATCAGCGGTAGCTCGGGGCCGGCGTCGGTCATGCGATCGACTTTAGAACACGTTCTAGTCCGAGGGAACCCGTGCAGGGTTCGTGCACCCCCTGTGCTGACTTCTTGCATGTCGCCTGCGAGTAGTGTTCGTCGATCGGGAGGGGTGCGAACGTGGAACCAGTGGACGAGACCAGCACCGCCGTGTCCGGCGAACGACCCGCCTCGCCGCGCGGGCGGCGCTTCCCGCTCGCGCCGCTGATGGTCATGGCCCTCGTCAGCCTCATCGACCAGATCGACGTGTCGGTCGCCCGCGGCGTGCTGCCGATCCTCGAGGACGAGTGGAGCCTCAGCGACACGAAGCTCGGGCTCATCACGTCGGTCTTCGTCGTGGTCAGCGCCCTCGCCACGATCCCCGCCGGCTGGGTGGCCGACCACTACCGCCGCAACAAGGTCATCGGCTGGACGCTGCTCAGCTGGAGCGGGCTCATCATGCTGTCCGCCACCGCGGTGAACTACGCCAACCTGCTCGTCGCCCGCGCGGCCATGGGCATCGGTCAGGCCGTCGACGACCCGGCCTCCACCTCGTACCTCGGTGACAGCTACCCGGCGCGCATGCGCGCCCGGGTCTTCTCGCTGCAGCAGGTCAGCTTCTTCCTCGGGGGCGGCATCGGCCTGGCGCTGGGCGGCGCGGTGGGCGAGGCGTTCGGGTGGCGGTGGGCGTTCGCCGTCGTGGGGGTCCCGGGAGCGATCGTGGCTCTGGCCGTGTTCCGGCTGCGCGAGCCGCGCCGGGGCGAGGCCGAACTGCCCGAGTCGATGACGTGGGAGGAGATCGAGGCGCTGCCGCCCCGTGAGAGCGATCGCCGCTCCGGTGCGGAGGGGCTGAGCGTCCGGCAGTTCACCCGCCTCGCCGCCGCCGAGCTGTTCAGCCAGCTGCGCATGATCTTCGGCATCCGCACGATGCGCTACGTGCTGGTGGGTGTGGCCTCGCTGCTGTTCACCGTCAACGGCGTGGCGACGTGGCTGGCCATCTACCACGAGCGCTACTCCGACATGTCGGTCACACGGGCCACGGTCGTGACCGGCGGCATCCTCGGCCTCGGCGGCATCGTCGGCACGCTCGCCGGCGGCGCCTTCTCCGACCGGTACCACCACCTCTGGAAGGGCGGCCGCATCGCCATCGTCGTGTGGTCGGCGGTGCTGAGCGCGCTGCTGTTCATGGCGTCGTTCGCGGTCGAGCCGGTCGCTCTCCGGATCGCGCTCCAGTTCGTCGGCGTGCTCGCCGCCGCCGGGGCGGCCCCCGGCCTGCGTGCGGTGATGCTCGACGTCGTGCCGCCCGAGTCGCGCGGGGTCGGCGCCTCGGCCATGGCCCTCACGACCTCCGTCTTCGGCGCCGCGCTGGCGCCGGTGCTGGTCGGCGGGGTGTCGTCGCTCACCGGCTCGCTGGTGGCGGCCTTCTACCTGACCTTCCCACCCGTGATCCTCGGCCTGATGCTGCTGCTCCGCGCCCGCCACACGCTCGAGGACGACGCCCGCGCCATCATCACCGCCATCTACGAGGAGAACCAGCTCCTCGAGAAGGAGCGTGCCGCCATGGCCGGCTCCGAACCGGTCGACGCCCCCGGCTGACGGGTCGCGGGAATCGCCGGGTACGACGCCGGGTACGCGCCGGGTACGCGCGAGCAATCGACCGAGACGGCGGGCGCTGGAGGTGACATGTCTGCGCACGACGACCTGATCGAGCTGGAACGAGAGGCCTGGAAGGCCCTGTCGACCTCCGGGGAGGCGGCAACCGACTTCTACGGACGGGTGCTTGCCGACGAGGTGCTGATGCTGCTGCCGGGCGGGATGGTGATCGACGACCGCGCCGCCGTGATCGACTCGATGGGCGGCGCCCCGTGGGACTCCTTCGAGCTGTCCGACGAGCGGGTCCTGGCGCTCGGCGACGACAGCGCGGTCGTTGCCTACCGGGCGACGGCCAGCCGTGGCGGTACCGACTACACGGCACTGTTCAACAGCACCTATGTCCGCGCCGGCGGTGCCTGGCGGCTGGCGCTGCACCAGCAGACCCCGATCTGAGCCTGGCGACCGCCCGGGGCGACGTCACCCCCGGCGGGTGACGCTCGGAGGGCGACGACGCTCGACCCTTCGTCGCGTGGGATCAGCATTCGGGTGGGGCGCGCTCGGCGGCTCGGCACTCGTTCTGGGGGCCGTCGCCGCCGTCGTCTGGCGGATCCCGGTCCGGGTGCTGGGAATGGTGATGGGCTTCGGGGCCGGGGTGCTGATCAGCGCCCTCGCCTTCGACCTGGTGGAGGAAGCCGTCGAGACCTCGGCCGGCGAGGGCGGGGTGGCCGTCGGGCTGCTGACCGGGGCGGTCGTGTTCTTCGCCGGCGACGCCCTCATCGACCGGATGGGGGGCGAGGGTCGCAAGGCCTCCGACGGTTCGCAGGCCGAAGGCTCTGGGCTGGCGATCGTGCTGGGCGCCGTGCTCGACGGCATCCCCGAGTCGATCGTGCTCGGCCTCGGCCTGCTGGCGGGGGAGGGGGTGAGCGTGGCGTTCATCGCTGCGGTGTTCATCTCGAACCTGCCGGAGGGGCTGGCGGCGACGACAGGGCTGGTCGCGTCCGGGTGGACCCGCGGCCACGTGCTGCTGCTGTGGGCAGGGGTGGCGTTCGTCTCCGCGCTGTCGGCGCTGCTGGGTTACGTCGTCTTCGACGGCGCCTCGCCCGGGACCGTGGCGTTCGTGCTGGCGTTCGCCGGCGGCGCCATCCTCTGCATGCTGGCCGACACGATGATGCCCGAGGCCTTCGCCCACGAGGGCCGACTCGTCGGCCTGTTCACCGCGGCGGGCTTCGCCCTCGCGTTCTCCCTCCACACGGCCCAGTAGCCGCCCGACCGTCTGCGACGCCGCGCGAGGTCAGAGGCCGAGCGCGGTGCGGGCCAGGCGCAGCGCCACGTCGGGCTGCAGGCCGAGCGCACGCACGCGCGCCGCGAACGCGTCGGCGGCATCGCGGGCCGCTCCGGTCGCGGGTGCCTGGTCGGCGACGAAGGTGCCCCGCCGGCCCTGCGCGTCGAGCAGGCCCAGCGCCTCGAGCTCGCGGTAGGCGCGGGCGACGGTGTTCGGCGCCAGCCCGAGGTCGGCGGCCAGCGCCCGCACGGTCGGAAGCCGAGCGCCCGCGGCGAGGCCGCCGTCCGCGATGGCCTGCTCGATGGCGGCCCGCACCTGGTCGTACGGCGGCGTGGCCGAGGCCAGGTCGACGTGGATGATCATGGGATCACGACCCTGCCCACAACCGCTCGCGCACCCGCCGCCGCCGTTGTCCCTCCATCATGGCGATCGGCAGGACGAGGAGGAGCCCGGCGGCCGCACCGGCCTCGGGCAGGATCCGCCCGGCCACGAAAATGCACAGGAACATCGGCCCGATCATCCCGGCAACCACGACCGACGCCAGGTCGCTCCTGATCTCGTCGCACACGGCCAGCGATGCGGGTGATCTGGCGGGCAGCGGGGCGCTGGCGAGGAACCGCGCTGCAACCTCCGTGCCTACGACGGCCGCGGCGCCGATGACCAATCCGACCACGAGCTCGCGGCGGCCCAACGGAGCGACGTCGACCCCCGCCACGAGGCACGTGGCGATGCCGACTGCCGCCAATCCGAGCATGCCTGCCGACCACCAGCGCATGAGCGGCGGGAGGAGGTCGTCCAGC
>DASUQS010000121.1:0-8048 GCA_036280455.1 Acidimicrobiales bacterium
CAGCAGCGTCTTGAGATCGTGGCCCAGGCGCTCAGCCGCCAGAGCCGGGCTGACACCCTTCGACAGCGGCACGCTCGCATGGTGGTGGCGCAGGTCGTGCCATTCCGGCCCGTCGTACCGGAGCCGCTCCTCACCCTCAACCTTTTGCAGCTTGCCAGCCCCGAGGCGACAGCGGCCCGCGACCGCCAAGCCGCCCAGTAGAACAGGCGAGGGGGACGGCGACGGGTGTCATCGGCCGCCACCGACCGGTCGGGATGCGGAGAACCGGCCGCCCGCATCAGCGTGGCGCATGGGTGTGCGATAGTCCCGAGCGTGACGTGCCCCTACTGCGGTGGTCTGATGACCAAGGGCCAGCTCGGCATACAGAACGGCCTTGGATGGGGCTTCGCAACCTCGGTCTTCTGGAAGCCAACCGGAACCAGGCGACGCACCCGCCTCTTCGGCTACTTCCGGCCGCCGCTCGCGAGCGTGTGCAGCACCTGCCTGGCCATCCTCATCGAGCCCCTCGACCCGGCCGCCCGGAAGACCTTGACCTGACGCCGCCTCAACTCCAGCCCTGACGCTCACGGAAGGCGACGGTGAGATGGACGAGCTCGTCCGCAGCGCCTTCCGAGATGGTCGTTGCACAGAGGCAACACAGCCCGCGCGGGCATCTCGGCATGCCGACAGGCTGTCAGCTCGGCCGCCCAACGTGTCCCAGCTGCCTGCTGGTCGGCGAGCGGGCCAGCATGCGGTCGAAGCGCGCATGTGCTCGATCAGGCGCCAGGGGGCCGGCGGCGAAGGCCATGAAGGCTTCGTCAGAGAACAGCTCGACGAACCGGGGCCGGTCCAGTTCGTTGGGACAGCGGACGTCGAGCCGTGGTGTCAGCGCGCTGCTGCTCCGTTCGAGCATCGGGTCAGGCCGGTGTCCACGGGCCGCAGCCCGTTGCGGTGAAGCGTGTGTCGCTGGCCAGGATCTCGACGACGGCCTGTCCCTCGGGCACCCCATTTGCCAGGATCTCGTCGAAGTCGTGGGCGAATCCGCTGGCGCGCTCCCAGTAGCAGAACTCGCCCTCGGCCCGATAGGTGCCCGGCACGATCTGTTCGCCGACCACCCAGTCGCCGGAGCCGAACTCGGACACCGGCGCCGGTGGTGGCTGATAGAGCGACCAACGACCGCACCCGTTCGAGTTGAACGCCACATCGCCCGGCACGATCTCGACGATGGCCTGCCCGTCGGCATTGCCGTTGACGATGATGTCCTCGAAGGCGCCGGTCAATCCGGAGAGGCGTTCCCAGTAGCAGAACTGTCCCTCGCTGATGTACCGACCTGGCTGCATGTCCGTGCCGACGACCCTCGTGCCGCCATCGAACCCCGGCGGGGGTGGGGCGGTGGTCGTCGTGGTCGGCGGATCGGTGGTCGTCGTGACCGGGTCCGGTGGGGTGGGCCGATCGTCGTCTGCCGCGGTCGCGTCTTCGGTGGGAGTCCGGTCGGCGAGTGCTGCTCGGAGCGTCTGCTCGTCCGCCTCCGATGCGCACGCACCGACGATCGCGATCGCCAAGGCCAGTGCGACTCCCGCCGCTCGTCGGTCGATCATGATCCGTTCCGTCCGCTCGGTCTCCGGGGATGACACTTCGTACTACGGCAACCCCGTTGGCGCACCCGGAATCGTTGCGGGTCCTAGCATCGTCGACATGGGGAGAGACCGACGGGGGCGAACGGACAGGGTTCCTGACGCGTCTGCCTGTCTGCGCTGTGGCGCAGTGGCGGACGGCGGCTTCGTCAGCGCAAGCCGGGGCCGGGGTGGGAGCTTCCTGTGGTGGAACCGTGACCGCCCGCCACGATGGCCCCGAAGCATCGGGAACGACCTTCTGGACGCGGGTGTGCTGGGCGTGGCACGGGCCGCTGGACACCGTTGCACCCACTGCCGGCTCATCTTCATCGACTACTGAGCTGTCTGTCGCCCGTACGCTTCCCCGATGGAGGGCGTGCCGCTGCTCGACGAGCTCATGGCCAATGCATGGCCCCCTGTGGTCGTCGAAACCGAGAGCGGGTGGCGCTACCGCTGGGCGGAGGGCGTGACGCGCCGGGCGAACTCGGCGCTCGCGACGGCGACCGACGGGAGCGTCGGAGATCTGGTCGCCCGAGCTGAGGCGTTCTACGGCGAGCGCGGTGCGCCGCCGCTGATACAGGTGTCCACGGCGTCGGCACCGCCAGACCTGGCGACCGACCTCGGGGCGCGTGGTTACCGGTCCACGGCTCGCACGCTGGTGGAGGTCGCGGCCACCCGTGATGTGATCGACCGGCTCGGATCGTCCTGGTTCCAGATCGAGACCACGGCCACGCCGACCGATGAGTGGTTCAACGCGTACTGGGCAGTCGAGGCCACCCGCGGCAGAATCCAAGAGGACGCCGCGGTGTGCCGTGGGGTGCTCCTGAAACCTGGGCTTCCGACGGTGTTCGCCACGGCACGTCAAGGCTCTCAGGTGGTCGGGGTCGGGCAGCTGGTGATCGAGAGCGGCTGGGGCGGCGTCCAGTGCATGGCCACCGGCCCGATCCACCGTCGGCGAGGCGCGGCCACGGCGGTGCTCGGCGGCCTCGCCGCGGAAGCCCTCCGCCGCGCCGTCGACCGCCTCTACCTCGCTGTGATGGCGGACAACGACGCCGCGACGGCGCTCTACGGACGCGCCGGGTTCCGCGCCGTCCACGAGTACAGCTACTACCTCCGGCAGGGCGCGGCCTGACAGGCGGGCCGGTCAGGCGGCGGCGATCAGCCGGCCCAGCGTCTCGATCTTGCGGTCCGTCGCGGCGCTCCACGGGAAGCCCGTGTTGAGGCGGATGAAGCTGCGGAAGCCGAGCGACGCCGAGAACATCGGGCCCGGGGCGATGCGGATGCCGTGGTCGACAGCGGCGTCGTACAGCGCCATCGAGTCGATCTCCCCCGGGAGCTGCACCCACAGCACGTGGCCGCCGCGAGGATGGGTCATCCGGGTGCCGTCCGGGAACCAGCGGGTGACCGCGTCCATCGTCCGAGCCATCTGGTCGTGGTACATGCGCCGGACCCGGCGCAGGTGGCGGTCGAAGCCACCGCTCTCGACGAAGCCGGCCACCGCCAGCTGCGGCGCCACCGCTGTGGCCTGGTTGACGACGAGCTTGAGCAGCTCGAGCTCGTTCTGGTGGCGGCCGGGGATCGCCCATCCCACCCGCAGGCCGGGCGACAGCGTCTTGGAGAACGACGAGCAGTACAGGACGTTCCCGCGGGTGTCGAAGGCCTTGATCGCCCGAGGCCGGGGGCCCTCGAACACGAGGTCGCCGTACACGTCGTCCTCCACGAGGGGCACGTCGTGGCTGTCGAGGAGGGCGACGAGCCGGCGCTTGGCGTCGTCGGACATGCACGCGCCGGTGGGGTTCGAGAAGTTGGACACGACGGCCAATGCCGCGATCGGTTGGGCCCGAAGCGCCCGGTCGAGGTCGTCGAGGTCGATGCCCCGCTCCGGGTCGCTGGCGATCTCGACCACCTTGAGCCCGAGCGAGGCCACGACCTCCAGCAGGGCGTAGTAGGTGGGCGACTCGACGGCGATCGTGTCGCCGTGCCGGGTGACCGCCCGGATCGACAAGTAGACGGCCTCCTTGGCGCCGCTGGTCACGACGACCTCGTCGGGCCCGACCGCGCATCCGATCTCGGCCGCCCGCTGGGCGACGACCCGTCGCAGTGCCGGGCTGCCGGGCGGTGCGTCGTAGGAGTGGCACGCCGCCGGTTGGTAGCGCAGGGCCTGGCCGAGCAGGCGGTTGAGGCTGGCGATCGGCATCAGCTCCGGGCCCTGGACGGCGGCGCCGAGCGTGGGCTCCTGGGGGTTGCCGACCCCGAGGTTCAGGCGCAGGGCGAGGGAGGCGTCGACGTGGCGGGCGTCGGCGGCGGGCGGGGCGTGTTCCGGGCCGACGCGGCCGGGCGCGGCGGGCGCCTGCACGTAGTGGCCGGACTGGGGGCGGGCGACGACGAGGCCACGGTCCTCCAGCACCCGGCACGCCTCCAGCACGGTCGTCAGGCTGACCCCGTGCTGCTCGCGCAGCTTGCGCACCGAGGGGATGCGGTCGCCTGGGCGGTAGGTGCCCGCCTCGATCTGGGCCTGGATCGTGTCTGCGAGCTGTTCGTAGAGGGTGGGTGCAGAGGCAGACATGTCGGCTGACTGTACCGGGGAACAGTTCGGAGGCTGGCAGATCAGCAGCAGAACTGTACTGGTCGGAATCGCGCCGAACTGTCCCTGTCGCCGTACGAGCCCGGTTCCTACGGTCGGCGGCATGGCACACGCGATCAACCTCGGCATGCCCCGCATCGGCCCCGCTCGCGAGCTGAAGCGAGCGGTCGAGCGCTACTGGGCGGGCCGCATCGACGCGCCGGAGCTCGCCCGGGTGGCCGCGGCGCGGCGCGCCGACGCCTGGCGCGTCCAGCGGGCGGCCGGCATCGACAGCATCCCCTCCAACGACTTCTCGCTCTACGACCAGGTGCTCGACACGTGCTGCCTCGTCGGCGCGGTGCCCGACCGGTTCGGGTGGGATGGCGACTCGGTCGACCTCGACACCTCCTTCGCCCTGGCCCGCGGCACCGAGCGCGACGGCGTGGCGGTGCCGCCGCTCGAGATGACCAAGTGGTTCGACACCAACTACCACTACCTCGTGCCGGAGCTCGGGCCGGACACCCAGTTCCGCCTGGCGTCGACCAAGCCGGTCGACGAGCTGGTCGAGGCGCGCGACCTCGGCATCGCCACCCGGCCGGTGCTGATCGGCCCCGTCACCTTCCTGTTGCTGGCCACGCCGACGGAGCCAGGGTTCTCGCCCCTGTCGCTGCTGCAGCGGCTGCTCCCCGTCTACGCGCGGGTGCTCGCCGACCTGGCGGCGGCGGGTGCCACCTGGGTGCAGCTCGACGAGCCGTGCCTCGTCACCGACCTCGACGACCGGGCGCGGGACGCCTACCGCAACGCATACACCGTCCTGGCTCGGGCCGCGGACCTCCGGCTGCTCGTCGCCACGTACTTCGGCGGGCTGGGGGACAACGTGGACGTGGCGACCGGGCTGCCCGTCGACGGCCTGCACGTCGACCTCGTGCGGGCACCCGACCAGCTCGCCCCGCTGCTCGACCGCTTCGCCCCCGGCCCGGACGACCCGCAGCGGGTCGGGTCGCCGCCGCGCGTCCTGTCCCTCGGCGTCGTCGACGGGCGCAACGTGTGGCGCACCGACCTCGACGGCGTCCTCGATCGAGTGGCCGATGCCCACCGGCGCCTGGGCGACCGGCTGTGGATCGGCCCGTCGTGCTCGCTGCAGCACGTCCCCCACGACGTGGGGGTCGAGGACGGCCTGGACCCCACCGTGCGGGACTGGCTGGCGTTCGCGGACCAGAAGCTCGACGAGGTCGGCATCTTGGCCGCTGCCCTCGGCCGCGGGGGCACACCGGCAGGCGGCCTTGCCGCAGCCGACCCTGCGGTGGCCGAACGGCTCGCGGCCAGCCGGCGGGCGGTCGAGGACCGGCGGGTGGCGCAGGCCGAGGCCCCGGACCGGGTGCGGCGGCGGTCCGCGGTGGTGACGGCCGAGATGGCGAGCCGCCCCAGCCCGCACCGGGCGCGGGCCGAGGTGCAGCAGCGCTCCCTCGGGCTCCCGGTGCTGCCGACCACCACGATCGGTTCGTTCCCCCAGACCGCCGAGATCCGCCGGGCGCGGCGGAAGCACGACGTGGGCGAGTTGACCGACGACGAGTACGCCGAGTTCTGCCGGGCGGAGATCGCCCAGGTCGTGCGCACGCAGGAGGAGCTTGGCCTCGACGTCCTGGTGCACGGCGAGCCCGAGCGCAACGACATGGTGCAGTACTTCGGTGAGCGGCTGGCCGGCTTCGTCACCACCGCCCAGGGCTGGGTCCAGAGCTACGGCACCCGCTGCGTCCGCCCGCCGATCCTGTTCGGGGACGTCGAGCGTCCCGCCCCCATGACGGTCGAGTGGGCCGGCTACGCGTCGTCGCTCACCGATCGGCCCGTCAAGGGCATGCTCACGGGGCCGGTGACGATCCTGCAGTGGTCCTTCGTCCGGGACGACCAGCCCCGCCACGAGACGTGCCGCCAGATCGCTCTGGCGATCCGCGACGAGGTGGCCGACCTCGAGGCGGCGGGCATCGGCATCATCCAGGTCGACGAGCCGGCGCTGCGCGAAGGCCTGCCGCTGCGGGTGGCCGACCACAAGCGCTACCTGGACTGGGCGACCGAGTGCTTCCGTCTGGCGACCTCGGGCGTCGACGACAGCACCCAGATCCACACCCACATGTGCTACGCGGAGTTCGGCGACATCATCGACGCCATCGTCGCCCTCGATGCGGACGTCATCTCGATCGAGGCGACCCGCAGCCGCATGGAGGTGCTGGCCGACCTGGTGGCAGCGCGCTACCCGGCCGGCGTGGGGCCGGGCGTGTACGACATCCACTCGCCCCTGGTGCCGTCCGAGGAGGAGATCGCTGCGCTGCTGGACCGGGCCCTCGCCGCGCTGCCTGCCGGCCAGCTCTGGGTGAACCCCGATTGCGGGCTCAAGACCCGGGACTGGGACGAGGTGCGACCGGCGCTGGCCGGCATGGTCGCGGCCGCCCGCTCCGCCCGGGAGCGCCTGGCAAACACCGGGGAGGAGAACTAGAACACGTTTCATGGCGCTGCCCGACCACCTCAAGGAGCTCGCGGCCCGCGTATCGAACGCCGGACGATGGGGGGCCGACGACGAGCGGGGCACGCTCAACCTCATCGACGCCGCCGCCGTGCTGCGGGGTGTGGCCGCGGCGCGGCACGGCCGGACGTTCTCGCTCGCCATCCCGTTCGACGAGGACGGGCCGCAGACGGGTGCCATCCCCGGCCGGGTCAACCCCAGCCGCACCATGCTGGCGGTCAACACGCCCTACACCGGCGATCCCGCCGACTTCTGCGCCAACGACGACGCCGTGACGATGGGGGTGCAGGCCGCGACCCACTGGGACGCGCTCAGCCACGTCAGCTACGAGGGGCGCCTCTACAACGGCATCGACGCCACCGCCGTCGACGAGGCGGGGGCGAAGCGCCTCGGCATCCAGAACTTCGGGCCGATCGTGACGCGGGGCATCCTCGCGGATGTGGCCCGGGTGCACGGCGTCGACCACTTCGACGACGGCCACGCCATCACGGGCGAGGACCTCGACGCGGCGGTGGCCCAGGCCGGCGTGACGGTCGAGCCCGGCGACGTGCTGCTGGTGCGCACCGGGCAGATGCACTTCCTGCGCGAGGGCGACCGGGAGCGGTTCGCCCACCCGTCGCCGGGCCTGTCCACCCGGTCCGTCGAGTGGCTGCGCGACCACGACGTGGCCGCCGTCGCCACCGACACGCTCGTGTGCGAGGTCTGGCCGCCGGAGGATCCCGCCGTCCTCCTCCCCGTGCACCTCCTGCACCTCGTCGACATGGGCATGCCCCAGGGCCAGCTGTGGGCGCTCGACGACCTGGCCGCCGACTGCGCAGCCGACGGCCGGTACGAGGTCCTGTTGTGCGCCACCCCGCTGCCGCTCACCCGGTCGGTCGGCGGGCCCGTGGCGCCCACGGCCGTGAAGTGACCACCCGCCGGACAGCGATCGCCCGGCGGACGAGGGGGAACACGTGACCGCCATCATCCCGGAGGGCCAGGTGGCCTGGGGGCTGCAGCTCCCCATCCAGGCCCAGAGCACGATCTTCGTCGAGCCGTGGGAGGCCACCGCCACCACCGATGACCTGGTGGCGGTGGCGCAGGCGGCCGACCGGGCCGGCGCGCTCTACGTGGGTGTGTGCGAGCACGTCGCCATCCCGAAGCCGCACGACGAGACGATGGGCGCCACCTGGTACCACCCGTTCACGACGCTCGGGTTCCTGGCCGGCGTCACCACGTCGGTGCGGCTGCTCAGCCACGTGGTCGCCCTCCCGTACCACCACCCGTTGGAGGTGGCCAAGGCGTTCACGACGCTCGACCGGCTCTCGGGCGGGCGGGCGATCGTCGGCGTGGGCGCCGGTCACGTCGAGGCCGAGTTCGCCCTCCTCGGCGTGCC
>DASUQS010000122.1:0-7501 GCA_036280455.1 Acidimicrobiales bacterium
TGCTGACGGCGTTCGGCGCGCGCCACCCGGCCATCGACGCCACGCTCGGTGTGGCGACGGCGAGCGAGATGCCCGCGCTGCTGACCGAGCGGCTGGCGGACGTCGCCCTCGGCCCCCGGCTGCCCGGTTACGCCGGCAAGCCGATGCTGCGCTATCGCCTCGTCGTGGTGGCCGGTCCCCGCCACCGCCTCGCTCGGGACGAGCGGGTGAGCCAGGCGGCCGTGACCCGGCAGAACTGGCTGGTCGACGCCAGCGGCGCCGACCCGGCCAGCGAGGTCGGGCACCTGCTGGCGACGCTGCGCGTCCCCGATGCGCGAGTGCGCGTGTTCCCGTCCCTCGACGCCGTGTGGAACGCGGCGGCCGACGGCGAGGGCGTCGCCCCCGGCATCGCCCACCTGGTCGCCCGCGACGTCGTGCGGGGACGGCTCGCGGTGCTGCCCGTCGAGGGCACGCCGCTCGATCTGCTGTGGCACGCCACCAGCCTCGGCCCGACCCGGCGGTCGCCGCTCGTCGGCAAGCTCGAGCGCTTCCTCGAGACGCCCGATGCGATGCAGGCCATCCACCACGCAGACGGCAGCGTCCCGGTGTCCCGCTTCAAGCCCCCGGTCTACGTGACCCTCTGGAGCTGAGCCTGGCGCCACCCCGACGAGCGGCCTCGTCCCGCCGCCGGGCCTCGGTGGAGGCGGGACGTCGCCACCGGGCGACGGCTGGCCGCGTCGGTTCCACCTCGTTCCGAATCGCAGGTGGCTCGCGCATCCGGATCCGCGTCGAGGGATCGGCGTTCCCCTCGATCTGTCGGTCCCGTTCGGAACGGCGGTCGATGAACTCGGAAGCGCCGGCGCCGGGTCCGCACTAGGAAGTGGCCCATGGGGAACGCACGCGATCGCATGCTGTGGCCGGCCGCGGTGCTCACGGTGAGCCAGGTGGTGCACGCGGCCGTGCCCGTCGACGAGAACAAGCCCGAGAGCGAGTCCTGGGTCGGCCCCGTGGTCGGTCTGGCGCTCCTGGCGCTGAGCGTGGCTGCCGTGATCGGGCTGTTGCAGCATCGGCCCTACGGCCGCCCGCTGGCCGCGTGGACCGGACTGGCTGTGGCCGCGGGGTTCGTCGCCTACCACGCCGTGCCCTGGACCACCGTGGCCACCAACCCGTACCTGGGCGAGCCGGTGGGTGCACCGGCATGGCTGAGCGTGGCCGCGGCGGTGGCTGCCGGCCTGTGGTGCGCGTACGAGGGCCGGACGGAGCTGTCCCGCCGCCGCCGGCGCGTCGCGTAGGCGGGACCAGGCTGGCCGGCCCGCCGGTGATCAGGATTCGTCGTTCGGAACCCGGTAGCTGCCCCACCACAGCACCAGGGGAAAGCCGGCGGCGACGACGAGCGTGATCACGTTCCGGACGTTCTCGGCGTCGGACAGGGCCGGAGCCGGGTTTGCCCAGTGGTAGACGAGGTGGGGCACCGCGAACGCCAGGTAGGTGGCCAGCGCGAGCCAGACGACACGCCGCTCGCCCCACCACGCAGCCAGGGCGAGGGCGATCGCGGTGGCGAGGAAGCCCGCCCCCGTGTCGGCGGCGAGGTGGGCGTTGAAGGGCGGGTCCGCGGCGACGAGCCGCGGGTCGAATCCCGGGAACGACTCGAACCAGCCCGCCCCGTCGAGCAGGGCCCAGCCGCCGGTCAGCACCTGGGGGACGGCGAGGGCGACGAGCCCGAGCCGCACCCACAGCGGCACCGCCAGCGCCCGGTCGGCGCGGTCGGCCCGCGGGTGCGACGGCCTGGTGGGAGCGGAATCGGTCATGGCGCCTCGCTCGTGTGACGGCTCCGGCGTGCCGGCCCTTCCCTCGTGGACCACCCGACACCGCCGCTCGTGTGGGTCACACGACACGGCATCGCGTGGGGACCGCAGCGACAAGACCGCACGACCCCGCACGATAGGCGGCGGCGATCCGGAACAAGGTGGAACCAGCTCCCGCCCCGGCGCCCAGCTCGCCGCCCCCAGCCGCCGGCAGGTCCGCACGCGCGTGCGGCTCGCGTCTCGCCGTGTGACAGTGTCAGTGGTCACATGCAGCCGCCCACACGGAGGACGCACCATGCGGGTCCCGTTGACGATCGCCGACCACCTGCAACGGGCCGAGCTGGTCTACCCCGACCGCATCGGGGTGATCGACGAGCCGGATCAGCCGGCGGCAGCCTGGGGTGAGCTGACCTACCGCCGGGTCGCCGAGCTGGCGCGCGGCCAGGCCGCGGCGCTCGACGGGCTGGGAATCGGGCGGGGCGAGCGGGTCGCGATCGTCTCGCACAACGCCGCCCGGCTGCTCGTGTCGTTCTTCGGCGTGGGGGCGTGGGGCCGGGTGCTGGTGCCGATCAACTTCCGCCTCAACGCCGCCGAGGTCGGCTACATCGTCGAGCACTCGGGCGCGTCGGTCCTGCTCGTCGACCCCGAGCTGGAGGAGTCGCTGTCCGGCGTCGACGCCAAGCACCGCTTCGTCATCGGCGCCGACACCGACGAGCAGCTGTGGCCGACCGCGCCGGGCACGCCCGATCCCCAGCCGTGGGACGAGCCGGACGAGGACGCCACCGCCACGATCAACTACACGAGCGGCACCACCGCCCGGCCCAAGGGCGTGCAGCTCACGCACCGCAACCTGTGGATCAACGCCGCCATGTTCGGCTGGCACGCCGGCGTGACCGATCGGGACGTCTACCTGCACACCCTGCCGATGTTCCACTGCAACGGCTGGGGCATGCCGTTCGCCCTCGCGGGCATGGGCGCCACCCAGGTGGTGCTGCGCAAGATCGACGGCGCGGAGATCCTCCGCCGGATCGAGCGCCACGGCGTCACCCTCCTGTGCGGCGCCCCGGCCGTCGTCGCTGCGGTCCTCGACGCGGCCGAGTCGTGGGACGGCCCCATCCCCGGACGCGACCGCGTCCGCATGGTGGTCGCCGGCGCACCCCCGCCCACCCGCGTCATCGAGCGGATGGAGACCGAGCTGGGCTGGGAGTTCATCCAGATCTACGGCCTCACCGAGACCGCCCCGCTCCTCACGATGAACCGTGGCCGGGCGGAGTGGGACGACCTCACGCCCGCCGAGCGGGCGACCAAGCTCGTCCGGGCCGGCGCCCCGACCCTCGGCACCCGGCTCGACGTCGATCCGATGGGCGAGGTGCTCGCCCGATCGAACGTCGTGCTCGAAGGCTACTGGCAGCAGCCCGACGCCACCGCCGACGCACTCGCCGGCGGCTGGTTCCACACGGGCGACGGCGGCACGTTCGACGACGGCTACCTCACCATCTCCGACCGCAAGAAGGACGTCATCATCTCCGGCGGGGAGAACGTGTCCTCCATCGAGGTCGAGGACGCCCTGCACTCCCATCCTGCGGTCGCCCAGGTGGCCGTGATCGGCGTTCCCCACGAGAAGTGGGGCGAGACCGTCAAGGCCCTGGTCGTGCTCGCACCCGGCAACGCCGCGAGCGAACAGGACCTCATCGACCACTGCCGCGAGCGCCTGACGCACTACAAGTGCCCCACGTCGGTCGAGTTCCGGGAGCAGCTGCCGACGACCGCCACCGGCAAGCTGCAGAAGTTCAAGCTCCGCAGCGCCTACTGGGAGGGCCGCGAGCGCCAGATCAACTGACCGACGACCCCGGTGGCGAGAGGCGTAGCCTGCGCGCAGACGCCCAAACGAAAGGAGGGCGCTGTGCCGCTCTTCCTGGTCGAGAGGAACTTCGCCGAGGAGCTCGAGCTGGGGGCCGACGACGTCGCGGGCATCACCGCCGTCAACGACGATGCCGGCGTGCGCTGGGTGTACTCGTTCCTCAGCGCCGACAAGCGCAAGACCTACTGCCTGTACGAAGCGCCGAACGAGGACGCCATCCGCGAGGCCGCCCGGCGCAACGGCATACCCGCCGACGCCATCGTGGCGGTCGGCGAGCTCAACCCCGAGGCGATCGTCGCCGGCACCACCGCGTGAACCGCTGAGGCTGCGTCGACGGCGGCCTGCACCACCGGAAGGCCCGCCGCCGGCAAGGGACGGCGTCAGCCGTGGTCAGCGCGCGATCAGCCCCCGGCGCAGCGCCCACGAGGCCGCCTCGGTGCGGTTCGCGCATCCGGTCTTGAGCAGGATCGACCGGACGTGGTTGGCGGCCGTGTGCTGACTGATCAGCAGGCGCTCGCCGATCTCGCGGTTGCTCAAGCCGTCGACGACCAGGCGCAGCACACCGACCTCCCGGTCGGTCAGGCCGACGTCGACGGCCGGTGCCACACCATCGCCGGAACCACCCGACGCCCCCGGGCCCCACGGCGACTCCGCCCGCACCGAGCCGGGCGGGCGGGCCGCGACCTCCGCCAGGGCCACCGCGGCCCCCTGGGCCACGCGCGCCAGGCCGAGCCGGGCCGCGGTGTCGGCCGCCGCCGTCAGCAGCCCGCGGGCCCGCTCCCGGTCGTCCGACCGGCCCCGGGCGACGAGCGCCCGCCCGTACGCGAGCTGGCTGTGGGCCAGCCACACCGGCATGTGGGCCCGCCCGTCGAGCCGGAGCGCGGTCTCGAAGTGCGACTCCGCATCCCGCACGCGGCCCATCAGCGCGGCCAGTTCGCCCAGGCACCGGTCGGCTGCTCCGTAGGCGGCCAGGTTGCTGCCCACCTGCACCACCAGGTGCCGGTACGGCAAGAGCTCGTCGTACAGCACCGCGGCGGCCGCCCGGTCGCCCACCGCCACCGCCGCGTCGGCGAGGTAGGTGAGCGACCCGCCGTAGAGCGAGTCGCGCGGCACGGCCCGCAGGTCGTCCGCCACCAGGTGGGTCAGCTCGCGGGCGGCGTCGTCGAGGAGGCCCAGCTCGGCGTAGAGCACCGTGAGCGCCGGACGCCACGTCGACCCCTCCTGCCCGAGCCGCGCGACCGCCTCGACCAGGGGGCGGGCCTCGTCGAGGCGACCCTGCTCGCGCCGGATCGTGAAGATCTGCACCCCGTAGCCGCCCTCCGCGTCGGTGCCCGAGAGGAACGACGACAGCACGTTGGCCTCCTCGGCCAGGGACTCGGCATCCGCCAGCCGCCCCTCGCCGACGGCCAGCAGCGCCAGGACCTGCAGGCCCAGCACACGGAACAGGGGCTGGCCGGTGCGTGAGGTGGTCTGGTCGAACCGGCGGGCCACCTCCCGGGCCTCGTCGAGCTCGCCGAGCGTGATCAGGCCGTAGAGCAGCTTGTTGTGCGCGCCCGACAGCCACTCGATGTCGCCGGCGGCCTCGGTGCGCTCCAGCAGCTCGCGGGCGATCGCCACCTGGTGGTCGATCGTCTCCGCGGTCCACGGCACGAACAGCACCGACGACATGGCTACCCGGATGGCAGCGTGATCGCCCAGCTCCCGGGCGGCCACCGTCGCCTTGTCGGCGAGGGCCCGCGCCTCGACGTCGCGGCCCGTGAACGCGAGCGCCCGGCTGAGCGCCGCCTCGACCCGGACCTCGGTGGCTGCGTCCGCGGCGAGCGGCAGGGCGTCGCGGAGCAGCTGCTCGGCGACCCCGCCGTGCAGCGCCGCCCGCCAGTTCGCATCGTCGTACGCCAGCGCGGCCTCGACGACCAGGTCGTCCTCCCCCATCTCGGCGGCCCCGGCGCCGCACTCCAGGCATCGTTCGAGAGCGGTGGCCACGTCTCCCGCGCGCATGCGGGCGTCCGCCAGCTCAAGCAGGAGCTCGCAGCGCGCACGCCCCGCGCTGAGGGGCAGCACGGCCTCCAGGTGACGGGCGGCGTCGTCGAACGCCACCGCCGCGGTGGCTCCCGACGCGGCTCGGCGGCCCGCCTCGACGGCTTCGTCCGACTCGACGAGCGGGACCGCTGCGGTCAGGTGGTGGGCGATCTCGCTCACCCGCTGGGGATCGTGGCGACCGAGCGCCCGCCCCACGTCGAGGTGCAGGGCGCGCCGTGCCGCCGGACCCAGGTTGTCGACCACCGACCGCCGGACGAGCGCATGGGCGAAGCGATGCTCACCGGGTCCGGCCTCCTCGACCAGCCCGGCCCGCACGGCCGGGTCGAGGCCACCGAGCACCCGACGCTGGTCGAGCCCCGATGCACCGGCCACGACGGCCGTCGAGAACTCGGAACCCACGACCGCGGCGACCTCCAGCAACCGGCGGGTCTCGTCCGGGAGGCCTTCGAGGCGCATCTCGACCACCTCGCGGACGCCCTCCGGGCTGGCGACGTCGTCGAGTGGCCGGGTGATGTGCCAGCCGCTCCGCCCCTCGCTCACGTAGCCGGCATCGACGAGGTGGCGCCACAGCTCGCCCATCAGGAAGGCGTTGCCGCCCGTCTGCGCGGCGAGGAGGTCGGTCACCGCGTCGAGCACCGACGTGCCCGCCGCGGCAGCCCCCGCCGCACCGGCGACGAAGCGCCGTATCCCCTCGTGGTCGAAGCCGGACAGCGGGATGCGAGCGACGCCGGGCTGGCGGCGCAGGTCGGGCAGGGCCTCGCGCAGGGCATCGCCGACCTCGGCCGGCACCGACCGGTACAGGGCCATGATGACCACACCGGTCAGCGAGCTGTCACGGCTCAGGTGGTCGAGCATCTGGACGGTCGGCCGGCCGGCCCAGTGCATGTCGTCGAGGACGAGCAGCACCGGCCGGCGAACCGCCACCGCGCCGAGCAGGGACGACATCGCCCCGAACAGCCGGTACCGGACCGCGTCGGGATCGTCGCCCGCCGGCGGCTGGGGCAGGTCGAGGACCTCCGTCAGCACCGGAGCGACGCGGCTGAGCTCGGCGCCCCCGGCCCCGACCAGGTCGCGCACCTCGTCCGGGGCGCGGGCGCGCACGAAGTGCGCGATCGCCTCGGCGAAGGGCTGGTAGGGCGCGGCCAGGCGGTCGGAGCAGCCGCCGTAGAGGACGGCGCCGCCCTGGGCGTGGACCCGCCGGGCGAACTCGGAGGCCAGACGGGTCTTGCCCGTCCCGGCGCTGCCGGCCACGAGCACGAGCTGACGTCCACCGGTCGCCGCTCCCGCCCAGGCCTGTTCCAGCACCGACCACGGTTCCTCGCGGGGCACGAACGGGAACGGCGGGGCGATGGCGAGCAGGCGTGGCAAGGGCACCGGGGACCCGGTGGCTGCGGGGCGGCGCTCGTCCATCAACTCGACGACCTCGAGCCGGTCGCCGACCCCGACGTCGAGCAGGCCCAACGGCGCCCACCGCTCGCCGTTGCGCGGCGCGAGCGCCGGCACCATGGCGGTGGCGAGCACCTGTCCCGGCGCGGCGCGGGCGCCCAGCGTGGCGGCCACATCGAGCGCCGGGCCGACCCACCAGTCCCCACCGGTCGAGACCTCGCCCGCGGCCAGCCCGCACGACGCCCCGGCGGCCGCCGCCCGGCCGGCCGCAGCCACCGCCTCGCTCACCGCCTCGAACACGAGCACGACGTGCTGGCGGGCGCGGCTCACCACGACACCCGGGCCCGCATCCCACGAACCGCCGCCGGACACAGCGAGCGCGGCTGCAGTGAGCACGCGCGGTCGTTCCACCGCCGACCAGGCTAGTCCG
>DASUQS010000123.1:0-20013 GCA_036280455.1 Acidimicrobiales bacterium
CCGGGGTCACCCTCGACGCCCGGCGTGGCGACCCGCACCATGCCCGCGCCGGCCCGTTGCGCGGCACGGGCCGCGAGATGGGCCGCGCCGGTCATGCCCGGCGACCCGGCGGCGATCACCACCGCGGACCGCCACTTGTGCGTGTCGACGGGCCGCGGCGGCAGCCAGCGGGCGACGTCGCCGGCCCCGACGAGCCCGGCCGCCGGCGCAGCTGGCCCCGACCCGGCTGCGGCGACCGGCCCGGTCTCGCCGTCGCCGGCGTCGAGCCCGATGTCGGCCAGGTGGATGTCGCCGGCCAGCGCACGACCGGGGTGGAACAGGAGGCCGGGCTTGAGGGCCGCGAACGTCACCGTGCGGTCGGCCCGCACCGCCCCGCCCTCGGCGGTCGCGCCGGTGACACCGTCGACGCCGCTCGGGATGTCGACCGCCAGGACCGGCGCACCGGCCGGGTCGGGCGGCCGGTAGGTCCCCTGGAACCCCGTGCCGTAGGCCGCGTCGATCACGAGGTCGGCGGTGGGCGCGACGTCCGGGGCGGCGGCCGCGTCGACCATCTGCACCCGCACCCCCCGGCGCCGCAACCGCACGGCGGCGTCGCGGCCGTCGTTGCCGTTGTTGCCCTTGCCGGCCACGACGACGACCCGGCGGCCGTAACCGCCGCCGAGGAGGGCGAGCGCGTGGCGGGCGACGGCGGCGCTGGCGCGTCCGATGAGGACGTCGACGGGCTCGGGCGCGGCCGCGTCGACGGCACCCATCTCGGCAGGAGTCAGAACGGGCAGCATGACGTCGCGAAGGCTAACGGCGCCTGCGACCCCCCGGTGCCGGTCAGTCCCCTCGGGCGGCGTCGGGGCCGAGGGCGATGACGACGGCCTCCGCCATCGTCTTCGTGTGAGTGAGGCTGATGCGCCAGCCCCCGACCCCCCGCTCGGACGCCAGGGTCGCGGCCGCCCCGTGCAGCCGCAGCGACGGCGCACCGGAGTCGGCCCGTGCCACCTCGATGTCGGTGAAGCGACACGCGCCGAGCCCGGCGCCGAGCGCCTTGAGGACGGCCTCCTTCGCGGCGAAGCGAGCGGCGAACCGCTCGGCCGGGTCTCGGGCCCGCCGGCAGTACTGCTGCTCGGCCGCGGTGAAGGTGCGGTCCGCGAACCCCGGCGTGCGGCCGAGGACGGTGCGCATGCGGTCGACCTCGCACAGGTCGACCCCGAGCCCGATCACGTGGCCCGCACCGCCCGGGTCGGCCGGGCCGCTCGCGTCGGCCGGCTCGCGCGGGCGACCGGACGGAGCCCGATCGCCCGCACCGGACTCGTCGGTCACCCGGTGCGCCAGCGGTCGGCGAGCTGGTTGATGGGCTCGGTGAGCAGCTCGTCGACCGGGATGTGGGCGAGCAGGTCCTCCCGGAAGGTGGGCTCGGTCTCCTGCACCGCGTCGCGCAGCACCGCGTAGCGGTTGCGGTAGCCCTGCAGCACGCCGCGGGCGGTGCCCTCCGGCAGCAGGTCGGCGAACCGCACGTGCAGCAGGGTGATGCCGGTGGCCTGGCCGTCCTTCACCTCGGGCACGATCACGATCGGCCGGCCGTCCCGCCGGCCCCGCGCCACCAGCACCTCGCGCTCGCTCGCCACGCGGTGCTTGGTGCCCCGGAGCTCCGGCGAGCGATCGGTGCGGCTCGGCAGGTCGCGGGCGATGCCGCCGCGGTCGACGACGGTGACGGTCGCGGTGCCCTCGACCCCGACACGGCCGTCGATGCGGTAGCGGGTGAAGCCGACGACCTCGACCACCGCGGGGCTGACGTCGGCCAGCGTGCGCAAGGTGCGGTAGGTGAGCTGGTCGCGGTGGGCGCCGGTGAGCACGACCTGGTGGACGAGCGGCACCTCGAGCAGCGTCTCGTCGCTGCGGGAGATGCCGACGGTGACGGTCTTGGCCTGGTGCTTGATGGCGTCGACCGGGCGGGTCAGCTCCTCGATCGCCTGGGTGAGGGCGGCGGTCAGGTCGTCGATCACCACCGCGGGCGTGCCCACCTTGCCCTGGTCGATCTGATAGGCGTCGAGCGGCAGGACGCCGAGCACGTAGCGCAGCAGCGCGGCGAGCCGCACGGCGGTGGAGGCCTCGAGCTGGCCGTCGTAGCCGCCGACGCGCAGACCGTCGAAGTACTGCCGGGCGACCGGCTCGAGGTCGGGCGCGAGGCGCGCCAGCATCGACTCGCCGTCGTGGCGCAGCACGAGCGTGTCGTCGCCCGATCCAACGGCGGCGCCGGCGAGCAGGCCGGTGGCGCCGCCCTCGGCGATCAGCGCCTCGATCGCGGCACGCCCGGCGCGCAGCGGGAGCGCGAGCCCGTCGATGGCGAGGGCCGCCTCGTAGCCGAACAGGTGGCCGGCCATCGACGACAGCACGAAGGCGAGCGCCGGATGCGTCGCCGGCACGGACAGCACGTGCAGCGCCGACGCGAAGCGCGACTGGCCGTCGGTGGCGATGACGATCGGCGACGCCTTGTGCGCCCGGTAGATCGCCACCTCCTTGGCCACGTCGTCGGCGGTCGAGCCCTCGAGCCCCGCCGCGCACACGAGGATGAGCGGCTCGGAGGACAGGTCGATGTGCTTCTTGTCCTCGGTCGAGTCGCTCGCGATCGACTTGTAGCAGAGCTCCGAGAGCTTGATGCGCACCTCGGCGGCGGCGATGCGGTTGGCGCCGTTGCCCACCACCGCCCAGTAGCGCTTGGAGGGTGCCAGCCGGTGCGCGGCCTCGGCGATCGTCGCCCGGCGGCCGACCACCTCGGCCATCGCATCGGGCAGGTCGCGCAACGCCCGCAGCAGCGCCTGGTCGACGACGCCGCCCACCTCGCACGCGATGGCGGTGGCGAGCAGCAGCCCGGCGGCGATCTGGCTGTAGAACGCCTTGGTCGAGGCGACCGACATCTCGACGTCGCGACCGTCGGACGTGTACAGGACGCCGTCGGCCTTGTCGGTCAGGTCGCTGCCGCGCCGATTGACGATGGCGATGACCCGCGCTCCGCGCGAGCGCACGAGGTCGACCGTGCGGTTGGTGTCGGTGGTGGTGCCCGACTGGCTGATCGCGACGACGAGGGTGTCGGCCATCGACGACCGCAGCCCGAAGCCCGACAGCTCCGTGGCCGGGAGGGCGTCGACGCGCAGTGGCAGCTCCGCGCAGAAGCGGCTGAGCGCGGCGGCCAGCGACTGGCCGGCCACCGCTGCGGTGCCCTGGCCGATGACGAGGACGCGGTCGATGTCGCCCGAGCGCAGCGCGGCCGCCACGTCGTCCGGCAAGGTCTCGGGCCCGAGGACGACCTCCGCCGCGCCGTCGCGCTCCACGATCTTGCCCCGCAGCGTCTTGCGGAAGCTGCCGGGCGCCTCCGTGATCTCCTTGAGCAGGAAGTGCGGGTACTCGCCGCGGTCGATGTCCCGGGTGGTGATCTGGGCGACGGCGACGTCGGCCTCGGTGACGGGCAGCGGCGTGCCGTCGTAGGCCACCCGCTCGACGCCCTCGAGCGTGCCGGCGCGGGCGCCGTCGAGCACGACGATCTGCCCGCGGCTGGCCGTGGGGTTGTCGGGGTTGGCGGGCGTCTCGCCGTCCATGCGCAGGTACCGGCTGGTCAGCTCGATGACGCCGTAGGGCTCGCTGGCGACGATGTAGGCGCCGTCGGCCAGGCCGACGTAGAGGGCCTGGCCGCTCCCTCGCAGGGCGAGCAGGAGCTTGTCGGGTTCGGCGCTGGCGGAGGCGGCGATGGCGACCGACCCCTCGAAGCTGGCGACGGTGTTGCGGAAGGCGGTGGCCAGGTCGGTTCCTTCGCCCACCCGGCGGGCCACCAGGGTGGGGATGACCTTGGCGTCGGTGGTGATCTCCGGAGCGATGTCGAGGTCGTCGAGCGCCTTGAGGTCGGCGAAGTTGTCGACGTCGCCGTTGAGCGAGGCGACGACGTAGGGCGTGTCGAACACGACGGCCCCGGTGCCCGTCTCGGCGCTGTCGACGGGGTGCGCGTTGGGCTGGCTGATGATGCCCACCGACGCCCAGCGGGTGTGGCCGAGCACGACGGCGACCGCGTCGTCGGACGCGACGGCCAGGCGCAGGAGGTCGTCGGCGCGGAGCGCGTCGCGCAGTGCGCGGGTGTTGTCGCCCAGCTCGCCGATCTCGGCCGCGGCCTTGTAGACGAAGGCGAGGCAGCCGTCGACCACCCGCACGGCGCCGGACCGGAACAGCGGATCGCCGATGCGGCCTTTGAGCAGGCCGGCGACGGCGGGGTTGGCGAGGTCGAGCCCATGGTCGCGCACGAGCACGTGGAGGCCCGCGGAGTCGCGGCCCCGCACCTCGAGCCGGTCGATGGCCGAGAGCGCCTGCTGGATGGAGGTGTACGCCTCGGTCGCGGCCCAGCCCGGCTCGCTGCCCGCCAGGTCGGCGACGGCGCGGGCGGTGCGGACCCGGTCGTTGGCGATGGCCCACACGGCGTCCTTCAGGCGGATCACGGCGGCGTTGACGGCCTCGATCTGGGCCAGGCCGTCGGCCGTGTCGGCGCCGTCGGCGTCGAGGCTGGCCTCGATGGTGCCGACGGAGGCGGACAGCGTGGTGCACACGCCCTCGACCTCGGCGAGCAGCCGGCGATCGTGCACGAGCGCCCACACCCCCTCGGCCCCGCACAGATGGGCGTCGGATGCCTCGACCAGTTCGGCTGCCGTGGAGCACGCCTCGACGAGCGGGAGACCTCCGGCCAGGGCCGACACCGCGTCGTGCAGCGGCCCGACGACCTGGTCTGACGAGGGCGCGGACCGCGCGCCAGGACGACGAACGACCGCGATGATCCCGCACATGGGCGACAAGTCTACGGCCGCCGCGGACCGCGACGGCCACGTCCGCCCCCGGAGGCCCCGGTTGCCGGATCAGGTGGTCGTGTTGCGTTCCGCGACCAGGACGGCGATGCCGTCGAGCACCCGCTCGAGCCCGAACTCGAACGTGGTGCGGATCTCGTTGGCCAGGTAGTCCTCGGCGTCGGGAGCGCCGTCGAAGACGCCCTCGGCCGCCAGCCGCGTCGACACCGGGAAGCGGTCGGCGTCGAAGACCCGGTCGAGCATGGCGCTGCGCTCGGTCCACCAGTCCTCCTCGGAGGTCTGGGTCTCGCCTTCGGCTCTGACCTCGGCGATGCCGCGGGCGACCCCGCCGACGTACCCCGCGACCAGGGTGATGACGGCCCCCATCTCGTGGCCGGTGAGCCCGATGCCGTCGACCGCGGCGTAGGTCGCCTCCTGCACGGCGAGCTCGTTGGGACCGAGGATGGGCCGGGGCCCGGCGGTGCGCACCACCCAGGGGTGCCGCTCGTACATGGCCCAGTCGGCCCGCGCCCGGGCCTCGAGGCGGGACCGCCAGCCGCCGTCACCGGCACCGGAGCGGGCGACCATGTCGGTGAGCTGGTCGCCGTACACCCGGTCGAGCATCAGGTCGACGAGCTCGGCCTTGCCCGGCACGTAGGTGTAGAGCGACATCGCGCCCACCTCGAGCGCCTCGGCCAGGCGGCGCATGGCCACGGCGTCGAGCCCCTCGGCGTCGGCGAGGGCCACTGCGGCGTCGACGATGCGCTCGATGGTCAGGCCCTGCTTGGGCCCGCGGGTCGGCTTGGGGCCGATGCCCCACAGCAGCTCCATGCTGCGGGTGGCATCGCCTCGGGATGCTCGGGGGGTCGCCATGGCCTCGCCCACGGTAGATGTCCGTTCCAGGTTGTGACTCCGTACGCCGTACCGTATTGTGCTCCCGCTGCTTCGTACAGCGTACGAAGTTCTGTTCGTCAACGGGAGGAGAGGCCATGGGACGCACAGGCCCGGTCGTCGAGGCCGAGGGACTGCACAAGCGCTACGGCGAGACCGCCGCGCTCGACGGGCTGGATCTCGTCGTGCACGAAGGCAGCGTGACCGCACTCATCGGGCCCAACGGCGCCGGCAAGACCACCGCCGTTCGCGTCCTCACCACCTTGCTGCGGCCCGACGGCGGCCGGGCGACCGTCGACGGCTTCGACGTGGTCCGCGACGGGTCCGCGGTGCGGGCCCGCATCGGGCTCGTGGGCCAGTCCACCTCCGTCGACGAGGTGCTGGGCGGACGCCAGAACCTGGTGATGTTCGGCCGCCTCCACCACCTCTCGCGCCGCGACGCCCGCGCCCGGGCCGACGAGCTGCTCGCACGGTTCGGGCTCGCCGAGGCCGGCGGCAAGGCGATCTCGACGTACTCCGGCGGCATGCGGCGCCGGCTCGACCTGGCGGCCAGCCTCATCCGCGCACCGCGGGTGCTGTTCCTCGACGAGCCGACGACCGGCCTCGACCCGGCCGGCCGCAGCGAGGTGTGGGGCGCCGTCCGCTCCCTCGTCGCCGAGGGCACGACCGTGCTGCTCACCACCCAGTACCTGGAGGAGGTCGACCAGCTCGCCCACGCCGTCCATCTCGTGGACCACGGCCGCGTCGTGGCCGAGGGCAGCCCCGACGACCTCAAGTCCCGCATCGGCGGCGACCGCATCGACGTCGTGGTCGAGGCGCCGGACGACGTGCCGGCCGCCGCCGTGGCCGTGGGCCGCGCCACCGGCGCCGAGATCGAGGTCGTGCCCGACGACCGTCGCGTCAGCGCCCCGGTGACCGACCGCATGACCGCCCTGGCCGCGGTGGTGACCGCTCTGCGCGACGCCGACGTGCCGGCCGAGGACATCACGGTGCGCAGACCCACGCTCGACGAAGTCTTCCTCCACCTGACCGCCCACCAGGAGGTCCCGGCATGACGGCCACGACCGCAAGCTCGAACGCAGGCGCGACCGCGACCCCGCACGCGGGGCCGACCGCCCCGGGTGCGGGGTCGACAGTCACCGACGGGCCGGCTCCCGCATCCGGATCGACGCTCCGCTGGGCGATCGCCGACACCGCCACCATCGCCGGGCGCACCCTCCGGCACTGGGCCCGACAGCCCGGCGTGTTCGCCCTCAACCTGCTGTTCCCCGTCTTCACCCTCGTGATGTTCGGCTACCTGTTCGGCGGGGCGATGACCGTGCCCGGCGGCGGCGACTACCGCGAGTTCCTGGTGCCGGGCGTTCTCGGCTTGTCGGTCCTCTTCGGCATCGAGGCCACGGTGCTCGGTGTCGTCACGGACGCCAGCAAGGGCGTGACCGACCGCCTCCGCTCCCTGCCCATGTCCGGCACCGCGGTGGTCGCCGGCCGCGCCGTGGCCGACATGATCAGCGCGACGCTCGGGCTGGCCGCCCTGGTGCTGGCCGGGCTCGCCGTCGGGTGGCGCTGGCACGAGGGCACCGGTCAGGTCGCGGCGGCGCTCGGGCTGTTCCTGCTGCTGCGCTTCGCCTTCGTGTGGGTGGGCATCTACCTGGGTCTCGTCCTGAAGACCCCGGAAGCGGCGATGGTCGTGCAGATCCTCGTGTGGCCGCTCGGGTTCGTGTCGAGCGGGTTCACCTCGCCCGAGGACATGCCCGGGTGGCTGGGCGCCATCGCCGAGTGGAACCCGGTGTCGTCGACGATCACCGCCGCCCGCGAGCTGTTCGGCAATCCGGGCGTCGCCCAGGGCGGCTCGTGGATCGCCGAGAACGCCCAGCTCATGGCCATCGTGTGGCCCCTGGTGCTCGTCGCTGTGTTCCTGCCGCTCGCCGCCCGCCGCTACCGCGACCTCCGCCGCTGAGGGCTCGGGCTCGGAAGCGGGCTGGGCTCGGGCTAGAGGCGACCTCGGAACCGACCTGGTCCCCGTGTCCGTCCGCCGGTGCTGCACCGGTCGCTGCGACACCCGAGGCGATGACACCCGAGGCAATGACGTGCGCTCCGGGGATCCGGAGGCAATGACGTGCGGCCCCCGCACGTCATTGCCTCGAGAGTTCCCTCCCGCACGTCCTTGCCTCGGGGAGTACCCGGCGCACGGTGACAGCGAGGGTCGGCGGGCCGTCGCTCAGCCGCCGCCGAGGGCCTCCACCGCCCGGATGAGCTCGTCGACCGCGGCTTCTGCCTCGGCCGCGGTCGGCGCCTCGGCCATCACCCGCACCAGCGGCTCGGTGCCGCTGGGGCGCACCAGCACCCGGCCGCGCGGCCCCAGCCGCTTCTCGACCGCAGCGATGTCGGCGGCCAGGTGCTCGGCGATCGCCGGGTCGCGCTCGGACACCCGCACGTTGCGCAGCACCTGGGGCAGGCGTGTCATGGCGTCGGCAGCCAGTTCGGCCAGCGGGCGGCCCGCCCGTGCGACCACGTCGAGCGCCTGCACGGCGGTGAGCAGCCCGTCGCCGGTGGTGGCGATGTCGGGGAAGATGACGTGGCCGCTCTGCTCGCCACCGAGGGACAGGCCCCCGGCCGCGAGCGCCTCGAGCACGTAGCGGTCGCCGACCTTGGTCTCGACGACGTTGATGCCCCGCTCCTCCATCGCCAGACGGAAGCCGAGGTTTGTCATCACGGTCACGACCACGCTGTCGGCGGTGAGCGCGCCCCGCTCGTGCCGGTCGATGGCGCACAGGGCGATGATCTGGTCGCCGTCGAACGCGACGCCGAGATCCGCATCCCGGGCCACGACCGCGCGGGCGAGGTCGTCCGGGTGGGTCGACCCACAGCCGTCGTTGATGTTGGTGCCGTCGGGCGCCGCGTGCAGCACCTCGACCTCGACGCCCAGGTCGCGCAGGACGCGGGGCGCGACGACCGAGCTCGACCCGTTGGCACAGTCGACCACGGCGGTCAGCCCATCGAGACGGCGGCCCTCGAGCGACGCCACGACCGCGGCGGCATAGCCGTCGTGGGCCCGCCCGGCCGGCTCGACGCGCCCGACTGCGGCCCCGGTGGGCACCGGTCGCTCGCCATCGGCCACCGCCGACGGCCCGGACGACGCCGACGACGACGAGACGACCGCGCCGAGGATGCGCTGCAGCTCCAGCTCCAGCTCCTCCTCGACCGCATCGCTCAGCTTGCGACCGCCCGCATCGAACAGCTTGATGCCGTTGTCGGCGAACGGGTTGTGGGACGCCGACACCATGGCGGCCGGGGCGTTCTCCGTCGCCGACCACCAGGCGACCTCGGGCGTGGGGACGACGCCCAGCAGGATCACGTCCGCACCCTCGGCCGCCAGACCCGCGGCGAGGGCGGACTCCAGGAGCGGCCCCGACAGGCGCGTGTCCCGGCCGACCGCGAAGCGGTCGCCGCCCAGCACCCGCGCCGCGGCGCGGCCGAGTGCGAGCGCCAGCTCCGGGGTCAGCTCGCTGTTGGCGACCCCGCGCACCCCATCGGTCCCGAACTTCAACACGGCGATCTCCTCGACGACCTGCGATGTGACCGGACACGACGCTGGCCGGCCCCGAAGGAGCCGGCCAGCGGTAGACCATGGACCCGACCGGACGTGCCGGTCGAGGGCCTCAGCGCTTGCTGTACTGGGGCGCCTTGCGGGCCTTCTTCAGGCCGTACTTCTTGGACTCCTTCTCGCGCTGGTCGCGCGTGAGGAAGCCGGCCCGCTTGAGCGTCGTGCGCATCTCGGGGTCGAGCTCGACGAGCGCCCGGGCGATGCCGAGGCGCAAGGCACCGGCCTGACCCGACACGCCGCCGCCGTGGAGGGTGGCGTCGACGTCGTAGGTCTCGTCGGTCTCGGTGATGCGCAGAGGCTCCGTGAGGATCATCTGGTGCGCCTTGGACGGGAAGTAGTTGGTGACGTCGCGATCGTTGATCTTGATCGTGCCGGCGCCGGGGCGGATCCGGACACGGGCGACGGCGCCCTTGCGGCGGCCAGTGGTCTGCACGAGCGGGTTAGACATCGAATCGGGTCCTAAGCGGTGCGGCGACGGGCGTGCGCCACGTCGAGGTTCTGCGGCTGCTGGGCGGCGTGCGGGTGGGTCGGGCCGGCGTAGACCTTGAGCTTGCTGATCTGCTGGCGGCCGAGCCGGGTCTTCGGGAGCATGCCCCGGATGCTGCGGCGCACGGCCTCTTCGGGCTTGCGGTTGTGCAGGTGGGCGAACGTCTCGGACTTGATGCCGCCGGGGTAGCCGGAGTGCCGGTAGATGATCTTGCGGTCGGCCTTGTCGGACGTGAGCACGACCTTGTCGGCGTTGACCACGATCACGTGGTCGCCGGTGTCGATGTGCGGGGCGAACACCGGCTTGTGCTTGCCGCGCAGCACCCGCGCGACCTCGGTCGCCAGCCGACCGAGGACCATGCCCTCGGCGTCGACGACGTACCAGGCACGCTGGATCTCTGAGGCTTTGGGGGTGTACGTGGGCACGCGTGCCACCTTCATCGAGTTCTTGCGGTGCGGACGCCGCGCGAGCGAGCGCGCGGCCTGTCCAGAGCGACGGACAAGCCTACGGGCAGATGCCGCCGAACGGCAAACGCACGCCGTGATCAGGACGGGTTCTCCCGTGGTCCGTCCGAGATGATAGCCCCGCGTACGAGCCCGCCGAGGACGGAGATCCCGTTCCGGCGTTCACATCCGGCGGATCCCGGGCGTTCGGGACGCCGATTCGTCGGCACCGGCCGCGGCGACGGTGCACGACGCCCGCTCGGCGAGTGGACGCACCCTGTACCGAGGTGCAGGGTGGCCCGATTTTGTACCGTACGGCGACCCTGTCCGCCACAGCCCGATCGGACGACGATGGCACCACCGACGACCGCCGCGTCACGCCATCCCGGCGACCCCGACCGCCCAAATCACCCGGGTCACCCGGGTCGCTCAGCCAGCGTGCGCCCCTGGGGCCGGCACGCGGCGGTGGTCGCCGCCGGCCTCGGCCTGCTGGTGGTGACCTGGCTGATGTCCGACACCGGCACCGTGGCCCCCTGGGAGGTCGACGTCTTCGGCGCCGCGAACGACCTGCCCGACATCCTCCGCTGGCCGCTGTGGCCGATCATGCAGCTCGGCACGTTCCCCATGTACGTGGTCGGCGGCGTCGGCGTCTACGCGCTGACGAGGAGGACGCGGCCGGCCCTGGCGACGGCCTCCGCCGTCCTGCTCGCCTGGATCGTGGCGCGCATCGTCAAGGACACGGTGGAACGGGGGCGCCCCGTCGACCTGCTCGACGACGTCGATCTCCGGCAGACGAACCCCGACGGCTACGGGTACGTGTCCGGGCATGCATCCGTCGCGTTCGCCCTCGCCACGGCCCTCACCATGGTGTTGCCGGGGCGCTGGCGCTGGGTGCCCCTGCCCGTGGCCGCCCTGGTGGGGTTCGCCCGCCTGTTCTTCGGCGTGCACCTGCCGCTCGACGTGCTCGGCGGCGCCGGCGTCGGCGTGGTGTGCGGCACGGTCGCCGTGGTGGCCTTCGGCGCGGACATGACCTCGGAGCCGGAGACCGCGGACGGGTCCCCCCTGCCGGACCGAGCCGCAGCCCAGCCGGACCGAACCGCAGCACCGCCGGATGGAACCGCGCCTCAGCTGGACCGAACCGCAGCACCGCCGGATGGAGCTGCGCCTCAGGCGGACCGAACGGATGCACCCGGCGGATCGTGACGCCACCCGCCGTCCGAGGCGGTGGCGTGGGGAGTCGTCGCCGCCCCGGATGCTCGACATCTCCAGGTGGCCAGCACACTACGCGGTGCGTCAGCCGCGCGCCACCGTTCGCGAGATTTCGATACTCAACGTGACGGGGACGAGGCCTACCGACCTGCGTCCCGTGGGTCCGATCGGCCCGACGCACCGTCCGGATAGTCGACGGCCCAGAGGCACAGGCCCTGGGGTGGCGCCAGCTTCGACGCCCGGGCGCGGTCCCGGCCCGAGAGGATGCCGAGCAGCTCGCCCGCGTGCTTGCGGGCGGCACCGACGTCGACCAGCGTGCCGACGACGCTGCGGATCATCTGGTGGCAGAACGCGTTGGCCTCGATCTCGAACCGCAGCACGCCGTCCCCCAGATCCGTCCACGTCGCCCGACGCACGTTGCGCACCAGCGAGGCCACGCTGCCGTCGCGGTGCTTCGGCCGTCGGCAGAACGCCGAGAAGTCGTGCTCCCCCACCAGCGGGTCGCACCCGAGCCGCAGCAGGTCGAGCTCGAGCGGCTCGTCGACGTGCCAGGCGAGGTGGGCGAGGAACGGGTCCGGCACCGGACGGTTGAGCACCGTGTAGCGGTAGGTGCGCCCTGTCGCGGACCGGCGGGCGTCGAAGCCGTCGGGGGCCTCGCGCACGTCGCGGGCGACGATCGCCGGCCCGCACAGCCGGTTGACCGACCGCTGCAGCATCACCGGGTCGAAGCGGTCCTCCGGGGCGTCGAAGCTGATCACCTGGCCCCAGGCGTGCACACCGGTGTCGGTGCGGCCGGCGCAGGTGATCTCGACGGGAGCCCGCAGCACCTTCTCGAGCGCGTCGCGCAGGGTGCCGCCCACGGTCGACACGCCGGCGTTGGGGGCGAAGCCGTGGAAGCCCGACCCGTCGTAGGCGACCGTCATGCGGACGCGGACCAGCGGCCCCCGCGGGGCCGCTGGTCTCTCGGAAGCCTCGAACAGCGTCACACCGGAGGTCGGCGGACAGCTCGGGGTGTCAGACGAGCTCGATGCGCGCCATGGGAGCGTTGTCGCCCTGGCGCGGGCCGAGCTTCAGGATGCGGGTGTAGCCGCCGTTGCGGTCGGCGTAGCGGGGGCCGATGTCGCTGAACAGCTTGTGCGTCATCTCGCGGTCACCCAGGTACGACACCACCTGGCGGATCTGGTGCAGCTTCACGTCCGGATCGGCGTCGGCCTTGCGGGCCTTGGTGATGAGCTTCTCGGCGACCGGGCGCAGCGCCTTGGCCTTGGCCTCGGTGGTGACGATGCCCTCGGCGGCGAACAGGCTGGCAGCCAGGTTGGCCATCATCAGCCGCTGGTGGGCGGCGTTGCCGCCGAAGCGGCGGCCCTTCTTGGGAGTGGCAGGCATGGCGGGTCGGTCCTAGTCCTTGGTGCGCAGGGAGAGGCCACGCTCGTCGAGCTTGGCGATGACCTCGTCGAGCGACTTCTGGCCGAAGTTCGTGATGGCCAGCAGGTCGTCCTCGGTCTTGGTGACGAGCTCGCCCACCGAGTTGACCTGCGCCCGCTTGAGGCAGTTGCGGGGCCGCTCGGACAGGTCGAGGTCCTCGATCGGGAGGTCGAGATCGGGGGAACCGGCGCTCGTGACGGCCAGCTCGCCGAGCTCGAGGCCCTGGGGCTCCTCGCTCATGTCGGCCACCAGGCCGACCAGCGAGCGCAGCGTGTCGCCGGCAGAGGCCAGCGCGTCGCGCGGGGTGATCGAGCCATCGGTCTCGATGTCGATGGACAGCCGGTCGAACTCGGTCGACTGCTCGACCCGGGTGGGCTCGATCTCGAACGCCACGCGGCGCACGGGCGAGAAGATCGAGTCGACCGGGATGACACCGATCGTCTCGGACACCTTGTTGGCGTCGGCCGACCGGTAGCCGCGGCCCTTCGACACCGTGATGTCGACCGCGATGCGGCCGGACTTGTTCAGCGTGGCCAGGTGGAGGTCCTCGTTGAGGATCTCGATGTCGGACGTGAGCTGGATGTCCTTGGCCGTGACGTCGGCCGGGCCGCGCACGTCGAGCCGGAGGGTCACCGGCTCGTCGCTGTGGCTGATGAGGACGATGTCCTTGAGGTTGAGGATGATGTCGGTGACGTCCTCGACGACACCGGGGATGGTGTCGAACTCGTGGAGCGCGTCGTCGAACCTCACCTGCGTGATCGCCGCACCGGGGATCGACGAGAGGAGGGTGCGCCGCAGCGAGTTGCCCAGGGTGTGACCGAAACCGGGGTCGAGCGGGCCCAGGGCGAACCGCTGACGGTTGTTCTCTTCCTCGGTGATCGGCTCGACCGTCGGTCGCTGCATGACCAGCATCGGGAGGCTCCCTCGTAGCTGACGTGGATGTGGGGGGTGGACTACTTGCTGTAGAGCTCGACGATGAGCTGCTCGCGCACGGGCACGTCGATGTGCTCGCGCAGCGGGTACTCGCGCACCTTCACCGAGAGACCTTCGTTCTCGGAGTCGAGCCACGGCGGTGGCGTGCGGGCGAGCACGTCACGGTTCCACTGGATCTGGATCATCTGGCGGGCCTTGCCCCGGAGGCTGACCACGTCGCCCTTGCGCACCCGGAAGCTGGCGATGTCGACGCGCTTGCCGTTGACCTCGACGTGCCCGTGGTTGACGAACTGCCGGGCCTGCGGGCGGGTCGAGGCCCAGCCGGCGCGGTACACGACGTTGTCGAGGCGCCGCTCGAGCAGCTGGAGCATGATCTCGCCGGTGACGCCCTTGCGCTTGCTCGCCTCCTCGTAGAGGTTGCGGAACTGGCGCTCGGTCAGGCCGTAGCTGAAGCGGGCCTTCTGCTTCTCCTGCAGCTGGAGCAGGTACTCGCTGGCGTTGCGGCGGCGGCTGCGGCCGTGCTCGCCGGGCGGGTACGGGCGCCGCTCGAGGGCGCGGTTCTCACCCGAGGTGCCCCACAGGTTGACGCCGAGGCGGCGGGAGACACGGGACTTCGGGCCGGTGTAGCGCGACATGCTTGGTTACCTCAGACACGCCGCCGCTTGGGCGGGCGGCAGCCGTTGTGGGGGACAGGGGTGACGTCCTTGATGCCGGTGACCTCGATGCCGGCGCTCTGGATCGAGCGGATCGCGGTCTCACGGCCAGAGCCGGGGCCCTTGACCTGGACGTCGACCTTGCGCACGCCGTGCTCCATGGCCCGGCGGGCAGCGGCCTCGGCCGCGGTCTGCGCCGCGTACGGCGTGGACTTGCGGGAGCCCTTGAAGCCGACGTTGCCGGCCGAGGCCCACGACAGGACGTTGCCGTCCTGGTCGGTGAAGCTGATGATCGTGTTGTTGAAGCTGCTCTTGATGTGCGCCACGCCGTGACCGACGTTCTTGCGCTCGCGCTTGCGGGGCCTGCGGCCACCGGCGGACTTGGGCTTGGCCATTACTTGCGAACCTTCTTCTTGCCGGCGACCGTCTTCTTCGGGCCCTTGCGGGTGCGGGCGTTCGTCTGGGTGCGCTGACCGCGCACCGGCAGGCCACGACGGTGGCGGAGGCCCTGCCAGCAGCCGATCTCCATCTTGCGCTTGATGTCCTGCTGCACCTCACGCCGCAGGTCGCCCTCGACCTTGAACGTGGCCTCGATGTGGTTGCGGATGCGGGCGACCTCGTCGTCCGTCAGGTCGCGCACCCGGGTGTTCGGGCTGATGTCGAGGACGGTGCAGATCTCCTGGGATCGGGTGCGCCCGATGCCGAAGATGTAGGTGAGCGAGATCTCCAACCGCTTCTCGCGGGGGATGTCGACGCCGGCGATGCGTGCCATGGATGCTTCTTTCCTCTAGCCCTGGCGCTGCTTGTGGCGCGGGTTGGGGCAGATGACCTGCACGCGCCCGTGGCGGCGGATCACCTTGCACTTCTCACAGATTCTCTTGACGCTCGGACGAACCTTCATGGGATTCCCGTCACTTGTAGCGATAGGTGATGCGACCCCGGCTGAGGTCGTACGGCGTGAGCTCCACCTGAACTCGGTCACCAGGGAGGATGCGGATGTAATGCATGCGCATCTTCCCGGAGATGTGGGCGAGTAGCTGATGCCCGTTCTCGAGTTCGACACGAAACATTGCATTGGGGAGGGGCTCGGTCACCGTCCCCTCCAGGACGATCGCATCTTCCTTGGGCTTCGGCAGGGGGATAGCTCCTACACGTGCTTTTCAGATCTCTGGCTAAGACGCGCGGGAACGTTCCGATAGCGCCGAGAGCCGACTGAACATGCTAGCGCGGCGCCCGACGCAGGAAAACTCCGCGCGCGCCAGCATCAGCACATTCGGGCCAGGCCAGGGGCCGCAGCGGCTCGAACCGGGGCTCACCGTATCCCATGCTCCGGCTCGCGACCCGACTTTCGGGCAGGACGGCGCGCGGCCACGTAGGGTCGGTCCGGCCAGGGCCAGGGAGGGACCATGACGAGCGCGGGCGACGACCGAACGATCCCAGCAGGCGCGCCGCCGCCGAGCGCCGGCCGCCGGCGCTTCCTCACCGGCGCCATCGCCGCCGGCGCCGCGCTTCCCCTGGCCGGCTGGGGGCCCGCCGCGGGCGGGCCGCGTCAGCCTCGCCCTCCGCAGCCTCCCGCGGGCCTGCCGGGCGGCCTGTTCGCGCTCGGTGTGGCGTCGGGCGACCCGCTCCCCCACGCGGTCGTCATCTGGACCCGGCTCGCACCGGCGCCCCTCGACGGCGGCGGCATGCCGGCGGTCGACGTCCCCGTCCGCTGGGAGGTGTCGAGCGACGAGCAGTTCCGCGGCGACGTCAAGCGCGGCGACGTCGTCGCCTCCCCGCAGTGGGCGCACTCCGTGCACGTCGACGTGCAGCACCTGCGCCCCGCGGCCTGGTACTTCTACCGGTTCATCGTCGGCGACCAGGTCAGCCCCGTCGGCCGCACCCGCACCGCCCCGGCGCCCGGGCACCGGCGCGACCCGCTGCGGTTCCTGTTCGGCAGCTGCCAGAACTGGCAGGCGGGCTACTGGCCGCTGTGGGCGCACGCCCCGTCCGACGATCCCGACGTGGTGCTCCACCTCGGCGACTACATCTACGAGAGCGGCATCAGCGCCAGCGCGGTGCGCCGCCACAACAGCCCCGAGATCCGGACGCTCGACGCTTACCGGAACCGCTACGGGCTCTACAAGGGCGACCCCGCGCTGCAGGCGATCCATGCCGCCTGCCCGTGGATCGTCACCTGGGACGACCACGAGACCGAGAACAACTACGCCGGGCTCGTCGCCGAGAACCCGGGCGAGGTCCCCGACTTCGGCGCCCGCCGCGCCGCCGCCTACCAGGCCTGGTGGGAGCATCAGCCGGTGCGCCTCGGGCCTCCGACCGGCCCCGACCTGCGCATCTACCGCTCGTTCGACTGGGGGCGGCTGGCCCGCTTCCACGTGGTCGACACGCGGCAGTACCGCGATCCCCAGGCGTGCTCCGGCAGCCTCGGGCCCACGTGCGACGACCGCACCGCCCCCGGCCGTACCCTGCTCGGCCCCGAGCAGGAGGCGTGGCTCGGCGACAGCTTCGCCTCGTCGACCGCCACCTGGGACGTGCTCGCCAACCAGATCGTGATGACCTCCATGCCGTTCGCCGGGTCGCTCTACAACCCGGACCAGTGGGACGGCTACACCGCGGCCCGCACCCGCGCCCTCGACCTCATGGCCGCGGGCGGCGTCGACAACGCGGTCGTTCTCACCGGCGACATCCACGCGGCCGGGGTGGCCGACCTGGTCGACGAAAACCCTGACGGCACCCCCTCGACCATCGCCCGGGGCACCGAGCTGGTGGGCGGGTCGATCAGCTCGACCTTCCCGGCAGACCTGGCGGACGTGGCCGAAGAGCTCATCATGCAGCTGCCGCACGTCCGCTTCGCCGACACCCACCAGCGGGGTTACATGGTCTGCGACGTGACGCAGGCCGAGATGGTGACCCGCTACCAGGTCGCGGAGTCGACCCTCGTGCCGGACTCGCCCGTCACCACCGCAGGGACGTGGACGACGGTGGCCGGCACCCCGGGCGTGCAATCGTCCTGAGCCACCGGCCCGGCGACCCGGGTGGCTCGGGTTTCAGGACGAGAGCTCGACAACGGAGGCGTCGGACCCGGACTCCAGCAGACGACGGGCGCCGGCGGCCGGGATCGCGCGGCCCTCGGCGACCAGCCGGTCGAACGCCTGTCGGCCGAGGACGTCCGCGCAACGCGCCGCGACCTGGTCGATGTCCCGCTGCTCCGCTGGTGAGGGCGGGAGCCCGGCCTCGCCCAGCTGACGCTCCACCGCACCGAGCAGCCGGGCGGCGTCATCCCACCGACCCTGCGCGCCGGCGGCGGCCGCCCCACCCTGGAGCGCGTAGGCCGCGTCGCGCGGGTAGTCGCCCGCGAGCGCCAGGTCCAGCGACCGGGCATGCAGGTCGAGCGCGGCGGCCGGGTCGCCCCGAAGGGTCGTGACGTTGCCCAGCTCACTGAGCACGGTCGTCAGGTAGACCGCGGCGGCCTCCTCGTCGTCGGCGGCGCCGGCGACCAGCTCGCGCAGCCCGGCCTCGGCCGTGTCGAGGTCGCCCGCACGGCGGGCGGCGAAGGCCAGGACCATGGCCGCCGTCGTCTGCGTCGACCGCACGCCCTGCTCGCGGGCCAGCCGCATGGCCTGCATGCCGAGCGATCGGGCCCGGTCGAGATCGTCCTGCTCGAAGGCGATCCAGCCCGCCCAGGCCAGCCCCGAGGCGACCTCGGTCCAGAGTCCCAGGCGCTTGGCGTGGCGCACGCTCTCGTCGAGGATGCGGCGCGCCGCGTCGAGGTCGCCCACCAGCTCGGCCGCTGCGGCGCGCCAGGTGGCGGCCACCGCCTGACCCCACCCGTCGCCGATGGCCGCGAAGAGATCGGCTGCCCGGTCGCTGATCCCGGCCAGGGCACGGGCATCGCCCCCGGCGTGCGCCTCGAACGACAGGCCGACCAGCGCCACGGCCTCGGCCCAGCGGTCGCCGGCGGACTCGGCGCGACGCCGCGCCTCGTCGAGCAGGGGCCCCGCCCGGTCGAGCGCGCCCGCCGCGAGGCTCGTGTAACCGAGCAGCGCCAGACCCCGCGCCGCCACCACCTGGTCGTCGATCGCCTGCACCGCCGCCCGCGCCGCCCGACGGTGCGCCGGCGCGTCCATGTCGCCGCCGACCGAGGCGACCACCCCTCGCCACACGAGCGCCCGGGCGGCCGAGGAGGATGCCGCCGTCCGATGCCGGTCACCGCCCACCACCCGGGACTCGTCGACCCGCACGCGGGACTCTCCCGGCGCCGGCCCGCCCGGCGCCGCCGAGGCGTCGAGCCCGAGGGCCCGGTCGAGCGATCGGCGGGCCTCCCCGAGCCGGCCGCGCAGCGTCCAGTACCAGCTGAGCGCGGCCGCCAGCCGCTGCGCGTCATCGACCAGGCCGTGTCCCACCGCGGTGTCGAGCGCAGCGCGCAGGTTGGCGGTCTCCGTGTCGAGGGCATCGAGCCACCCGAGTTGATCCGGTCCGTAGAGCTGCGCCTCGGCCCGTTCGGCCACGCCGAGGTGGTGCCCGAGGTGGCGCTGGCGCGTCGCGTCCTCCTCCCCCGCGTCGGCCAGGCGCGCGGCCGCGTAGGCAGCGACCGTCTCCAACAGGTGGTAGCGGACACCGGCGGCGGTGTGGGTGGCGACGACCAGCGACCGGTCGACCAGGCCTGCCAGCACCTCCGGCACCCGCTCGGCGGGCAGATCTTCCGCCGAGCACACCGCGGCGGCCGCGGCCAGGGTGCCGCCGTCCGCCTGCGCGGCCAGCCGCCGCAGGACCCGCCGCTGATCGTCGTCGAGGAGGTCCCAGCTCCACCCGATCACCGCGTCGAGGGTGCGGTGCCGGGCCGGGCCGCCACGGCGGCGACCGCCGAGCAGCCAGAAGCGGTCGCCCAACCGGGCGCCGACCTCGACCAGCCCCAGCGACGGGACCAGGGTGGCGGCCAGCTCCAACGCCAGCGGCAACCCGTCGAGCCGCCGGCACAGCGCGGCGACGAGCGGCGCGGTGGCCGCATCGAGCGGGAGATCGGCGCCGGCGGCCTGCGCGCGGTCGACGAACAGGCGGACAGCGCTCGCCGCGCCCACCACGTCCAGGTCGCCCTGCTGCTCCGGTGACGGCGAGGCGAGGGGCTCCACGGTGCGGGCGGTCTCCCCGGCCACGCCGAGGCGTTCGCGGCTCGTGGCCAGCACCGTGACCTCGGGGGCCGTGCGGAGCAGCTCGTCGACGAGCTCCGCCACCGTGTCGACGACCTGCTCGCAGTTGTCGAGCACGACGAGCGCGCGGTGGTCGCGCAGCGCCTCGCCCAGCCTGGCGACCGGGCCCGCCCCGGCACCCGGACCGGCCGCCTGCCGGATCGCGAGCGTGGCCATCACCATCTCGGCCACGTCGTCGGGCGTGTCGTGGACGCCACCGGGCTCGACCCCCGCCAACTCGACGAGCCAGGCGCCGTCGCGGAACCCGTCGGCGATCTGCCGGGCCGCGGCCAGCGCCAGACTCGTCTTGCCGACCCCGCCGGGCCCGGTCAGCGTGACCAGGCGCTCGCGCCGCAGGAGACCGACCAGGTCCT
>DASUQS010000124.1:0-12638 GCA_036280455.1 Acidimicrobiales bacterium
GCGACGCCCGTGCATACGGTCGATCCGTGGGTGACGAGACGAGCGCGAGAACGAGGCGACTCGGCGCAACGGCGATGTGCCTGGCGACGATGTGCACCGGCCTCATGGCGGGCGTGGTGCTGGCGTATGCCATCGCCGTGATGCCAGGCCTCGAGCAGGCCGGTGACCAGAGCTTCGTCGATGCGTTTCAACGGATCGATCACGCGCTCGACCGTCGACTCTGGTTCTGGATGGCGATCTTCCTCGGCGGGATGGGCTTCGTGCTTCTCTCGCTCGCATTCACCGCGAAGTCGTCCATCAAGTCCCCTCGGACGTGGCTCGTCATCGCGGCAGTGCTCTACGCCGCGACGATCGCCGTCACCGGTCTCGGCATCGACCCGCTCGAGAACGCGTTCGGCGATGCAGCCGACTCGAGTGCCGCCGTTGATCCGTCGATGGTTCGAGCAGCGCTCGACGAGGACAGGTGGGTGCTCCTGAACAACCTGCGGTTGGCGACGACGACCGCTGCCTTCGCGTCGATGGCCTGGTCGCTCGTCGTCTTCGGGCGGTCCCACGAACCCGACCCCAGCGGTGGGGCAATGCCCACCCCGCAGACACCAGCGGCCTCCAAGGGCGACGTCGCCGGGCGTTCGTAGGGTCGATTCGATGTCGAAGGGACTCGGCACCGTGCGGTGGAAACGGATCGCGATCGTGGTGACGGCGGGTGTGCTGGTGCTCGCCGGCGTGGCCGTGGCGGCGGGCGCCTGGGCGTACAGCCGGGCGCGCACCTCGAACGTGGGCGAGCTCGACTTCGCCAACGAGCTGGCGATCCCGCCGCTCGCCGAGCCGACCGTCGCCGCCGACGGCACCAAGGAGTTCGACCTGCGGTTCACGGCTGGCGAGACCGACCTCGTCGACGCCGGACCCAGCGAGACGTGGGGACTGAACGGCGCGTACCTCGGCCCCACCCTGCGGGCCGAGCGGGGCGACAAGGTGCGCGTCAACGTCACCAACGGGGTGGACGAGACCACGACGCTGCACTGGCACGGCATGCACCTCCCCGCCCGCATGGACGGAGGACCGCACCAGATGGTCGACCCTGGCGACACCTGGTCGCCGGAGTGGACGATCGATCAGCCGGCCGCCTCGCTCTGGTACCACCCGCACCTCCACGGCGAGACGGCCGCCCAGGTGTACCGGGGCGCGGCCGGCATGTTCCTCGTCGACGACCCCGCGGTCGCTCCCGACCTGCCGGACACGTACGGGGTCGACGACATCCCGCTCGTCATCCAGGACAAGAACTTCGACGACGACGGCAGCCTGGACAGCGGCGAGCCGCTGTTCAACCTCGTCGGCGTCCTCGGCGACACGATCGTGGTGAACGGCACCACCGACCCGCACCTCGACGTCACGACCGAGCGGGTGCGCTTCCGGGTGCTCAACGCCTCGAACGCGCGGGTGTACGACCTCGGCTTCACCGACGGCCGCAGCTTCGCCCTGGTGGCCGGCGACGCCGGCCTGCTGGAGCAGCCACGCCGCACCGACCGGGTCCAGCTCTCGCCGGGCGAGCGCGCCGAGATCGTCGTCGACATGGCGCCCGGCGAGGAAGCCGTCCTGCGCAGTTTCGCCCCGGACCTCGGCGTCGACGTCATCGGACGCTTCGCCGGTGGCGACGACACCTTCGACATCCTCGAGCTGCGGGCCGCCGACGAGCTGGCACCGTCGCCGGAGCTGCCCTCCGAGCTCGCCACCGTCGACGCGCCGGACCCGGACGACGCCGTGACGACCCGCACCTTCCGCCTCACGAGCGACAACATCAACGGCGCCCGGATGGACATGGACCGGGTCGACGAGGTGGTCACCGTCGACACCACCGAGATCTGGGAGATCACCAACAGCGACGGCCTCCCCCACAGCTTCCACCCGCACCTGGTGCACTTCGCCGTGCTCGACGTCGACGGCGAGGAGGTGCCGCCCGAGCTGGCGGGCTGGCAGGACACCATCTACGTGCCACCGGACACGACCATCCGCATCATCGCCCGCTTCGAGGACCACGCCGATCCGACGACGCCGTACATGTACCACTGCCACGTGCTGCGCCACGAGGACCAGGGGATGATGGCCCAGTTCGTGGTCGTCGAACCGGGCGACGAGCCCGACCTCGGCGGCACGGACGGCATGGCCGGCCACGACCACTGAGCGGTGCCGGCCGCCAGCGAGGGGCGGCTCCGGGCGAGCGGCGGCCTCCGGGCGAGGGGCGGCCTCCGGGGCGAGGGGATCCGGCCAGCGGCCGGCCGTCAGGCCGTGCCGGACGGGGTGCGGTCGAGGTAGCCGAGCTCGGCCAGCTGGCGGCCCATGACCTCGTGCATGATGTCGTGCTCCTCGGCCGTGAGGTTCTCGCGCCAGCCGCCCGGGGTCGCGGAGCGGATCTCCTTGGTCTCGCCCTTGGCGGCTGCGGGCACGGCGGCGAACGCATGGCGGGCCGCCGCCTCCGCGCACGCGTCCTCCGACGCCCGCACGGGCAGGTGTCGGCACAGGCGGGCCAGCTCGCGCTCCGGGTCGGCCACCAGGTCCTCGTAGCGGACCATGACCCGCAGCTCCTCCGGATGCGCGTCGAACACCCGGCGCACGAGATCGGTGCGGAACGCCCACACCGCGGACTGCCAGTGGACGAGCGCCGCGCGGCCGCCGTCGGTGACCGGGAACGCGCCCTCGTCGAGCGCCCACGAGCCGGCCCGGTAGGCGGCGAGCCACGAGTCGACCACGTCGCGCCCGTCGCGCAGCAGGAACACCAGCCGCGAGCGGGGGAACATCGACACCAGCAGGTCGGCGACGTGCGACCCGGGCTCCTTCACGACCACCACCGGATCGGCGGTACCGGCCGTGGCGCGCACCTGCGCGTCGAAGCGCTCCACGATCAGGCGACGGAGCGCCGGCTCCCAGGCGTCGCGATAGCGGTCGCTGAAGAAGTAGCTGTCCTTGTCGTGCTTCACCCGGTCGAGCGTCGTGAGGTCGGGCGGATGCTCGGCCGTGGCCCAGGCCAGCGAGATCGGCCGCCACACACCGAGGTGGTGGCCCAGGTGGGGGTCGTCGATGGGGACGACGTCGTCGAGCGACGTCAGCATCCGCAGCAGCCACGTGCTGCCGCTGCGGGACGAGCCGAGGATCCAGGTCAGTCGGTCCTCGCACGTGCCGACGGAGCACCCATCGGGGGCCGACGTGCGGCGGGAGACGTTCGGGGGCGAGGGACGGTCCATCGGTAGGCCTCCCGCTGGGGGGAACGCCGTGAGTAGTACCCCGACCTCACCGCGAGAAAACCTCACCCTCGATGACGGAGCCTCCCGGGACCCAGATCGGATGGCACGACGACGTCGGCAGTGGAGCTCTCACGACCCGGGCGGCGTCCCGTCGGCCTGGGTCAACTTCGCGACCCGCTTGAGGTCGCGTACGAGGGCCTCGACATCAGCGACCGTTGCGCCAACTCGCACCCGGAACTCGACCTCGTCGGTACCGAGCGCCTCGAGCGCCTCGACAGCGCAATGCCTCAACGACCAGAGGTCATCGGTGGTCAACTTCAGGATCGCGAATCCAGGCTCTGTGTGTTCGATCTTCATCGCCTACTACTCCAGAAGCTGGTCATCCGCCCTCGACCTCTCGCACGAGCGATCGAGGCAAGCGGGCGGCGTCGACCTCGAACGGTGGCGTGCCATCCACGAGGAGCGAGAAGACGTACTCGTCCGCCTCGATGGAATAGCCGTGCGCGAGCAGCTGGATCGTGTCACCGCCCACCAGCGTGACCTGCCATCGACCAGGCTCGGCAGCCAGCCGCAAGGCTGGGCCGAGGGGCTCGCTCATGGTTCGACCTCGGAGTCGACCCTCTCATCATCGAGGAGCGCTGGCATCACACCGTCGCCGGTACCGAACGAGCCGAGAACGCGAGAAAGGAAGACCCTGGTACATAAAGCTCCGCCTCGACAGCATGGCCCTCGAGACTCCAATGGCCGCCGTCAAGGCGCTGAGGATTCGAGACCGACGTGAACCTCGCCAGCCGCGCCACGATCCGCAGTGCGGTCAACGCTCCCTCCGCCGCCGAGGAGGGCAACTCGACGACGTCCGTGAGCTTCCACAACTTGCGAGCGCCGTCAAAGCCGACGATCTCGAACGCCTCCGGGGGGACCTGCGCACGCTCCGCCACACGGCCGGCCAGCACCCGAGCCTTGTGCTTGGACGCCGCTTTCACCCAGACATCGATGAACAGCGAGGCCCCGACCGGAGCGTCAGCGGGAGAGGAAGCCATCGGGAGCCACGTTCACGTACTGCTGGCCACCAACGCCAGTGTGAGCCAGTCAGCCCGAGCGTTCCGTCCCGCCTGCTCGGTGAGCCAGGCCGTCGGCGGTGAGGGCACGCGGACGGCAGGTGGGAGGCGACGAACCGCTTTCGGGGCGGTCGCGGCGCGCCAGTAGCCTTGTGACGTGAGCACCATTCCCGACAAGCCCAGCCTCGACGGCCTCGAGGCCAAGTGGCGCCAGCGCTGGGCCGACGAGGGCACCTACCGGTTCGACCGCACCAAGACCCGCGACCAGGTGTTCTCGATCGACACGCCCCCGCCGACCGTGTCGGGCACCCTGCACCCGGGGCACGTGTTCTCCTACTCCCAGACCGACATGATCGCCCGCTACCAGCGCATGCGCGGGCGCGAGGTCTTCTACCCGATGGGCTGGGACGACAACGGCCTCAACGTCGAGCGGCGCGTCCAGTTGCTCACCGGCACGCGCTGCGACCCGTCGCTGCCCTACGACCCCGACTTCCGGCCGCCCGAGACGGTCCGCAAGAAGGACAAGCCCATCCCGATCAGCCGGCCCAACTTCGTCGAGCTGTGCGGCGCCGTCGTCGAGCAGCTCGAGGAGAGCTACTTCGACCTGTGGTCCAACGTCGGGCTGTCGGTCGACTGGTCGCACAGCTACCGCACCATCGGGCCCGAGTCGATCCGGGCGAGCCAGCGCGGCTTCCTGCGTCTGGTCGCCCGCGACCTGGCCTACCGATCCGAGGCGCCCACCCTGTGGGACGTCGACTTCCGCACCGCGGTCGCCCAGGCGGAGTTGCAGGACCGCGAGACGCCCGGCGCCTACCACAAGATCCGCTTCGAGGGTCCCGACGGCCCCGTGTGGATCGACACCACCCGGCCCGAGCTGCTGCCCGCCTGCGTCGCCCTGGTGGCGCACCCGGACGACGAGCGCTACCAGCCGCTGTTCGGGCAGACGGCCCGCACGCCGCTGTTCGGGGTCCAGGTGCCGATCGTCGCCCACGAGCTGGCGGCGCCCGACAAGGGCACCGGCATCGCCATGATCTGCACCTTCGGCGACACGACCGACGTCGTCTGGTGGCGCGAGCTGGGTCTCGGCCTGCGGGCGGTGGTCCAGCGCGACGGGCGGCTGCGGCCGGTCACCTGGGGCGAGCCCGGGTGGGAGTCGACCGATGCCCCCGCCGCCCAGGCCGCCTACGACGACATCGCCGGCAAGACCGCCAAGCAGGCCCAGGCCCGCATCGTCGAGCTGCTGGCCGAGGCCGGGCTGATGGAGGGCGAGCCCCGCCCCATCACCCACCCGGTGAAGTTCTGGGAGAACGGCACCCGCCCGCTCGAGATCGTCACCTCCAACCAGTGGCTCATCCGCTACCCCGACAAGGACGCCATGCTGGCCCGGGGCAAGGAGCTGTCCTGGTGGCCCGACTTCATGCGGGTGCGCTACGAGAACTGGGTCAACGGCCTGCAGGGCGACTGGAACATCACCCGCCAGCGCTTCTTCGGCGTGCCGTTCCCCGCCTGGTACCCGGTCGACGCCGACGGCAACGTCGACTACCTGTCGCCCATCCTGGCGTCCGAGGAGTCGCTGCCCGTCGATCCCACCACCCAGGCGCCCCCCGGGTTCACCGACGACCAGCGCGACCAGCCGGGCGGCTTCAGCGCGGATCCCGACGTGATGGACACCTGGGCCACCTCGTCGCTGTCGCCGCAGATCTGCACCGGCTGGGTCGACGACCCCGACCTGTTCGAGCGCACGTTCCCCATGGACCTGCGCCCGCAGGCCCACGACATCATCCGCACCTGGCTCTTCTACACGGTGGTCCGCTCGCACTACGAGCACGAGGCGCTGCCGTGGGCCAACGCCGCGATCTCCGGCTTCATCCTTGACCCCGACCGCAAGAAGCTGTCCAAGTCGGCCGCCAATGCGCCCGACAGCCCGGACGAGCTGCTCGCCAAGTTCGGCGCCGACGGGGTGCGCTACTGGGCCGCCAATGGCCGCCCGGGCATGGACGTGGCGTTCGAGCCGGGGCAGCTCAAGATCGGTCGCAAGCTGGCGATCAAGCTGCTCAACGCTTCGAAGTTCGCGCTCGGCCTCGAGTCGACGACCGCCGGTCAGGTGACCGAACCGCTCGACCGGTCGATGCTCGCCGCCCTCGCCGACCTGGTGGCCGAGGCCACCGGCGCGTTCGACCGGTTCGACTACGCCCGGGCGCTGGAGCGCACGGAGAGCTTCTTCTGGTCGTTCTGCGACGACTACCTCGAGCTCGTCAAGAACCGGGCCTACGGTGCGGCCGGCGACGAGGGCGCGGCCTCCGCCCGCACCGCCCTCGGCCTGGCCCTGCGCACGCTGCTCGGGCTGTTCGCCCCGTTCCTGCCGTTCGTCACCGAAGAGGTGTGGTCGTGGTGGCAGGAGGGCTCGGTCCATCGGTCGCCGTGGCCCTCGGCCGACGCCCTGCGCGAGGCCGCGGGTGCGGACGACAGCGCCTCGCCGGGCGACGAGCCCGACCCCGAGGTGCTGGCCGTCGCCGCCGCCGTGCTCGGCGAGGTGCGCAAGGCCAAGAGCGAGGCCAAGCGGTCGATGCGCACCGAGGTCAGCGCGGCGGTCGTCGCCGACACGCCGGACCGGCTGGCGCTGCTGGCGCTCGGCGCCGACGACGTGCGCTCCGCCGGCCGCATCGACGCGCTGACGACCGAGCCGGGCGACACGTTGACGGTCACGGTCGACCTCGTCCCGGAGGCGTAGCCCCGGGTCACGTACCCCGGTCGGCGCGCCGGACGCCTGAGCCCGGTGCGCGTCAGCCGCGTGCCGGACCGACCACCTCGATCTGCGCGCCCGCGGCATCCATCTGTCCCACGAAGCAGTGGACGGTGCGCGTGCCGGCAGCCCAGCTCTCGGCGGCGAGGAGCTCGTAGCCGTACGCCCACGGCGCGACGGGCGGCCCGCCCAGGTACGCGTCGGCCGGCCCGGTGCAGCGAGCCGCGATCTGGTCCTCGGTGGGCGGGCCCGCCAGGTCACTGAAGTCGGCCAGGCCGACGACCTCCCAGCGGTGCGCCTGGTCGCACGTCACGATGACGGCCGACCGGTCGGCCGCCACGCTGATGCACTCGCCGACGGCGTAGCGCACCACCTGGTCGGCGGTCCGGACGTCCTCGCTGACCCGGGCTTCCGGGTCGGCACTGGCGGCGCCGACCCCGCACCAGACGGTGCGGTCGCTGTTCGCCCAGCCCTCCTCCGTGGGGACGATGGTCCGCACGCTGAACCGCCCGTACGGGTCGAGCACCACGAGCTTCTCCTCGACGATCTGGCGGCACTCGGCGGTGTGAAGGGCGTCCCACGCCTCCTGCGGCGGGTAGTCGTCGCTGTAGGGCATCAGGTACTTCCCGGCGATCTGCATCCGGTGGGGCGTCGTGCAGTCCACGATGTCGGTGTCGACCCGGAGGGTGCCGTCCTCGACCCACTCGACGCAGTCGCCCAGCACGTAGCGGCGGCTCTCGAGCTGGGTCTCGCCTTCCGTCGTCGAGGTGTCCCCGGCCGCCTCCTGCCCATCGCCGCCCCCGCTCCCGGCGGCGTCGTCGGCGCCCGCGGGCGCCGGGCCATCCGACCCGCACGCGCTCGCCATCGCCAGCACCACGACCCCCGCGAGGAATCTCCCGACGAGGGATGTACGACGTCGCCCTGCCCACCGCTTCTGCTCCAGCACGGGCGGCACATTAGGGATGGTCCCTGACGGACGCGTTGCCGGAGGATGTCGGTTACGCCCCGATGGCGCGACCGGGGGACGGTGCACCGTCGGAGCATGTGGTTCTCGCACGTTCGCGTATCCAGCGCGGGCGGCCGGGCTCTCTGTCCCGGCGGGAACCACACGGTTCGGGCCCGGGTGCGTTGGGCGGAACGCATCCGGGCCCCGAGTCGAGGCTGCGGGGCGCGGGCCTGGCAGCGGGTGGCCCGAGCGATCCCCCGAGGCGAACCCGCCGGACCCTCGGCACGGCCGACACCGGAGGGACCGGGAGGTATCCGGCACGGGCGAGTCGGCTCTATGAGCGAGAGGAGGGCGCCGGCATGGCTGCCACGACCCAGACGATGCGAGGAGTCACCCGGACGCGGCGCCGTCCCTTCCCCCGGGGTACCACCCTCGGTGGCCGCACCCGGACGCCTCGCGCCGGGACGTACGCTGACACCGTGCGATCGCCCACCGGTGAACGGGAACAGCCGCGCTTCGAGGACCTCGTCCCGCGGGCCATCGACGGCGACCATGCTGCGTGGGAGTCGATCGTCGCCCGGTTGCAGCGGGTCGTGTGGCATGCGATCGCCGGGTTCGACCTCTCCGCGGCCGACCGCCAGGACGCGTTCGCCGCCACCTTCTTCCGCCTCAGCGAGCGGCTGGCCACCGTGCAGCAGCCGCAGAAGCTGCCAGGGTGGGTCGCGACCACCGCCCGCAACGAGGTTCTCACCCTGCTGCGGGCACGGCGGCGCCTCACCCCCACCGACCCCGCCGACATGGCGCTGCCGGCGTCGCCCGCCACCAGCGACGACAGCCTGCTCGACGACGAGCTCCATCGGGCGGTGCACCGCGGATTCGCCGCGCTGCCTCCCCGCTGCCAGGAGCTGCTGCGCTTGGCGACACTCGACCCGCCCCTCTCCTACGCCGAGATCGGCGAGCTCCTCGACATGCCCCACGGCAGCATCGGCCCGACCCGCCAGCGCTGCCTCGACCAGCTGCGCAGCTCACCCGACCTGCGCCCCTTCACAGAGGACTAGTCCCGTGACCCGCCGCCTCGACGACACCGACCTGCTCGACCTCCTCCGCCGGGTGCTCGACCGCACCGACCCGGTCCCGGCCGCCGCCGTGGACGCCGCCGGCGCCGCCGACTGGGCGGCGGTCGACGCCGAGCTCGCCGAGCTCGCCTTCGACTCGCTGCTCGACGAGCGGCCGGTCGCCCTGCGCGACGACGACGGCGACGTGCGGTCGCTCACGTTCACCGCCGGGGACCGCACCGTCGAGATCGACGTCACCGCTGACGAGCTGGTGGGGCGGATCGACCCGGCCGGCGATCTCCCGATCGAGGTCGTGCAGCCTTCCGGGCGCCGCCAGGCCCGCCTCGACGACCTCGGCCGGTTCCGGGCGCCGGTCGGCCCCGGGCCGGTGCGGCTCCACCTCTTCCTCCCGGGGCGGCCGACGACCACGCCCTGGATCACCCGCTGACGTACCCGCCGCTCGGGCGTCAGGAACCGGCCGCTCGCGCACGGCCGGTGGTCGCCGGCCTCGGCCGTGCGGGGGCCGGCTCTCCGGTTCCCTCGTCCGCGCCGATGCAGACGAACGCCGCGGCCACCGCCCAGGCCCGACCGTCCCCGCCGTGGGCCGCGTCGGAGCACGCGCGGGCCAGCGCCACGGCCGGTGACACGTCCGCCGCGAGCCACCGGTGGACGGCCAGCGAGAACGCGCCGGTGGCCGCGTCGGGCACCGGCAGCACCGGGGCGACGACCGATCCCACCCCCAACCCGACGAGGGCGGTGGCCGTGCCGAGCACCTCGTCGCCCCGGGTCACCCGGGGCAGCGCCGCGCTGCAGGCAGGAAGCACGATCGTGGCCGGCAGGGACTCGACCCGCTCCAGGTCGTAGATGGTGAGCGGTCCGTCCGCCAGCCCGAGCGCGGAGAACATGGGGCTGTCCGACCGGAACCGTCCGTGCGCGGCGACGTGCGCCAGATCGACGCCGGGCAGGGCGTCGAGCACCGCCGCCACCGTGGCGTGCTCGTCGCGCAGCATCCGGCTTCCGGGCCACACGCCGGCGACCGCCTCCGCCTCGGGCGTCGCCCCGGCGAGCCCGGGCCCGGCCACCGCCAGGGTGCGGGCGGGGCGGTGAGGGTGCGCGGCACGGGCGCGGTCGAGCCACAGCGCCGCGCTCGGAGCCACGGTCACCGGGCGATCGGCGAGCGACGGGAGCACCGACCACGCCAGCTGGTGCAACGGGTCGGTGGGCACGACGACCACGCCGCCGTCGCCCGCCACGGCCAGCGGACGGACGAGCAGGTCGTCGACGCGGCGAGCGGCCACCACGACGCTGTCGACCCCGGCACCGGCGGCGCCCGACCGGATCGATCCGCCCGACCCGCCGGACGCACCCGACCCGCTCGACGCACCGCCGGCCGCCAGCAGGCGGCGCAGTGCGAACAGCAGGTGCTGCACCTCGTCGTGCACGGTCGCAACATCGCCGAGCGCGTGCACGGTGGCGCGGCCGGCGGTGACCGCCACCGCGTGGAGCCGGCCCTCGACCGCCACGTACTCGACGAGCGTGCGATCGCCCAGGGCATCGGCCAGCGCCGGGCCGGTGAGCGGCCGCGCCGGGCCCTGTGCCTCACCTCCGGACGCGCGGCGGGCCCGGTCCCGCACGCCGCGCTCGAGCCGGGCGATCCGGCCCAGCAACGCGGGCGCCGGGTCGCCGGCGAGGGTGGCCTCCCGCAGGTCGGATTCGGCTGCCCGCAGGTCGGCCAACGCCGCTGCCAGCCCGGGATCGGGCGGTGCCGCCACGCGCGGCAGGCGCAGGCTGCCCGCCCGCCAGCGCTCGGCCCAGCGGAGCACCTCCCACGGGCGGCCGTCCGCCAGCGCGAGGCGGACACCCAGGCGGGCCAGATCCTGGCCGTGCGCTGCGGCACCGACGCGGAGCTCGGTCGCGCCCAGCCGGGCGCGGTGGTCGTCGACGACGTGCAGGCCGCGCCGGAGCGCCTGCTTGGCGCCGGACCGGTCGCCGGCCGCCAGCCGCACGAGGGCGGTCGCGTGCCACGCCTGTGCCCGCATGCCGACCGGGCCCCTCCGGCGGGCGGCGGCCGCGGTCGCCAGCTCGTCCGCCGCCGCCCCTGGGCGCCCGAGGGCGAGGGCGACGCGGCCCACGAACGTGCGGGCGTGGAGCGCCTCGATCGGCCATCCCTGCTGCTCCAGGCGACGGGCGGCGGCGACCGACCGGGTGAGCAGCGCCGGGTCGGTCACGGCCTCGTCCTGCGCCCGCCGGATCTCGGCCTGCATCGCCACGTAGCCCGCGAGCGCCGCCCACGGCGGCCGGCCCGCACCGAACGCCGCCTCGGCCGCGGTCGCCTCCGCTGCGGCCCGGTCGAGGTCGTCCGCCGCGAGGGCCGCCTGAGCCAGCAGGAGGCGGGCCTCGGCAGCGTGGGCGGCGTCCACGCCGTCGAGGGCGTGCACCGCAGCCGCCGCCGCGTCCCGGGCGTCGTCGGCCAGCCCGACCTGCAACAGCACGTCGCAGCGATCGGCGGCCAGCACGGCCACCAGGCGAGGGGGACGCCCGAGCTCGTCGTAGGCGGCCTCGGCGCGGGCGAACGCGTCGAGCGCCTCGCCCGCGGCCCCCCGCCGTCCCAGCGCGAACCCGGCGTTGTGCGCGGCCATGGCCCCGAGCACGGGGAGGCCCAGCTCGTCCGCCAGGGTCTCGACCTCGGCGAAGTCGGCCAACGCGGCGTCGGTGGCGCCCTGGTAGGCGAGGAGCGTGCCGCGGTTGAGCAACGCTCGGGCGACGCTGTGGCGGTCGCCGTCACGCCGCAGGCGGGGCAGCGCCACCCGGAACCGGGCGAGCGCCGGGTCGAGCTCGCCCATCCGCTGGTGGATCAGGGCCCAGGCGATGTCGACCCGCCCCCGGGCGGCCACCGGCGCGACCTCGTCCGCGCGGGCGATCTCCCGCCGGGCGCCGGCCGTGTCGCCCCGGCTGAGCAGGGAGACGGCCAGCCCGGCGCGGGCCACCGCCTCGGTCTCGGTGTCGCCGGTGCGTGCCGCGGCGCGTGCGGCGCGCCGCAGGTGGTCGACCGCCCCGGGCGTGTCGCCCATCTCGTGGAGCGCCAGGCCGAGCACCCACTCGGCGACGGGTGCCGCCGCGGGCGCCAGGGTCGGATCGGCGAGCACCTCTTCCGCCCGGCGACGCACCGCAGCGGGATCGCGGTGCCGCTCCTCGGCCAGCGTCCGCAATGCCGCGATAGGTGCGTCGATCGCCACGGTGCGTCATGGTAGGAGCTGGTCGAGCCGCGGGTGCCTCGACTCCGTGACCACGACGCCGGGAGGCAGCGACATGTCCGACCCCAACGAGAACGAGCCTGGCGCGGCGCGATCGGTCCCGGACCGGCCCGGTCCCCCGGACGGGGGCGTCGGCGGCCGCCGACGTCGGATCGGCGACGGGGAGGGGTGGTCCGGCCGGGTGACGGTGGTGCCGGGCCCGGACGGGTTCGCCTACGTGCCCGGCGATGTGCTCTCGACCGATCCGGAGCGCACGCTCGAGGTCGCTCGGCGCGTGTTCCCGCGGTGGGACCTGCGCGTCGTCGACCCGGATGACGATGCCGAGCTGCGCGACACCCCGGTCCGC
>DASUQS010000125.1:0-4894 GCA_036280455.1 Acidimicrobiales bacterium
TGCGCCTGGTCGGGGCCGTGGTACGGGTCCTGCCCGAGGATGACCACCTTGACCTCGGCGTAGGGCGTGAGGTGCAGCGCGGCGAACACCTCGTCGGCCGGCGGGTACACGACGCCCCGGGCACGCTCGGCCGCCACGAACTGCTGCAGCTCGGTCCAGTAGGGCTTGGAGAACTCGCCCCGCAGGACCGGGTTCCAGTCGGTCTTCATCGCCGCCATCCTGCCAGCCCGGCCCCGCACGCCGCGAGCGGCACCTGGCACACTGGCGCACCGTGAGCGAACGACCCGAGCTGGAGCGGCTGCGCGCCATCTGCCTGGCGCTGCCCGAGGTGTCCGAGCGCCTGAGCCACGGCTCGCCGGCCTGGTTCGTGCGGGAGAAGAAGACCCTCGCCATGTACCTCGACGACCACCACGGCGACGGCCGGCTCGCCATCTGGTGCCCCGCCCCACCGGGGGTCCAGGAGGCCATGGTGCGGGAGGACCCCGAGCGCTTCTTCCGGCCCCCCTACGTCGGGCCCAGCGGCTGGCTCGGCGTCCGCCTCGACCGCGAGCCCGACTGGGACGAGATCACCGGCATCGTCGAGGACGCCTACCGCAAGGTCGCCCCCAAGAAGCTGATCGCCCTCCTCGACGACCCCGCCGGCTGAGGCACCGCAAGCCGCGTCTGGCGCCCGGCACCAGCACCCGGGGGCGCGGAGGCAACGACCAACGCAGAAGGCCCAGGCTCGTGACCTGGGCCTTCGCTCGCACTTCTGTGGCTCGGGGGGGAGGACTCGAACCCCCAATGTCTGGACCAGAACCAGATGTGTTGCCGATTACACCACCCCCGAAGGCGGAGCCGAAACCCTACCCGGAGCCGTCGCCAGATCGCACGTCGGAAGGCTGATCCGTCGAGATCGTGTCATCGATCTGCTCATCGACCTGGTCGTCGATGTCGACCAGGCGGTCGAAACCGACGATGCGACCCACGGCCACCGCCCCCGTCTCCTTGATCAACGCCGTGAGGGAGCCGCCCTTTCGACTGGGCGACACCGAGGCGTCGAGACCGATCTGCTCGGCGATCGCCTGCACCCGCAGCGCGTGGTAGCCGTCCGTCACGAGGACGACCCGCGTGAGGTCCCGATCGCGGAGGATGTGCCCGGTCGCGGCGAGCGACTCCCACGAGTTGCGGCCCTGCACCTCGAGCAGCAGGTCCTCGTCGGGCACGCCCGCAGCGCGCAGGTAGTTGGCGCTCGACTCGGCCTCCGTGCAGCGGTCGGTCGCCTGCTTGCCCCCGGTGACCACGATCGTGTCGGCCACATCGTCCTGCCAGAGCTCGTGGGCGTGGTCCAGTCGCTCGCTCAGCACCGGTGACGGCCGGCAGTCGTACTGGGCTGCGCCCAGCACGACGATGGCGTCGGCGGACTGAGCCCCGTCGCGCCGGCTGGCCAACCACACCTGCAGGAACGTCACGGCCACGTAGACCAGGAGCGCACCGAACAGCCCCAGCACCAGGCGCCAGGCCCACCGGCGGACCTGACGACGGGCGGGGCTCGGCTGGGACGCGCCCCCTGCCGGCCGGCTGAGCGTCGAGGTCACAAGTCGGCGCGCGCGGATCGGAGCCGGTCGAGGGTGCGCTCGCGACCCAGCACGACCAGCGACTCGTAGAGCGGGGGCCCGACCGCCCGGCCGGTGACGGCGACCCGGACCGGACCCTGCGCCTTGGACATCTGCGGCTTGCCCTCGCCGTTGACGAACCCCGCGACGGTGGCTGCGTCGAGCAGCGTCGCCTCGATCGCCGGTGCCTCCCACGCGCAGTCCGCGAGGCCCGCCGTGGCCGCGTCGAGCATGGTGGCAGCCCGGTCGCCGTGCTTGGCGACGTGCTTCGCCCAGGCCGCGTCGTCGACGGCGACCTCGTCGTCACGCAGGAAGTCGACCATCGGCTCGACCTCGGTGAGCAGCCGCACCCGGTCGCGCACCAGCTCGGCGATGGGCCGCAGCACCGCCTCGGTGGCGTGGCCGTGGGTGAAGAAGGGCCGGGCCCGCTCGACGAACGCATCGGCGTCGAGAGCACGGATGTACTCGGCGTTGAAGTGCTGCAGCTTCTTGACGTCGAAGAACGCCGGCGACGGCGTGACGTCGTCGAGGCGGAACTGGTCGACGATCTCGCCGACGGGGCGGATCTCGACGCCGTCCTTCGGGCCCCAGCCCAGCAGGGCCAGGTAGTTGACCATGGCCTCGGGCAGGTAGCCGGCCTCGCGGAACTCGGCCACCGACACCGAGTCGCGCCGCTTCGACAGCTTCTTGCGCTGCTCGTTCACCAGCACCGGCAGGTGGGCGAACACGGGGCGGTGGTCGAGGCCCAGCGCCTCGCCGATGAGCAGGTACTTGGGCGTGCCGTTGACGTGCTCCTCACCCCGGACCACGTGCGTGATGCCGAGGTCGGCGTCGTCGACGACGTTCGCCAGCAGGAAGGTGGGGATGCCGTTCGACCGCAGCAGGACGAAGTCCTCCAGCTTGGCGTTGTCGAAGGTGACGGTGCCGCGCACCAGGTCGTCGAAGCTGGTCGAACCGTCGTCGGGCACCCGGAACCGCAGCGCCGTCGTCGGCCCGCGCTCGACGCCCAGGTCGCGGCAGTGGCCGTCGTAGCCCGGAGGGCCACCCCGCTGCTTGGCGCGCTGCTGCACCTGCTCGGGGGTGCAGTCGCACCAGTACGCCCGCCCGGCGGCGATGAGCCGGTCGGCGGCGGCGGCGTAGAGGTGCTGGCGCTCGCTCTGGTGCACCGGCTCGCCGTCCCACCCCAGGCCGAGCCACTGGATCTGCTCGAGGATGTCGTCGGTGAGCTCCGGGCGGTTGCGCTCGGTGTCGGTGTCCTCGATGCGGAGCACCATCTCGCCCCCCTCACGGCGGGCGACGAACCAGTTGAACAGGACCGTGCGAGCGCCGCCGACGTGGAGGTACCCCGTGGGCGAGGGAGCGAAGCGGAGGCGGGGGGCGGCGGACATCGGAGGTCAGGCTATCCGCGGGGTGTGACGCCCCTGGCGCGGCGCCGGCCGCCCACGCGGTGGGCCCATCGCCGCTCAGCGGCGGGCGGGCACCGGCCAGCTGCGGCCGCCACCGGACGGACCCCGCCGCCCGGACGACGCGGGTGCGGATGGGCCGTCGCCCGCGCCCGCGCGCTCGTCGCCCGCCGTCGCACCGGCGCCCGACGTCGTCCCCGATGGGCCGTCGTCCGCGCCGGCCGGCTCGGCCGCCCCGGAATCGTCCCCCGCCGACTCGGCGGCCCCGGAACCGTCCCTCGCCGACTCGGCTGCGTTCGCATCGGGGTCCGGCGACGCCGGCGCCCCGGAACCGGCCTCGGGCGCGGCGGGGAGATCGAGCTCGGTGCGCAGCGCGGCGAGGATGTCGTCGGTGCTCTCGACGTCGACCTCGCTCTCCAGGTCGTCGTCGGCGACGACGACCGGACCGGCCACCTCGGCCGCCTCCTCTGCGGCGCGCGCGGACCGGACGGCATCGGCGACCAGGTCGTCGGTCGGCACCGCCAGCGCCGCCACCGTGTCGTCGACGTCGCGCTGCGCCTTCGACGCCTTGCGGCCGCTGAGGACCGGCAGCCGGGCGGACGCGACGGCCTCGAGCCGGCCGATGTTGGCCGCGAGCGCAGACCGGGCCCGCTCCGCGCGCTCGGTCGCGGTGGCGACCTGGTGCTCGAGCTCGGCATGAGCCTCACGGCCGTCGCGCATCCGCATGGCGAACACCTGGGCGGCGGCGGTCCACTTGGCGGCGTCCGCACGCTGACCTGCTCGGGCGTCGTCGTTCGCTCGGACGAGGGCGCGCTTGGCCAACGACTCGGCCTCGTCCACCTCGTCGGCCACGATCTCGAGGCGATCGGCCGCCTGCACGTGCTCTGTCGTGGCCGCGCTCAGCTCGGCCCGCAGCTCGCGGTCGGCGGTGGTGGCCGCGGCGATGGCGTCGTCGATCTCGCGCCGGGCGTCGGCGGGTCGCAGCGGCACGCCGTTGGGCGGCCCGGTCGGTGGGTTCCACGGACTGTCGGTCACTGAGCACCCCTCCCGAGGACGGCTGCAGGGGAAGCTGCACGCCTGTGACACAGGGTGGCCGCGAGTCTACGTACAGACGCAGGCGACACGGGTGCTCCCCGTGGATCCATCCGGCTGACGCGGCACGTGCCCATGTCGCTCACCCTAATGACTGGGTCCGACGGGGCATCGGGCCTGGCAGGCCGCTCAGACGGAGAGGACGCTCTTCCAGTCCGCGCGGCGGGCGACGGCCACCTCGTCCGGCGAGCGGCGGAGCACCTCGTCGGGGACCAGGTCGGCGATGTGGCGCTGCTCGGCGTAGTGGTGTGGGTTGGCGACCTCGGCGAACAGCGGCTGCCGGTAGGCGATCAGGTCGGGCGGCGCGTCACCGAGGAAGCCCCAGACGGTCAGCGCCACCTGCATGTCGTGGATCACCGGCGCGCGGCCGAGGAGCGAGGCTCGCTTGAGCGCCACGGCGACGCAGCCGGCGAGCGCGTCCTCCTCGTTCTCGTCGGAGGCGAGCTGGAGCCGTCCGTGGAACCGGCGGGCGAGCACCCAGATGTAGCCCTGGTCCGGGCCGGGCGAGCCGAAGCGATCGGCCCGGACGAACCCGCCCTCGCGGTCACCGGGGCGGTCGGCCACCCAGGACTCGGGCCGCCGGGGCGGTGACTCGTAGCTGCGGACGTGCTTGATCGCCGGCTGCGGGACGTATTCGGGGGCGGCCACGGCGCCGAGGTTACGCCGGACGCCGACACGCCGACGAACCGCCGTGGCCCCGTCCGGGTCGAGCCGGGGCGGAGGCGGCGGTCACGTGCCTCTCGAAACCGGATCCGGTCCTCCGACCGGCGGACCCGGCGCCGGACGCCCGACGCCGGGCCCCAC
>DASUQS010000126.1:0-9662 GCA_036280455.1 Acidimicrobiales bacterium
GGCGCCGGACGCCGGACGCCGGACGCCGGGCCACTGGGTCAGACAGGGTCGTTGGCGTGGAGGAGGCCGTAGACCAGCGAGTCGACGAGCGCCTGCCACGACGCCTCGATGACGTTGCTGTCGACGCCCACCGTCGACCACGTGTGGTCGCCGTCGGCGGAATCGATGAGCACGCGCACCACGGCCCCGGTGGCCTCGGCACCCTCGATCACCCGGACCTTGAAGTCGGTGAGGTGGATGCGGCCGATCTGGGGGTAGGGGTCGGTCAGCACCGACCGCAGCGCCTGGTCGAGAGCGTTCACGGGGCCGTTGCCCTCGCCGAGCGCCGCCCGCCGGTCGTCGCCCACCCACAGCTTCACCGAGGCCTCGGTGTCGACCATCGACTCGCCGTCCTCGATGGGGACCCCGCCGCGCACCGAGTTCCGGTGGTAGGTCGTGACCCGGTAGCCCTCGAGGCGGAAGTACGGCTGCGTCCACCCCGCGGCCTCGCGCATGAGCAGTTCGAGCGAGGCGTCGGCGGCCTCGAACTGGAAGCCGTCGGCCTCCAGCACCTTGAGCCGTTCGGACAGCTCGGCGGCGGCCCGGTCGTCGAGATCGACGCCGAACTCGCGGGCCTTGAGCGCCATCCCCGACCGGCCGCCGAGGTCGGACACCAGGACGCGGGTGTGGTTGCCGACGACGGTGGGGTCGACGTGCTCGTAGCTCGCCCCGCCGACCTTGCCGAGCGCGGAGGTGTGCAGCCCGCCCTTGTGGGCGAAGGCGGAGGACCCGACGTAGGGGTCGGCCGGGTGCGGCGGCAGGTTGACCAGCTCGGCGACGTGGCGACTCACCGCGGTCAGCCGTTCGATCCGCCCCTCCGGCAGGCACTGGATGCCCATCTTCAGCTGCAGGTCGGGGACGACCGTCATCAGGTTGGCGTTGCCGGTGCGCTCGCCGTAGCCGTTGACCGTGCCCTGCACGTGTGTGGCGCCCGCCACGACGGCGACGACCGAGTTGGCCGCCGCGCAGCCGGAGTCGTTCTGGGTGTGGATGCCGATCTGCTGGTCGGCGCCGAAGTAGCTGCGCACCTCGGCGACGATGCGCTGCACCTCGTGCGGCAACGAGCCGCCGTTGGTGTCGCACAGCACGAGCACCTCGGCGCCCTCGGTGGCCGCGGCCTCGAGCACCCGCAGGGTGAACTCGGGATCGGCCTTGTAGCCGTCGAAGAAGTGCTCGGCGTCGAAGAACACGCGCTGGCCCGCGCCGCGCAGGAACCGCACCGAGTCGGCGACCATGGCGACGCCCTCGTCGAGTGTGGTGCCGAGCGCCTCCGTCACGTGGAAGGCCGAGCTCTTGCCGACGATGCACGACGTCGACACGCCGGAGGAGACCAGCGCGGACAGGGTCGGGTCGACGTCGACCTTGCCGAGCGGCCGGCGGGTCGACCCGAAGGCGACGAGCGTCGCGGTCGACAGCTTCAGCTCGTCGGTGGCGCGGCGGAAGAACTCGGCGTCGCGCGGGTTGGCCTGCGGGTAGCCGCCCTCGATCCAGCGCACGCCGAGCCAGTCGAGCTGCTCGGCGACGCGCAGCTTGTCGTCGACCGACAGCGAGATGCCCTCGAACTGGGCGCCGTCGCGCAGCGTCGTGTCGAAGATGTCGACGGCCGACGGCGTCGCCGACCCGGCGGCGGCACCTCCGGGTAGGTCGGCCGGGTCGGCCGGGTCGGCCGGGTCAGCTGGCATGTTCGACCCAGTCCTTGTACTTGTCGACCTCGCCGCGCACGGCCCGGTGGTACTCCTCGCCGATCGCCGTGGTCATCGGGCCGGGGCTCGCGATCGGCCGGTCGTCGACCGACGACACGGCCGAGACCTCGGCTGCGGTGCCGCAGACGAACATCTCCTCGGCGATGTAGAGGTCGCTGCGCGACAGCTGGCCCTCGGCCGTCTCGAAGCCCAGGTCCCGCGCGATCGTCATCACCGAGCTCTGCGTGATGCCCTCGAGCGCGCCGGCCGACAGCGGCGGGGTGATGAGCTTGCCGTGGCGGGCGACGAAGACGTTCTCGCCCGTGCACTCCGACACCATGCCGGCACCGTTGAGCAGGATGGCCTCGTCGTAGCCGGCCTTGAGGGCCTCGACCTTGGCCAGCGAGCTGTTGACGTAGTTGCCGGTCGTCTTGGCCGCGGGCGGCACCGAGTTGTGGTCGGGGCGGATCCACGACGAGATCTTCATGCGCACGCCCTTGGTGAGCGCGTCGTCGCCCAGGTAGGCGCCCCACGGCCAGCAGGCGACGGCCACGTCGACCGAGCAGGGCAGCGTGTTGAGGCCCATCTCGCCGTAGCCGTAGTAGGCGATCGGCCGGATGTAGCAGGAGCCCAGACCCGTCGAGCGCACGGTGTCCTTGACCGCCTGCACCATCTCGTCGACCGAGTAGGGCAGGTCCATCATCAGGATGTCGGCCGACGCCTGGAAGCGGCGCATGTGGTCGGTCAGACGGAACACGCCGGGCCCGTCCGCGGTCTCGTACGCCCGGATGCCCTCGAACACACCCATCCCGTAGTGGAGCGAGTGCGTCAGGAGGTGGATCTGCGCGTCGTCCCACGGGATCAGCTCGCCGTTGAACCAGATCTTCGGGGTGGGCGTGATGGGCATGACGGTCGGTTCCCCTCGTTGTCGTGTGGTGTCGGTAGCGGGTGTGTCAGACCCGGGCGGCGAGCGCGTCGCCGATCTCGGGCGTGGAGCCTGCCTGGGCCGACGGGTCGGCGCAGGCCTTGCGGATGCGGGCGGCGGCATCGGCCTCGCCCAGGAAGTCGAGCATCATCGCCGCCGACAGCACGGCGGCGGTGGGGTTGGCCTTGGACTGGCCGGCGATGTCCGGCGCCGAGCCGTGCACCGGCTCGAACATCGACGGGCCGGTGCGGGCGGGGTTCAGGTTGCCGGAGCTGGCGAACCCGATCCCCCCGGACACGGCGCCGCCGAGGTCGGTGAGGATGTCGCCGAACAGGTTGTCGGTGACGACCACGTCGTAGCGCTGCGGGTCGGACACGAAGTAGATGCAGGCCGCGTCGACGTGGTTGTAGGCGGTGCCGACATCGCTGTGCTCGGCCGCCACCTCGTCGAACGTGCGCTGCCACAGGTCGCCGGCGAACGTGAGCACGTTGGTCTTGTGCACCAGCGTGAGGTGCTTGCGGGACCGCGACTCGGCCAGGCCGAACGCGTAGCGGACGGCGCGCTCGACGCCCATGCGGGTGTTGACCGAGCCCTGGGTGGCGACCTCGTGGGGCGTGCCCTTGCGCAGCACGCCGCCCTCGCCGACGTAGGGACCCTCCGTGTTCTCGCGGATGACGATCATGTCGATGCCGGCCTCGGCATCCACGAACGGCCGCTGGTTGATGTAGAGGTCGAGCTCGAAGCGCATCTTGAGCAGGAGGCCGCGCTCGATCACGCCCGGCGGTACCTCGGGGGTGCCGACCGCGCCGACGAGCAGGGCGTCGAGACCGCGCCACTCGTCGAGGACACTGTCGGGCAGGATCGTCCCGTCGCGCAGGTAGCGGGCGCCGCTCAGGTCGTAGTCGACGGTGTCGAGCTCGACGCCGGCGGCGCGGACGACCTTGAGGGCCTCGGCCGTGACCTCGGGGCCGATGCCGTCGCCGCCGATGACTCCGATCTTGTGGCTCACTGCTGCTCCATCGTTCCTGGTGAGGGCTGGTCGCACCGGGCGCGACCGGCCCGAGAAATGAGAAACCGCCCACCGAGGTGGACGGTCGTCAGCGGACATCGGGGGTGCCGATGTCCGCTAGAGGATGATGAATACCGGGGTGAAAGGGCGGTTCATCGCTGGCAAGTGTCCACCGCCACACTCGGCGGCGTCAACTGAGCTCGACTCGGGTTACCGGGCGATGGCGATCCGGGGGTCGGAACTGTTCGCGCGCCGCACTACCCTCGCGCCCTTATGGCACAGACCCACCACCTGTCCCAGGCAGCGTTCGATCGCCTCAAGGCCGAGCACGACGACCTGACGACGCGCGGCCGGGTCGAGATCGCACGCAAGATCGAGGCCGCCCGCGAGCTGGGCGACCTGTCGGAGAACGGCGACTACCACGCGGCCAAGGAAGAGCAGGGCAAGATGGAGGGCCGCATCGCCCACCTCGCCCAGATGATCGAGAACGCCGAGATCGTCGAGGCCGCCGAGGGCGACGTCGTGGCGCACGGCTCGGTCGTCGGCATCCGCTACGAGGGCGACGACGAGGTCGAGCGCTACCTGGTCGGCTCCATCGAGGAGCGCCATGACGACCTCGACGTGATCAGCCCGTCCTCCCCCCTCGGCGAGGCGCTGCTCGGCTCCGCCCCCGGCGACGCGGTCACGTTCATCGCGCCCACGGGCGCGGAGCTCAAGGTCGAGGTCGTCGAGGTCGGCTGAGCCGCCTCCGGCCCCGACCCGGGCCGGTGCCGCCACCATCGCCGATGGCGCTGAGCAGGCCGGCCGCCGCATAGGCGCGACCGATCCGGCGGGCACGCGCCGGGTCCCCTGACGCGTGTGCGGCGCGGGCGACGTTGTCCGCGGCGATCGTCAGCATCGACCCGGCGGAACCGATCGACAGGATCGACCCCGCGGAGCCGATCGACAGGATCGACCCGGCCGAGCCGATCGACAACATCGACCCCGCGGAGCCGATCGACAGGATCGACCCGACGGACAGCAGGCTCGCCACCGAGGCGACCGAGAACGCGGATCCCGCGGACAGCACCGAACCGACCGACCACACCGACGCCACCGAGGCGGGCGGGGCCTCACAGCGGCACGACGGCGCCTGGTCCATCCGACGACCCTACCGCGCCCTCCCCGACCGGCGGAGGGGTGCCAGCGGCGCGCCGCTGCAACGAACCTCCCCGCGTCGCCGGGCCGCAGCGATCAGGTCATCGATTTGGTAGGCATGCCTATCATTCATAGATTGCCGGACCGAACAACCCTCCGACGATCGGGAGCCGATCCGTGCGTACCCTCAGACCTCTCCGTCTCCTCGCCCTCGCCCTGGCGGCCACCATGGCCGTCGCCGCGTGCTCGGGCTCGTCCGACGACGACACCGCCGCCGGGGCGGGGACGAGCACCGCGACCTCGTCCGATGCGTTCCCCGTGACGATCGAGCACGCGTTCGGCGAGACCGAGATCACCGAGGAGCCCCAGCGCGTGGTCACCTGGGGCTGGGGCAGCGCGGACGCCGCCATCGCCCTCGGCGTGGTGCCGGTCGCCATCCCCTTCGACGACTACGCGGGCGACGACGGGGGCGTCCTGCCCTGGATCCGCGAGGCGGTCGAGGCCGAAGGTGCCGAGCTCCCCGAGATCCTCCCCAACGCGGAGGAGCCGCCCTTCGAGGCGATCGCCGCCCAGCAGCCCGACGTGATCATCGCCGCCTACTCGGGCATCACCGAGGACGACTACGAGCTGCTGTCCGACATCGCCCCCACGGTCGCCTACCCCGGTGAGGCCTGGGCGACCCCGTGGCGGGACCTGATCGAGATCGTCGGGACGTCGCTCGGCCGCACCGAGCAGGCCGACGACGTGCTCGCCGGCATCGACACCGCGGTCGCCGAGCAGGCAGAGGCGCACCCCGAGCTCGCCGGCAAGAGCGTCGCCATGGTGTGGGACACCCCCGACTCGTTCTACGTCTACAAGGCCGCCGACCCCCGCGTGGAGTTCACGCTCGACCTCGGGATGGTCTCGGCCGAGAGCGTCGACACCCTGAGCAACGGCGAAGAGACCTTCTACTACTCGCTGAGCTACGAGCAGCTCGAAGGGCTGGAGAGCGACATCCTGGTGAGCTTCGCCGACACCCAGGAGCAGTCGGACAGCTTCCTCGCCTCCGCCCGCGCGCAGCTGCTGCCGCAGGTGGCCGACGGCACGGTGGCCGAGGTGATCGGCACCGACTTCATCGCCTCGGTCTCGCCTCCCACCGCCCTGTCGCTGACCTGGGGCCTCGACGAGTACGTCACGATCCTGTCGGCTGCCGCCCAGGCGGTCGACCCCCCGGCCTGATCCCGCTACGGGCCCGTCGCGACGAACAGGCTGACCGCCTCGATCGGGAACAGGACGACCTCGGGATCGTCCATGTACGCCTGGCCCAGTCGGCGTTGCTCCTCGACGTCGCCGGCCATGAAGGCGTTCTCGCGCAACACGGCCGGGTCGTCCGGTGCCCGGGGCGCCGGGACGTCACCCCACGACGCCACCTCGACCAGGTCGGCCCGCCGGCGGGCCTCGTCCACGTCATCGTTGACCACGACGGTCAGCCGGACGGCCACCTGGTCGCCGTCCTCGAGGAGGCGGTGCCTGCCGGGAGCGTCCGACAGCGGCGGGAGCCGCGCCGGTACCCCCGCCTTCTCGAGCGCGAGCACGACACCGGGGGCCAGCAACATCGACTCGAACGAGGCCGACTCCACCGAGACGACGCCGCCATCAGGCAACCCCACGTCGTCGAGGTACGCCACGGCCTCGGGCACGACCACGGCGAGCGGCTCGGCGAAGTCCTGCTCGGGAGGTGCTTCGCGGGCGGCCTGCACCGACGTGACCGCGGCTGCGGCGACCAGCGCCACGGCGAGGCCGGCGGTGAGCCGGCGCGCACCGGCGGGATCGAGACGCGGGCGCACTGCCAGCCAGCCGCTCCAGGCCACGATGATGCCGGTGAGCATGCCCAGCACGCTGGTCCAGTGCAGCCGGTAGGCGAAGGTCACGCCGGTGGTCCGGAGGATCGCGACCACGCCCAGCACGGCGGCGAACGCCACCGTGAGGAGCAGCCGACGGGCATCGCGGGAGCCGCGCCGCCACAGGAAGACGACGGCCATCACCACCGGTGCCAGCAGCACGGGCAACGGGAACGAGCCGTACAGCGCGGTCGGCTCGTCGTACCCCGGCGCTCGCAGCCCGGTCACCCAGGCGGGTGGCAGCGCCAGTTGCTGGCTCAGGATGCGCATCGCGCCGGTGAACGACTGACCCGGCTCGTCGTTGTTGCGGAAGTAGAACAGCGCCTTGCCGAGGTTGCCTGCGTCGCCCGTCAGCTGCTCGATCAGCGGTGGCAGCCACAGCAGGGTGACGACGCCGACGGTGATCAGGACGGCACGTCCCACGCCGGGCGTCCGGGAGCCGGACGTGCCGGAGCCCGACTCGTCCGGGCCCACATCGTCCGGGCCCGCACCATCCTGACCCGCACCGTCCCGGCCCGCACCGTCCGGGTCCGCACCGTCCGGCGCTTCGCCGCGTGCCCGGCGGCGGCGGCTGAGCTCGGTCGCGCCGAGCCACACCGCTCCCCACACCAGCAACGGCAGAGCCAGGACCACGTAACCCACGTGGGTCTGCGCCACGAAGGTCGCGACCACGGCGCCCACGGGAAGGGCCCAGCGATCGCCGCACGCCATCGCCCAGGTGAGGAAGATCAGCAGGCCGTACGGGAGCACCGTGATGTAGGGGTTCCACGGGTTGCGCACGATGTCGGGCCCCAGCCCAGCGACGAGCACGGTCGACGCGAGCAGCGTGATCGCCATCAGCGGGCGGCCGCCCCGGCGACGGGCGATCGACGCCATGCCGGCGATCGACGCGGCGTTCACCGCCAGCGCGCCGAGGTAGAGGCCGACCGACGACCCCCCGGTGAGCCGGTAGGGGATCGCCATCAGGTAGAACAGCGCGGGGCCGAGGTGGTACCAGCCGTCCCGGGAGTACGGGCCGAGCAGCACCTCGTGCTCGCCGACGTCGCGGGTCCGCATCTCGAGCTGGGCGATGTCGTGCGCGGGGAGGACGTCGCCGGCGCCGAACACCAGGCCCACGGCCGCGACGACCAGAGGCGCCAGGGCGAGGGCCAGCCCCACCCGGCCGCCGACGTGGCCGCGGCCCACCGACCAGCGAGGTGTGTGTGGATCCGCCGCGGGGGCAGCATCGAGATCGGCCGACATCACCATTCAGGCACGCCGCCGCCGTCGTCGTGCCGCTGACCGTGCCGGAGGCACGCCTTGTCGTGCAGCTCTCACGCTGCCTCCCCCTGGTCGGACGGGCCGAGACTAGTGAAGCATCACGGCGAGTCCCGCCCGGCGGGCCTCCGGGTGCTCGGCGAGATCGTGCCGTCCCGGCGACCGTGGCCGCATGCGGGGCCGTCGACACGGCGGTTGACTCTCAGCCTGGTGGAGACGGGAGGCTGAGAACGTGAGCGAACGAGCGGGTGGAGGACGGCTGCTGGCGATCGGCGAGCTCGCGCGCCGATCGGGACTGTCGGTCAGCGCGGTGCGGTTCTACGGCGACCGGGGATTGCTCCCGCCGGCGCACGTCGACCCAGCCAGCGGCTACCGCTCCTACGACGAACGCCAGGTCGACGACGCCCTCCTCATCCGCGATCTGCGCCGGCTGGGCCTGGCGCTGGCCGAGGTCGGCGCGTACCTCGCCGCCGGTCCCCGGGCACGGCGGGATCTCGTCGACGATCGCATCCGCGACCTCGAACGTCAGCTGCGGGACGCCCGCACGGTCGCTCGCACCCTGCACACCCGCGCGACTCCACCGGAGGACCCCATGACCTCAGCCACCACCGTGTCCGCCCGCGAGCTGCGGAGCGCCCTCGACCAGGTGCTGCCCGCCGCCAGCCGCGACGGCGAGCTGCCGGCGCTCGGCTGCGTGCTCATCGAGGCCAAGGACGGATCCCTGCGCCTGGTCGCCACCGACCGCTACCGGCTCGCGGTGCGCGACCTCGTCGCGGTGGCGCCGAGCGACGTGGCCTTCCGGGCCCTGCTGCCTGCTGACGCCCTGCGCGATCTGCACGCCGAGATGTCCGACAGCGGCACGGCCGCCGTCAGCCTGGAGGACGACCGGGTCGTCGTGCGGGCGGGTGACGTCGACCGCGCGGAACGACAGGGGCCGGGTGACTTCCCGGACTACGAGGACGTCCTCGTCGCCGACCGCCAGGCGCACCAGGTGGTCGTCGACAGGGCTGCGCTCCACGACGCGCTGCGCCACTTCGCCCGGCAGGGCGATGCCGTCCTCGTCAGCGCCCGCGCGGGCGAGGTGGCGCTCGTCCGCCGGGACGAGCGCGTGTCGCTCCCCGCCCGCTACGATGGACCGCCGGTCGACGTCGCGCTCGACCCCGCCTACGCCGGGGACGCCGTCGCCGCCGCGCTCGGCCCCGACGTCGTGATCGAGGTCGGCGAGGCGCTCCAGCCGGTCGTGTTCCGCTCGGCCGACGACGGCACGTTCACCACCCTGCTCATGCCCGTCCGACTGGCCTGATCGGGGCCGTTGCGGTCGCCGTCGCCGTCTCCGTCGGCAGCTCGGCCGTGGGGCGAGGGAGTCCCATCGGGTTCGGGAAGGCGATCTCGCCCGCGTCCGCGATGCGCGCCGCGGCGGGGCCGAGCGCGGCGAGCAACGCGTCGAGGTCGTCGGCTGCGAGCCGGGTGTAGGGCCGTGCCGCCAGCTCGTCGGTGCGCCGCTCGATGTCGTCCCGCAGCGCCCGGCCCGCATCCGTCGCCGTGCCGTCCTCCGCCACGAGACCCCGTGCCGCCAGGCGCTCCCGCGCCGCGCCCCAGTCCTCGACCGACCAGCCGCGGCTGGTGACGAACAGCTCCGGATTCGTCCCCTCGGTCGCCGCCACGAGGACGTGGACCTCGCAGCCGTCCAGCCCGGCCGCGGCGAGGAGGGCGACGTGGCCGTCGCCGCGCTG
>DASUQS010000127.1:0-13211 GCA_036280455.1 Acidimicrobiales bacterium
CTCGTCCAGCCCGCCGACCTGCCCACCGAGCCGATCCCGGCCGCCCTCACCCGGTTCGACCTCGACGCCATGAAGGTCGTGGAGGTCTGGCCCTACGACGACGGCGCCTTCCCCAGCCCGCCCCAGTTCGTCCCCCGCACGGGCGCGACAGGGCCCGACGACGGCTACGTGGTCGTGATGGTGCACCGAGACGGGGCCAAGGAGATCCAGGTGTTCGACGGGATGGCCGTCGAGCAGGGGCCGATCGCCCGGGCGACCGCGCCCGACTTCGTGCCCCCGCTGCTGCTCCACTCCTGCTGGATGCCGCCCCGCACGGTGGGCCGCCGGTCGGCCTACCGGGTGCCGCTCGGGCGCGACATCGCCGGCGCGGTCCGGGATCTGCCCCGGCACCTGGTCTCGATGTTCCGCACCGGCAGGGCGATGGTGGAGTCGCAGCGCGAGCGGCCGAGCTAGCACCCGGCAGACCGCCGAGCAGCGAGGGCGCGGTCCGGAGCCGTTGCGGGTCGCTGGTGAACGCCGGGTCAGGGCACCTTGGTGTGGGCCCGCTCGATGATCGTGGTCACGTCCGCGCCGGGCGGCAGCGTGCCGAGCGCCAGGCCCTCGGCGCCGGTCAGGCGGGAGGCGAGGAAGGCCTCGGCGACCGCCGGGTGCCCGTACCGCACCAGCAGGCTGCCCTGGAACGCCAGGGCCATCGCCTCGACGACCCGCCGGGCGCGGGCCTCGAGCCCGACGATGTCGCCCAGCTCGGAGCGCACGCCGGCGACCGCCGCATCGAGCCGGTCGTCGGCCCCGGACGCGGCGTCGAGCTCGGCCACGAACGCCTCCAGCGCAACGGGCTCGCGGGTGATCGCCCGCAGGACGTCGAGGCAGATCACGTTGCCCGAGCCCTCCCAGATGCCGTTCAGCGGGCTCTCCCGGAACAGCCGCGGCAGGATCGACTCCTCGACGTAGCCGTTGCCACCCAGGCACTCGAGCGCCTCACCGACCACGGTCGGCTGGCGCTTGCACACCCAGTACTTGCCGACCGCGGTCGCCAGCCGACGGAACGCCTCGGCTCCCTCCTCGCCCCGCGCCGCGTCGTCGAACGCCCGCGCCAGGCGCATCGCCGTCACGGTCGCCGCCTCGGACTCCACCGCCAGGTCGGCCAGCACGACCCGCATCAACGGCTGGTCGGTGAGCAGCTTGCCGAACGCCGCCCGGTGGTCCGCGTGGTGCAGCGCCTGGGCGGTGGCCTGGCGGATCGTCGCCGTCGCCCCCAGCACGCAGTCGAGCCGCGTGTGGGCGACCATGTCGATGATGGTGCGGACGCCCCGCCCCTCCTCACCGACGAGCCACGCCAGCGCCCCGTCGAGCTCGATCTCTCTCGACGCGTTCGAGCGGTTGCCGAGCTTGTCCTTCAGGCGGACCAGCCGGAACCCGTCGTTGCGTGCGCCGTCGGGCAGCCAGCGCGGCACGAGGAAGCACGACAGCCCGGCCGGCGCCTGGGCCAGCATGAGGAACACGTCCGACATCGGCGCCGAGCAGAACCACTTGTGGCCGGTCAGCCGCCATGGCCGACCGGACCCACCCGCGTCGCCGACATCGGCCACCGCGCCCGGCGGTTCCGCCACGGTCGTGTTGGCCCGCACGTCCGACCCGCCCTGCTTCTCGGTCATGCCCATGCCGGCGATGGCACCGGCCTTGTCGTGGCCGGGCACGTTGCGCGGGTCGTACGCCCGGGCGACCAGGCGGGGCTCCCAGACCTCGGCCAGGTCCGGCTGGTTCCGCAGGGCGGGCACGATCGAGTACGTCATCGAGATCGGGCAGCCGTGCCCGGCCTCGACCTGCGACCAGGTGACGAACCCGGCGGCCCGGGCCACGTGCGCACCCGGCTGCTCGACGGCCCACGGCGCCGCATGCAGCCCGTGGCCCACCGCCACGCGCATCAGCTCGTGGTAGGCGGGGTGGTAGGCGACCTCGTCGACCCGGTGGCCGTAGCGGTCGTGGGTGCGCAGCTCCGGGGGGTTGCGGTTGGCGGCGAACCCCCACTCGATCGCCTCCCGCGACCCCGCGAGGTGGCCGAGCGCGTGCAGGTCGGCCGTGGCCCACGCCGCCCCCTCCCGCTCGACGGCCTCCACCAGGGCGGCGTCCGCCCCGAACACGTCGTAGCCCTCGAGGGGCGGTGGCTGGTTGGTGACCTCGTGGGTGACAGCCATGCCTCCATGGTGCCCGTCCTGCCGCCGGGCGCAACCCGTGCCGTCGCCGGGCGCAACCCGTGCCGGCCCGGCCCGCCCGGCCCGAGGTGTTCGCCGCCCTCCGTGCCCACCGCGGCGCGGTCGCAGTCGGGTCGCGAGGCAATGACTGCCGCTACCGCACTCTCGAGGCAATCGCGAGCGGGGGCCGCACGTGATTGCCTCGAGAGTCCGTTGACGCGAGCCATTGCCTCGCCGCCTGAGCGGGCCGGGGGCAACCCGGCCCGGCCCGGCCCGGCCCGGCGTCTTCGGCTGCTCAGCGCCGTGCGGCGCGGGCGGGGCGCACGAGAGCGCGTGGCATCTCGACGACGATCGCATAGGCCAGGTAGGCGCCGAGCGCGCTGAGCCCGGCGACGACGGCACCCTGGCCGGGGTCGTCGACCATGGCCTCGAGCGGAGCGCCGACGCCTTGGGCGACCGCCACGAGGATCAGCCCGGCGAGCGCCAGGTCGAGGGCGACGTGGACGGCGTGCGGCGGGGTCTCCTCCCGGCCGAAGCAGCCGCACGACCCCACCATCGATCCCGCCCGCAGGGCGACGACGACGAACGCGGCGAAGGCCAGGTAGCTGGCCGCGACCAGCGACCACCACACCGCGCCGCCGACCACGACGGCCAACACACCGATCAGCGCCTCCGCCAGCGCACCGGCCCGCACCAGCAGTGGCGCCGACGGGAGTCCGAGGGCCCGCAGCGCGCCGACGGTCATCGTCGGGTCGGCCACCTTCGCCCCGCCGGCGACGACGAGCAGGAGGGCCGCCACCAGCAGCGGAGCCGTGAGCGCCGGCATCAGCGCGGCGAGATCTCCAGGTCGGCGAGCAGGCCGTTCACCACCCGCACGAGCGGGGCGCGCAGGCGATAGCTGCCGAGCACCACGTAGGCGGAGAACGCCCGCCCGGACTCCGTGAAGAACGCCTGTCCGCCGCACATGCCGGCGATGGTCCGCTGCATGGTGTGCGGCGCGAAGTCGTTGACGCCGAACCGCGGAATGCCCTCGGTCGCGAAGAGCGGCGTGTCGGCGGCCTCGGGGTCGAACTCGACGAGGCACACCAGCACGTCGTCGGCCGTCATGCGCTCGACCGCACCGGAGCCGTAGTCGCCCCGGACCGCGGGCAGCGGGAAGTTGGCGATGTGCGCCACCGGGTTCTCCGTACCCTCCGCCAGCGCGGCCCGCTGCTGGCCGGGATCGGACGGCGCCCCGCGAGCGCTGGCGTCCGGAGCGGTGCCGGCGTTGGGGTCGATCTCGGGGACGGCCTCGGCGTTGGCCTCGGGCTCGCCGGCGGGGTCGGGCCGTTTGGTGATCGAGCCGTCCCAACCGGACGGCAGCCGGGCGCTGATGCCGTAGGCCGAGAGATCGCTCATCGGGCCGACGGCTCCGCGTCGTCGACGACGTGCAGCGGCCCGTACAGCTCGGCGGACCCGGGCTCGATGCCGGCGTCGGCCAGCTCGCGGTCGGCGCGTTGCTCGCGCTCGCGCCCACCGCCGCTCAGCAGGGCCCGCCGTGAGAGGCGCGCCCGACCGTCGCCGTCGGCGTCGATCTGCAGACCGGCGTCGGCGGCGGCCTTGGCGAGCAGGTCGACGACCTGGGACCACGAGGCGCTCGCCCCCTCGCCCACCACGCCGTGCGCGCCGTCGACCAGCAGGAAGTAGGGGGAGACCGGCACGTCGTAGGCGTCCCACGCCGCCGTCGACATCACGGTGGTCACCCCGGCGGGCGCGAGCTCGGCCACCGCGGCCGGACTCTCCTCCTCGGGACCGCGGGTGACGACCACGACCCGGGTGTCGTCGCCGGGCACCGCCTCGATCTCCTCGGTGGCGAACGCCCGCCAGAAGTCCTGGCAGGTCGTGCATCCCGTCGAGAGGAAGGCCAGAAGCGTGGCGCCCTTCGCCCTCGACAGGCCCACGCGCACGGCGCCGCCCTGGGGATCGTGCCCGTCGATGTCGGAGAGCCGGCCGAGAGCGGAGCTGGCCGACGGCTCGGCCACACCGGGCACCGTGCGGATGCCGGGATCGCTGGGCGGACGGATCTGCAACCCGGAGACGCGGGCAGCGTCGGCGGTCGCCTCGCCCGCCAGGACGTCCTCGCCCAGGCCGATGTCGTGGAATGCCTTGAGCACGCTGGCGTGGCTGCGCAACAGGCCCACCACCAGGACGCCCAACAGGGCGACCACCAGCCCGAGCCCGACGACCGCGGCCGTCATCGACCCCACCCCGTGATCGGCGCGCTCGCGCGGGTCATGTCGCGTTCACCGTTCGGCACCCGAGCAGCGTGTGGCCCCCTTGGCCGACGTTGATCGCATAGACGCAGACGTTCTGCTGGCCCGTACCGACGTTGATGTTGCCGCTGAAGCCGTGGTTGGACCCGTAGGCGGGATACTTGCGCCCGATGTCGGACCTGGCCAGGTTGGCGGTGAGGCTGCCGCGTCCCCGACCGTTGCTGTAGACGTCGATGCGGATGGGGCCGGTGGTCTCCGGGTCGATCGCCCACCCGCTGACGCGGACCCGGCCGCCGCCGACCGGCTGGACGGCGTCGAGGCTGCCGAACGGTTTGGCGTTGAAGACGACCCGGGCGCGCTTGAGGACGACGTGGCCGCCGGCACCGACGTTGATGGCGTACACGGTGATGTCGTTGACGCCGTGGGGGATGGCGAAGGTGCCCTCGAACCCATGGTTGTCGCCCCGCGCGAACTTGCGGCCGACGTCCGGCCGGGGGCGGTTGGCGGTCATGCTGCCCAACCCGCGGCCGTTGCTGTAGACGTCGATGCGGATGGCGTTGTCGGTGTTGGGGTCGATCGCCCAGCCCCGCACCCGCAGCCGGCCCGTCTCGACCCGCAGGATGTCGACCGCGCCGAACGGGTGGGCGGACACGGTGACGGTGCGACAGGCGAGCAGCACGTTGCCGCCCTCGCCGGCGTTGATGCCGTACACGCACACCTTGCGGGCCCCCGGGGCGACGTCTCGGATCTCGAAGTCGTACCCGTGGGCCGAGCCGGTGCCCGGGTACCTGCGACCCACGTCGGGCCTGTTGCGGTTGGCGAGCACGTTGGCCCGGCCGACGCCGTCGATGTAGACGTGCACCGGGATCGAGGCTGACGTCGAGGGATCGGCGACCCACCCCCGTACCCGTACGCCGCCCCTCGTCGGCGTCACGGCGTCGACGCTGCCGAACGGGTTGCCGGTGAGGCAGGCGCGATGGTGGTTGCGCGTGGCGTTGTCGACCCGTGTCGCCGTGCCGCACGCACCGTCGGTCTGCCAGGGCGGGACGCAGGTGACGACCCGGCACACGATCGGGCCGAGGCAGGGGACGTGCTGGTTGCACTGCCCGTAGCGGAACCCGGTGCAGCCGACCTTGCGGTTACCGCACGAACCGCCGGCGCAGAAGCACGGCGTGCCCGAGCAGCTGCCGCCGCAGATGCCACTGCCCCCGCAGCCGCACGGGCCGCACGGGGCGTTGCAGTCGACGTAGTAGCGGGCACCGCCACCGCAGAAGTTGGAGGCGTCGACCTTCCACCAGCCGCCGGTGAGCGAGCCGGGAGGGCACCGGTTCTGGCCTGACAGCTTGCAGCAGAACTCGGTGTAGCCGTCGCAGCACTGGGCGCCGCAGTCGCATCGCGAGCCGCTGCAGTTGCACACCGCGGCGTAGGCGGAGCCCGGGCGCAGGATGTAGTTGGCCGGCGTCGCCGCCAGCGCGGTGCCGACCATGGCGCTGCGGGTCAGGAACCCGCGCCGGCCGACCTTGGGACCGAGGGCCCGGGCGGCGCGCTCAGCAAGGCGCTGTGTCATCGGGTACCCCCGCTCGACGATCGCTCAGGCCGGACGTCAGCGTTGCGCCCATCGGACGCCGACCCTAGCTGCTCGCACGGAGCGAGGGGAGCGCCACTCCCGGAGTGCGCCCGAAGCGACGCCCGTCACACGCATGTGCCGTGATCACGTCGGTATCGGGCGCTCAGTGTCCGCCTGCGCGCACGACGTGGAAGGCGATGGCGGCCGCCGTCGCGACGTTGAGCGAATCGACACCGGCGGCGAGCGGGATGCGGATGCGACGGTCGGCAGCCGCCAGCGCCGCTGCGGTCAGGCCGGGGCCCTCGGCTCCGAGCAGCAACGCACGGCGAGCCGGGTCGCCGGGTGGGCCGGCGCCGGGCGGGCTGCCGCCGGGCGATCCGTCGGCGGGCGATGCACCGAGGCGGTCGACCGGTTCGGCGTCCGGGGACGGCGTCAGTGCGACGATCTCGAAGCCGAGCGAGCGAAGCTCGTCGAGCCCGTCCGGCCAGACGGGGATCCGGGTCCACGGCACCCCGAGGACGTGGCCGAGCGACACGCGGACGCTACGCCGGTACAGCGGATCGGCGGTGGTCGGGTCGAGCAGCACCGCGCCGACATCCAGCGCGGCCGCGTTCCGGAACAGCGCGCCCAGGTTCTCGTGGTCGCCGAGCCCCTCGACCACGGCCACCGTCCGGGCCCCGGCCACGACGTCCGCCACGTCGGGGAGCGGCAACCGGTCGGCGGACGCCAGCACGCCCCGGTGGAAGTCGAACCCTGCGATGGCCGCCACCTCGGCATCGCTGCGCACGAGCACCGGCGCCCGACCGGCGACGAGCGCCTGCACCCGCTCGGCCCGCCGCTCCGTGGCCAGCACGGAGCGGACCGGATACGGCGAGGCGAGCAGGCCCTCGATGGCGAAGAGACCTTCGACCACGAAGTAGCCACCCCGGCGCTCCACCTGGCGGCGCCGGGCCGGGTCGTTGAGCGCCCGGTAGTCGTCGAGGGGATCGTCCGGCACACCGCCATCCTCTCGTCCCGGGCGTCGCCTCACGCGGCGAGGCCGCGGACCACGGCGACCAGCGCGACGGTCGCAGCCATCGCCAGCACGAGCGGCCGCAGCCACCCCGCGTCCACCCGGTGGGTGAGACGGCCGCTGACGAGCACGCCCAGCGCTGTGCCCGGCAGCAGCGTCAGGGCCAGGGCCAGGTGCCAGCCGGCGACGGCCCCGGCCATCGCCACCGCTGCGAGGGACAGCACGATGCCGCAGCCGAACGCTGCCGCCAGCGTCGGCCGCAGCCGTGGCCCCTCCTGGTGCTGGTAGAGCAGCGCGACGGGCGGGCCGCCGATCGAGGTGGCGGTCCCCATCGCCCCCGAGGCCATGCCCGTCGCGATCGTCGTCGCGCGGGTGATCGGGATGCTGGTGCTCAGCAGGCTCGTCGCCACCGCCACCAGGACCGCCAGGCCGGCGAGCACCGACAGCGTGTCCGCGGTGACCGCCACGACGACCAGAGCTCCGATCACCGTGCCCGGCACCCGCCCGATCGTGAGCCAGCGGACGGCCTGCCAGTCGACCCCGTGTCGCTCCCGCAGCACCATCGGCACCGACAGGACGAACACCAGCAGCATCAGGGTGGCCGGCAGGGCCTCCGGCTCGATGACGGCGAGGACCGGCGCGGCGAGCAGGTTGGCGCCGAAGCCGATCGTCCCCTGGATGGCGGCGCCCACCATCACGACGAGGAACATGACCGCGAAGCCCGTGGCGTCGAGGTGGATCGCCGACTCCACGTCAACCACACGCCACGGGGCCCAGGCCGCGCGTCAGGTCGCCGGGCCGGCATCCGCCCGTTCCGCGACGAAGGCGGCGATGCGGTCGAGCCGCGGCAGCACCTCATCGCGCGGGGCGGAGGGCAGGTCGAACACGGTCTCGGTGACGCCGAGGTCGCGGTAGTGGTCGAGCTTGCCGTGGTCGGGGACCGCCGCGAAGGGCACGATCTCGACGTGTGACGGATCCCGCCCGGCATCCTCGAGCGCGGCGCGCAGCACCGGCAGCGCCTGGGACAGACCCGCCCCGCCGATGGGCATCCACCCGTCGGCGTACTCGACCACATGGGCGAACAGCTTGGGCCCGGCGCCGCCGCCGACGAGGACGGGGACGTGCGGCCGACCCTGCCCGTCGCGCTGGGCCGGCTTCGGCCAGGACCAGGTCGGCGGAAAGCTGACGTAGTCACCGGTGAACTCGGCCTCGTCCTCGTGCCAGAGGGCCTGCATGGCCAGCACGTGCTCCCGGACCACGGCCCGGCGGTCGGCGAACGCCACCCCGTGGTCGGCCAGCTCCTCCTCGTTCCACCCGAACCCGACGCCGAGGGCGAGACGTCCGCCGGACACGTGGTCGAGCGAGGCGACGGCCTTCCCCGTCACGATCGGATCGCGCTGGGCGGGCAGCAGGATGCCCGTGCCGAGCCGGAGGCTGGTGGTGACGCTCGACGCCGCGGCCAGGGCCACGAGCGGGTCGAGCGAGCGCTTGTACTTCACGGGCAGCTCGGTGCCGCTCGGATGCGGCGTCTTGCGACTGGTCGGGATGTGGGTGTGCTCGGGCAGCCACAGGGAGTCCAGCCCACGCTCCTCGACCGCACGGGCCAGCTCCACCGCGTCGATCGAGATGTCGGTGGCGAACATCGTGACGCCGTAGCGCATGGTGCGTGGCTCCCTCGGGTGTGCCGTCGACGGTGCCTGAACCTATCGCCCCTCCCTGCACGGTCCTCGGCGTTCGGGGCCGCAGGGAGGGGTGGCTAACGTGGCACGTCACGCAAGCGAGGCGCGCAGACGCTCAGGGGGACTGGCCGATGACGACTCGACCGCCGGCAGACGGGTCGGCACCGGGTCCCGATGCCGAGCCGGACACGGGCATCTGGGCGCCACCCGCGCCGCCCGCGGACCCCTTCCTCGCTCCTCCCGCCGACCCGCACGCCACACCGCCCGGGGCGTTCCCACCGCCAGCCCCGGCGTTCCCGCCGCCGTCCGGGGCGTTCCCACCGCCGACGGCGGGGTTCCCGGGCCCGTACCCGTCCGGCCAGCAGCCGTTCCCGCCCGCCCCACGCCGGGACAGCCGCCGACCGCTGTTGATCGGCGGCGCCGTCCTCGCCGCGGCGGCGGTGGTCGGTGGCGCGTTCCTGCTCATCGGGAACGACGAGCCCGACCTGCAGTGGCAGGGGGAGGGCATCGACGATCCGGAGGCCACGCTCGACGCCGCGGAACAGGCGCTCGCGGAGCTGGTCGAGGACCGGCACGGCGCGGTGCACGACGACGGTCGCTGCTACTTCAGCCTTCCCGCGGACGAGAACGTGACGGACGTCAACGAGTACGTGCGGTGCGGCCCGGTGCTGTTCGTCGACGGCGACCCGGACGAGCCGTACCTGTCCTATCCCCTGTCCCTATCGGACGAAGGTCGCACCACCCTCGTGGTCGGCGACCGGCCCACCGCACCCGAGCCGACCGCCCTCGACGCAGGCGAGCGGCTCTCCCGCCCGGACGGCGCCGCCGCGCCCGACGGCAACGGCGGCCTCGAAGCACCCGATCCGCCCCCGGCGGCGGAGGACCTGCTGGGCGCGGTCGACGTCGGCGCGTCGACCGTCGGCACCCCGCCGGAGGGCGCCAAGATCGGAGCGCTCAACGCCAGCTACGAGCTGACGGCGCTGGGCACGATCGACCGCTACGGCCGCGGCGACGACGCCCGCAGTCCCGCGGATGGTCACCAGTTGATCGCGTTCAAGGTCTCGACAGGGCCGGGAGAGACGCCGGCGCCGACCGCGAGCCCGACCGTGCAGGTGCAGGTCGACGGCGGGGAGCGGCGTGACGTGGGCACGATCATCGACGGAAGCTCGCCCGTCGTGATGTCCGTGCCCGACGACGCCGCATCCGTCGACCTCGTCGTCACCGACGCGGAGACCGAGCAGCGCCTGTCGCTCCTCGACGGCACCCCCGGCGACGGCAACATCCAGGTGCTGACCCGGGCGAACCGCGAACAGACGCTCGGCACGGTGCACGAGGTGAGCGCCACCGGCCGCGACGGCTCGGGGTCGGCGTCCGTCACGGGCACGATCACCGTGCGTGCGGTCTACCTGGACTGGTTCCTCTACGACGACCCGTCCAAGCGCCCCTCGACACCGCAGACCGCCTACCTCGTCCTCGAGCTCGAGTACGCCTGGGTGGGGGTCGAGCCCGTCGACGCCGGGCTGTCGCACCAGCCGTTCAGCGTGGTCCTGCCGGACGGCCAGGTGCTCCCGGCGACCAACCTGGCCCCCGATCCGACCAACGGGGTGATCGTCGCCATCGAGGTACCGGCCGACTTCACCACCGGGACGCTGCAGATCGGTGGCGTCGACCAGCAGGCGACGGGCCTGACGATCGACTTCGGGGGCAACGTGTACTCGACGCCGCTCAGCATCGCGGCCGGATAGAGCTGGCAGACGCGCGGGCTCGGCGCACTTCTGACGGACCGTCAGATTGTGACATCATGCGCTCATGAACGGCATCTGCGAGGGCCGCGTCGCCATCGTCACGGGAGCCGGGCGCGGTCTCGGCCGAGCGCACGCCCTCGAGTTCGCGCGGCAGGGCGCCAAGGTCGTGGTGAACGACATCGGGGCAGAGCTCGACGGTACGGGCGGCTCGCGCTCCCCGGCCCAGGAGGTGGTGGATGCCATCGTCGCCGCGGGTGGCGAGGCCGTCGTCAACGGCGACGACGTCGCCGACTGGGACGGCGCCCAGAACCTGGTCGGCACCGCCCTCCGCGCCTTCGGGCGCCTCGACGTGGTGGTGAACAATGCGGGCATCGTGCGCGACCGCATGTTCGTGTCGTGCGGCGAGGACGAGTGGGACGCCGTCATCCGCGTCCACCTGAAGGGCCACTTCGCCGTCGCCCGCTTCGCCGCGGAGCACTGGCGGGCGCAGGCCAAGGCCGGTGAGCCGGTGGACGCCCGCATCGTCAACACGTCGTCGGGCGCAGGCCTGCTGGGATCGGTGGGCCAGTCGGCGTACAGCGCGGCCAAGGCCGGCATCGCCACCCTCACCCTGATCCAGGCGGCCGAGATGGGCCGCTACGGCGTGACCGCCAACGCCATCGCCCCGTCCGCCCGCACCCGCATGACCGAGACGGTGTTCGCCGACATGATGGCCGCCCCCGACGACGAGGGCTCCTTCGACGCCATGGCTCCGGAGAACGTCTCGCCCCTCGTGGTCTGGCTCGGATCGCCGGCATCTGCGCACGTCAGCGGCCGGGTGTTCGAGGTCGAGGGCGGCAAGGTGTCGGTGGCGGACGGCTGGCAGCACGGCCCCGAGCGCGACAAGGGCGCCCGCTGGGATCCCGCCGAGCTGGGCCCGGTCGTCGACGAGCTGCTCGCCGAGGCCCCGACGCCCGCCCCGGTCTACGGCGCGGGATAGCCAGGGCCTCCCGACCGCCGCGCCGCCGCCTCGGTCCCATGGCCGCGCCCGGCCGCCACAGGCCACCGCTCGTCATCGCCGCGGTGGCCACCAACACGCCCGCACCGCCGCCAGCACTGCCCTGCTACATGGCCGCGTCAGGCCGTCACAGGCCACCGCTCGTCATCGCCGCGGTGGCCACCAGCACGCCCGCGGCGATGATCACCCCCTCGGCAGCGGCCGTGGCGCCCAGCCGGCGCCAGGCTCGGTCCTCGCCCGCCCCCACGACCGCGGGGACGAGCCGCAGGTGGTTGTACGCACCGAGGGCGACGACCAGCCCCACGAGCGCGAGCTTGGCGGTGAGCGCCCGCCCGTAGGCCGTCGACACGAGGCCGGCCGGTGACGAGAGCTGCGACGCCGCCAGGATCGCGCCGGTGAGCCCCACCACCACGACGGCCCCGCCGGCCAGCACGCTGAACCGGGCCACCGTCAGCGCCGAGCAGCGCGCCGAGCCGTGCCGGCGCTGGGCGCGGATCTCGACCGCGAGGAGCACCCCGCCCCCGAACCACACGGCTGCGGCCCCGACGTGCACCACCTGCGCCATCACCAGGAGCTCGCGGGGCTCGGTCGCCTGCGGGTGCCCGACGCAGGTGAACGACGCCAGCGCGACGAGCCCCGCGATCACGTACGCGACCCGCTCGACGACGCCCGGGGCGATCGAACCGAACACCAGCAGCGTGCCGGTCGGGCGGATGACGCGGAACCGGCGCTCCCAGCCGCGAGGCGGGCGGGCCATCACCAGCCCGAACAGCCCGAGTCCCAGCAGGCGGAGGCACGCCGCATCGCCGAACCGGCTGGTCACCACCACCCGAGCCACGGCGAGGTCGCCCACCGCGCCGAGTTCGCCGTCCGCGATCACCATCGCCCGCAGCGCGAGCGAGACCAGCCCGGCCACGATGCCCACCACTGCGGACGCGAGGAGGAGCCGTCCGGACCCGCCGCGACCGGCGACGGCGGGCCGGCTCACGAACCCCCGGAACAGGGTGCCCCCGACGACGAACAGCGTGGCGACGTACCCGACCCACGTCGCCACCGACAGGACGCGGTCCGCGAGGAGCGTGCGCGCCAGGGTGGCGTCGAGCGACGCCATCGGTCCCGGGTGCGGCGCACGGTCCGGCATCCGCAGCACCACGAGGACGACCACCGCGCCCAGCACCGCGACCACCGCCGCGCTGCCCGCCCACAGGACCGCCGCCAGGGGGGAGTCCGCTCGCGAACGACCGGCCGGCGGCGGCGGGGAGGTGCTCGATCGTCGGGCGGTCGCGCCGTCTGGGCTCGGGCGGTCAATCGGGATGAGGCCTGCGGCCACGGCGTCCGCGAACAGCCGGGCTGCTTCGGACAAGCCGGTCGATGCGACAGTCGGCGAGGGCGCGCCCCTGGTCCCGTCGTCGCCGGGATCGGGGACAGGGAGCTCCGGCCCGCCGTCCACGGCGGAGAGCGGCACGGCGGCCCCGGTGCCGCCGTGCCGGACCGGCTCGGACGCGTGCGAGAGCCGGGGAATCGGCGGCGGCACCGGCACCTCTGCCGGTGCGCACTCGGTCATGAGAGGATCCGGCGTCCGGTGCGTACGTCCGGCGACCGGTCCGGACCGGTCGCCGTCGCACCCGACCCGACGCTGCGGGGCGCGGCACCGTTCGACCGGCGCGCCGCTCGCGCGCGTCGCAGGCGGCCCGCGACGCCGACGACGCCCACCCCGGCGGCCGCCAGGTCGGGGCGCATGTCGGCCGGCCCCGTGCGGGGTGGACG
>DASUQS010000128.1:0-4952 GCA_036280455.1 Acidimicrobiales bacterium
GTCCCGCCAGCTCTCGAAGGCGGTGGCGGCGGCCTTCATCGCGGCGTCCACGTCGGCGGTGCCGGAGACGGGCGCTTGCGCGAACACCTCGCCGGTGCAGGGGTCGATCAGATCGGCGTAGCCGCCGTCGGCCGGCTCGACGTACTCGCCGTTGACGAAGTTGCGGAGCTTCTGCTGGTCGCTCATGACGGGATCACTCCGAGGGGTTCCGGGGGTGCGGTCTGCGGCGGTTATCGCAATGTGTCTGCCATCTTCGCTACTGAATTCGCGGCAGACAAGGCCTACGGCGACTGTTTCCGTCGACTCATCCGTCGTCTACGCTGCTCGACGTGGAGCCCGCAGCCTTCTACGTCGCCTCCCGCCCCGCCCACGGCGAGGGCGAGCTGACCGTCCACCACCCGTACGACGGCCGCGCGGTCGGTCGTACCACCCTCGCCACGGCCGACCAGGTCGAAGCCGCCGTCGCGGCAGCCGCCGGAGTGGCCGCGACGGCCGCGGCCCTGCCCGCGCACGCCCGCGCGGCGGCCCTGGACCACGTTTCCCGGCGCCTCGCCGAGCGGGCCGACGAGGTCGCGGCCCTCATCACCGCCGAAAACGGCAAGCCCGTCAAGTGGGCCCGGGCCGAGGTCGGCCGCGCCGTCTCCACCTTCCGCTGGGCCGCCGAGGAGGCGCGGCGCTTCTCCGGCGAGTTGCAACGCCTCGACACCGACCCGGCGGCCACCGGGCGGGTCGCCCTGGTCCGGCGGGTCCCGAAGGGCCCCGTCCTGGGCATCTCGCCGTTCAACTTCCCGCTCAACCTGGTGGCCCACAAGGTCGCACCGGCCATCGCCGTCGGCGCGCCCATCATCGTCAAGCCGGCCCCGGCCACCCCGCTGTCCGCGCTGCTGCTCGGTGAACTGCTCGCCGAGACCGACCTGCCCGAGGGCATGTTCTCCGTGCTGCCGCTGCCCAACGAGCGGGCCGCCGACCTCGTCGCCGACCCACGGCTGCCGGTGGTGTCGTTCACCGGCTCCGGGCCGGTCGGCGCGGCCATCCGCCGCTCGGTGCCGGAGAAGCACGTGACCCTCGAACTCGGCGGCAACGCCGCCGCGGTGATCTGCGAGGACTGGAACACCGACGACGATCTCACCTTCGCCGCCCACCGGATCGCGACGTTCTCCAACTACCAGGCCGGGCAGTCCTGCATCGCCGTGCAGCGGGTCTACGTGCACGAGTGGCTCTACGACGGCTTCCTGCCCCGGCTCGTCGCCGCCGTCCAGGAGCTGCGGACGGGCGACCCTTCCTCGGAGCTGACCGACGTGGGGCCGCTGGTGTCCGAGGACGCCGCCCGGCGGGTCGAGGCCTGGGTCGACGAGGCGGTCGCGGCCGGCGCGACCATCGAGGTGGGCGGCCGACGCGAGGGCGCCACCTACCCGCCGACGGTCCTCACCGGAGTGCCCGCCGACGCCAAGGTGTGCGCCGAGGAGGTCTTCGGGCCCGTGCTGGTCGTCGCCCGCGTCGAGGACGACCGGGCCGCGTTCACGGCGGTCAACGACTCGGCGTACGGGTTGCAGGCGGGTGTCTTCACGCACCGGGTCGACGTCGCGTTCGCGGCGCACCGGGCGCTGGAGGTGGGTGGCGTCATCGTCGGCGACGTCCCGTCGTACCGGGCCGACCAGATGCCGTACGGCGGGTTCAAGGGCAGCGGCGTCGGGCGGGAGGGCCTGCGCAGCGCCATGGACGACTACACCGATGTTCGGGTGCTTGTCCTGACCGGGGTCGAGCTGTAGCGCCTCACCAGGTGCCGTCGTCGCGTACCCGGGCCGGGGCGCGGCCGAGCAGGAGGGTGGTGAGGGCGGCGTCGACGTCCTCGCCGAGGAACCACTCACCGGCCTGGTCCAGCGCGAAGATCCGACCCCGCTCATCCACGGCGATGATGCTCTCGCCGAACTCCGAGCCGAACGGGAACAGCCGCACGCCGATGACGGCGGCGAAGTCGGCCAGCGTGTCGGCGGAGTGCGCGCTGTGGGTCGGGTTGGTGGTGAAGAAACTGATCCACACCTGCTCGCCGGCGCCTCGCCGGTTGCTTACGACCGCGGGAAAGGCGCTGAGCGTGCGCTCGGCGGCCGGAAAGGGGTCATGGCGATGGGACTGCCCGGCCACCTTGCATGTCTCTGCGATCGCCCCAGCAGCGAGGGCGGAGTTGAACATGCTGTCCTCCCAGCCGCCGTCCACTAGTGCGTCCGCGACCTCGGACGGGAACCGGCCAGGCTGACGAGGAGGGTGGGGATCCGGTCGCCGGTCGGCGGTGAACGCCAGCTCGGCCCAGGACAGCACGTTGAAGTGCACGAGGAAGTTGACACACGAGTCGCAGCCCCGTTCGGCTCGGCCGCCGTACCGGTCACCGGGCTCACGAACGCGGTAGATCTCGAAACGGGCATTCCCCAGCAGGGTCTCGGCGTCGGCCATGCCCATCGGCTCGATGCCCTCGGCGGCGCGGCGGTGGTCGTAGTCGTGCAGGACGTCGGAAACGACGACGAACTCCGCGTGGCGGTCGCCGCCCCGGACGAGATGACCCGGTGGGAGCCCGTCGAGGTACCGGCGGACCAGCGGATGGTGGTCGAGTTCGATGTCGCCCTTCGCGCCCTGCGCGCGGTACAACCGGCCGTCCACGTTGAGGTGCGCGGCCGTGGTCGGGGTCGGGACCCGGCGGATCTCCCGGAGGAGCTGAATGGCCGGATCGACCGTACGGGGTGCGGGCGGGCCCGGCGGGCGGCTCCGGCGGTACATCCGCTCGACCTGTTCGAGGGACACCCGGGGCCAGGTGCTCACCTCGCCGGTGCGCTTGTCGACCACGGTGCTCGGCAGGTCGCCGGGAACCGTCCGGACGTTGGGCGAGACGGTGGACGTGATGACGTAGCCGAGGTCGAACTCGTCGACCGCCGGGCGGCACTCGTAACCCAGACGCTGTGAATCCCGGCGTGCCCACACGGCGGCGAGCTGCTCGGCCTGTTGGCGGTCGATCACGCCAAGAAACTACCGGACCCCATGGCATTGTGGCGCCCGGTATGGTTCGCCCTACCGACGGTGACCGGGGAGGGTGGCGTTGGCAGAGAACGTGGACCGGGACGCCAATCGTGCGCTGCGCGAGCGGTTCGACGACGTGTACGGGCAGTACCAGCGGCTGAGGTCCGGTCTGGACGAGCTGCAGACGCGGCTGGCGGAGCTTCGGGTGACCGAGCGCTCCGACGACGGGCAGGTGACCGCGATCGTCGGCGCCCGGGGTGAGCTGATCAGCGTGGAACTGACCCCGGCCGTCTACCACGATCGCGATGCCAAGGGGCTCGCTCGCAAGATCACCGAGACGGTCCACCGGGCCAGCGCCACGGCGGCGGCGTCCACCCAGCAGCTCGTGGCCGCCTATCTGCCCGGCGGGTCCGGGCCGGTCGACTTCCTGCGTACCGGCGACTTCGGTTCCCTGCTCGGGCGGGCCGACACGGCGCTGCGCCGGGGGCTGTGATGGACGGCCAGCTGTGGTTGGACCCCACGCGTGCGTGGCGCGGCGGCGCCGACCTGTCGAGGGCGGGGGAGGCGTTCGTGGCCGTGCGCCGCCAGGAGGGCGGCGAGATCGCAGCCGCCAGCGCCCAGCGGCCCTGGGGTCGGGACGAGATCGGAGCCGCCTTCGAGCAGCGGTACCGCGGCTTCGAGGAAACGGTGCTCCGGGCCTGGGAGGGCGTGGGGAAGCACCTGGCTGGCCTGGGCGCGGACGTCGCCCGCTCGGTCGAAGCCAACCTCGGGACCGACGCCACGAGTGCCGGCCGGTTCGGTCGGGTGGCCGATCGGCGTTCCGAGCCCTGACCGGCGGAGGAGTCCGGAGTGACCGTGCTGCCCAGCCCGATTCCGCACCCGCTCGACTACTCGCCCTGGGACCTGCCGGGCTGGATCCACGAGGCCCTCGACTGGGTGGTCGGGGTGGAGTGGCCGGACGGCAACGAGCGTGCCGTCTGGGACCTCGCGGACCAGTGGTACGGGGTCGCCGCCGCCCTGGCCGGGCCACACGCCGACGCCGTCGCCGCCGCCACCGAGGTCAGAAGCGGATACGGGGGAGTCGGCGCGGTCGCCGCGGCCTTCGACGAGGCGTGGCGGCGGGTGGCCGAGGGCGACGACGCTCCGCTGCCCGTGCTGCTCGCTGTCAGCACCGATCTCGGCCGCCTCGTCGAGGAGTGCGGCTGCGACATCGAGGGCGCCAAGCTCGAGGTGTGGATCGAGCTGGGCATCCTGGTGATCGAGTTGCTCGGGCTCGCCGTGGTGACGGTGCTCACCGCCGGTGCGGCCTCGCCGGCCGCCGCCGCGGCGATCGCCGCAACCCGGGCGATCGTGCAGCAGATCTTCAGGCGGCTCATGGCGCAGCTCGCCCGGAAGGCCCTCAAGCAGGGGCTCAAGGAGGCCGGCGAACGGGCCGCCAAGGAGGTCACCAAGGGCGGCATGCGGGGCCTGGCGCGTCGGGCCGCTGTCGGGGGTCTCTACGAGGCGGGTGAGGAGGCGGGGGTCAGCCTCGCCACGCAGGCGTACCAGACCTCCACCGGCCGAAGGCACGGCCTGGACCTCGCGGATGTCGGCACCTCGGCCGTCGGTGGCCTGGCTGGTGGTGCTGTGGCGCCACTTGCCGGCCTCGGCCGGCACGCGAGGGGCCGGGGCGCTCAGATCGGCGAGCACCTCGGCCGGGAAATGACCGGTGAAGTGCTCGCCGAGCAGGCCGCGAGCCTGGCCACCGGTCAGGGACCGACCTCGCTGGAGGACGCCGCCCGTGCTGCGGTCTCCGGTGTCCGCGGCTCGGCCACCACCCAGGCGGACGCCGCGTTGCACGCCCGCCTGGAGGGCCGGATGAGCGCTCTGGCGGGGGTTCCCGCCGTCCCGGCCGACATCCGTGTTTCCCCGAGTACGGACGCCTCCTCGTCACCCGGGGTCCCGCG
>DASUQS010000129.1:0-2996 GCA_036280455.1 Acidimicrobiales bacterium
GGTAGAGGACGCGCTTGCGGAAGCCCGACGGCGTGACCGGCCGCCCGTCGTGCGCCACGTGCGGCGGCAGGACGGTGATCGAGCGGGTGAGCGTCCCGTGCTCGTGACGGTCGAGCGCGTAGCGGACGGTGCCCTCGTCGACGAGCAGCACGGTCCACGCGTCATGGGTGTGCAGCGGATAGGTGTGCTCGACGAAGCGGGCGTGGAACACCTCGCGCACGCCGGGGATGTGCGGGTTCCACGCGTCCACGAACTCGGGCGGCCGGACGCCGGGCACGCGAAGAACGTACAAGACCGCGCCCGCTCCATCGCGGTGAGATCCCCGTCATGGAGACCGCTGCACCCACCCGTCCCGCACCGCCCAAGATCGCGGTGGTGGTCCGCGACGACCTGGCCGCCTGGCAGCGGCTCAACGTGACCGCCTTCCTGGTCAGCGGCATCGGCACCGGACGCCCCGAGCTGGTCGGCGAGCCGTACGTGGACGCGTCGGGCCGCACCTACCTGCCGATGTTCGGCCACCCCGTGCTCGTGTACGCCACCGACGCAGCGGGAATGGCCCGGGCCTTCGCCCGATCGATCGCCCGTCCACTCGAGGTCGCGGTGTACACCGACGACCTGTTCGCCACGGGCACCGACGCCGACAACCGGGCCGAGGTGCGGCGGGTGGCGACCGCCGACCTGAAGCTCGCCGGATTCGCGGTCGTCGGCACCCGCCGCGACGTCGACAAGGCCCTCGACAAGGTGCGCCTGCACCCGTGACCGCCCGAGCGGCCCGTTGCGCCCGGGGCCGGCGATCGCCCGTGTGAACCCCGGGGGTCTGGACGTGTACGAACATCCGGTCGCCCCCAGGCAATCGCGTGCGTTGCGCGTCACACCCCGCCGATAGCGTCGGACGGTGATGTCGAGTCGTCCGTCCGCCTCCGCCCCGGCTCCCGCGCCCGCGGCCGACCGGTCCTCGGCCGACGCTCCGCTGATCAGCGCCGAGGGCCTCACCAAGCGCTTCGGCAAGTACGTCGCGGTCGACGGCGTCGACTTCACGGTGCAGCGGGGCGAGGTGTTCGGCTTCCTCGGCCCGAACGGCGCCGGCAAGACGACGACGATGCGCATGATCGCCTGCGTCTCGCCCGTCACCGGTGGTGAGCTGCGGGTCCTCGGCATGAACCCGGTGCACGACGGTCCGGCGATCCGCGCCCGCCTCGGGGTCGTCCCCCAGGAGGACAACCTCGACACCGAGCTGACGGTGTGGGACAACCTGCTCATCTACGGGCGCTACTTCGGCCTGCCCGTGCCCGTCATCCGGGAGCGGGCGGAGGAGCTCCTGCACTTCGCCCGCCTCGACGACCGCCGCACGTCGCGGGTCGACCCGCTGTCCGGGGGCATGAAGCGGCGCCTCACCATCGCCCGCGCGCTGATCAACCGCCCCGACCTGGTGCTCCTCGACGAGCCGACCACCGGCCTCGATCCCCAGGCCCGCCACCTGCTGTGGGAGCGCCTCTACCGGCTCAAGCGCGAGGGCGTCACCCTGGTCCTCACGACGCACTACATGGACGAGGCCGAGCAGCTCTGCGACCGGCTCGTCATCATGGACGAGGGTCGCATCGTCGCCGAGGGGTCGCCGCGGCAGCTCATCGAGCGGCACTCGACCCGCGAGGTGGTCGAGCTCCGCTTCGCCGTGCCCGAGCAACAGGACGCCGCGCTCCCCCACCTCGACGGGGTGGGCGACCGCGTCGAGCCGGTGGCCGACCGCGTGCTCGTCTACACGGCCCACGGCGACGACACGGTGGCGCGCATCGGCGAGGCGGGCGTGCACCCCGACTCCGTGCTCGTACGGCGCAGCTCGCTGGAGGACGTCTTCCTCCGGCTCACCGGACGGTCCCTCGATGAGTGACCAGCCCGCCGTGGCCGAGCCCGTCGCGGAACGCGCGCCCGAGTGGGCGCTGCCCGTCCGGCTCGTGGCCGCACTGCCGATGCTGCGGGTTGCCGAGCGCGAGGCGCGGGTGTGGGCGCGCTACTGGCGCACGACGTTCCTGTCCGGCACCCTCATGCCGCTGATGTTCCTCGGGGCCATGGGCGTCGGGCTCGGCGGCCTCGTCGACGAGAACCGCGGCACGGTCGACGGTGTCGACTACCTGGCGTTCGTCACACCGGGCATCCTCGCCGCCACCGCGTTGCAGGGCGCGGCCGGCAACTCCCTGTGGCCGGTGATGGGCGGCATGAAGTGGATGCGCACGTTCCACGCCGCCGCCGCGTCGCCGGTGTCGCCCGGGCAGGTGTACGCCGGCTACGTCGGGTGGGGCGTGGTCCGCATGGTCATCAACGCCTCGCTGTTCGTCGCCATCGCCGCAGTGCTCGGCGGGGTGACGTCGGCGTGGGGCGTGCTCGCGGTGCCGGCCGCCGCCCTCGGCGGGCTGGCTTTCGCCGCGCCGCTCACCGCGTACTCGGCGGGGGCCGACAGCGACGTGACGTTCCCGATCGTCATGCGCGTCGCGGTCATGCCCATGTTCCTGTTCTCCGGCACGTTCTTCCCGGTCGACCAGCTGCCCGACTGGCTCGAGCCGCTGGCCTGGGTCAGCCCGCTGTGGCATGCGGTCGAGCTGTGCCGCGGCGCCACCACGGGGTCGATCTCGCTCGGGGCGGCGCTCGGTCACCTGCTCTTCCTCGCCGTCGTCACCGCGTTGGGCGCCCGCTGGGGCGTGCGCACGTTCCGATCGAAGCTTGCGGCGTGACGTCATGAGCACCGCCGTCGCCCTCCTCGGCACCCGGCGCGCCCTGCGCGTGGTCGAGCGCAACGGGCGGGTCAACCTGCGCGTGTGGCCGTCGTTCATCAGCGGGTTCGTGGAGCCGATCTTCTACCTGTTCTCCATCGGCGTCGGCGTCGGCGCCCTCGTCGGCCAGGTGCCCGGCCCCCACGGTCCGGTCGACTACGACCAGTTCGTCGCCCCCGCGATGCTCGCCACCGCGGCCATGAACGGCTGCGTGTTCGAGACGACCTTCAA
>DASUQS010000130.1:0-17817 GCA_036280455.1 Acidimicrobiales bacterium
TCATCGAGCAGGGCGCGGCCTGGATGCCGGGTTGGATGCGACGGCTCGACTCGGCCCAGGACGCCTTCATCAAGAACGAGGAGCGGCTGCGGAAGCTCGCGCTGCGACCGAGCGAGTACGTGCGCCGGCAGATCCGCTTCACGCCGTACCCGACCGAGGACGTCGGCTGGATCATCGCCCAGTCCGGTCCCGAGGTGTGCCTGTTCTCGTCGGACTACCCCCACGTGGAGGGCGGTCGACGACCGATCGAGCGCTTCGAGGCATCGCTCGACGCGGGCGGGGTCGATCCCCACGCGCGCCAACGCTTCTACGCCGACAACTTCGCCGACCTCATGGGATCCGCGCTGGCGCCGGTCCCCGCCTGAGTGCCGGTCGGCGCCGATACACGGCGCCGAGCCCCGGGCCGCAGGTCAGCTCTGGTCACCCTCCTGGCCGCCGGCGATGGCGCCCACGAGGGTGCGCATCTCGTCGGGGACGCCGGTGCGCCGCCACCATTCGATGGCCGGAAGGTCGTGATGTAGGGCCGCCGCAAGCTCGAGCTCTCCGCCACGGGCTCGGATGGCCAGATCGAGGAGATCGTGGTCCATGCGCACCAGCATTCCCGGTTCGACGCGGAACCGGAAGCGAGTTGTCGCGGGATCGCCACTCGTTCGCGCGCCGTTCACACGGGAACGCGACCTCGTTCACGCAACGTCACCGCATCGGTCACCGAACGCGGTCGGGGTCGAAGCTCCACGGCTCGCGCGGCAGCTTCCGCGGGTCGAACCGGTCGAGCAGATCCGCGACGCTCGCCACGCGCTCGCCCGGCGCGGCCAGGTCGAGCGAGGCGGCCATCGCCCCGAGGACCTGCGGCGTGTCGACGCCGCGGCTGCGCAACTCCCCGAGCGTGACGGCACCGTGCCGCTTGGCCAGCCTGCGGCCGTCCGGCCCCACGACCAGCGGCACGTGCGCGTAGGCCGGCACCGACAGGGCCAGGCGCTGCGCCAGCCACGCCTGCCGCGGGGTGGTGTCGAGCAGGTCGTCGCCCCGAACGACCTCCTCGACGCCCTGGTCGTCGTCGTCCACGACCACGGCCACCTGGTAGGCCGGTGCGCCGTCGGCCCGGCGCACGACGAAGTCGTCGATCACCCCGGCGACGCTCCCGTGCAGGCGGTCGACCACCTCGACCCGCTGCCCCGCCGCTCGCACCCGCCACGACGGCCGGCGGCCTCCCGCCTCCCGCGCCTCCCGCTCGGCGGGCGTCAGGTCGCGGCACGTCCCCGGGTAGGCGCCCTCGGGCAACGGCCCGTGCGGGGCCGACACGGCCGCCTGCACCTCACGCCGCGTGCAGTAGCAGGGGTAGATCAGGTCGTCGGCGGCGAGCCGGTCGATCGCCGCCTCGTAGCGGTCGAAGCGGTCGGACTGGCGGACGATCTCGCCGTCCCAGTCGAGGCCGAGGGCCGCGAGGTCGTCCAGATGTGAGCGGACGTGCTCGGGGCGGAACGCGACGCGGTCGAGGTCGTCGATCCGAAGCAGGAAGCGCGACCCGGCCGACCGGGCGAACAGCCAGGCCAGCACGGCGGTGCGCAGGTTGCCGACGTGGAGCGGCCCCGTCGGGCTGGGGGCGTAGCGGCCGGTGGGCACGAAGGGCGGTCAGCCCTCGACGGCGTGGGCGGCCAGCACCTGCGACCACCGCTCGGCGGTCACCGAGGCGGGCTCGGTCGTCGACAGGAAGTCGCGCAGCAGCCCCTCGAGCATCTCGGGCTGTTCGAACGGCAGGAAGTGGCCGGCGTCCTCGACGAGCTCGAGGCGGCTGTCCGGCATCAGCTCGTGGGCGATGTGGGCGTGCTCGACCGGGATGACGGCGTCGCGGTCACCCCACACGATGAGCGTCGGCACCTCCTGCGCCAGGTAGAGGCGGTCGCGGGCGCTGACCCGCTGCCCCGCCACGTCGATCACCGAGCGGATCGTGTGCACGAAGGCACGCTGGGCCCGGGCGTCGGTGAGGCGGGTGTAGGAGTCCCACACCTCGGTCAGCAGCGGGTTGCCCCGCAGGCCCATGCTGCCGAACACCCGCCCGACGGTGCTGGCCACGCCGTGCAGGTGACGGGTGAGCACCAGCGGCAGCACGTACTCGCTGCCCGGGGCGGCGATCGCCCGCAGCAGGGGGTTGACGTCCTGCCCGAAGCCGCCGGACGCGATGAGCGCCAGCCGCTCGCACATCTGCGGGAACTGGTAGGCGAACTGCATCGCCACACCGCCGCCCAGGCTGTGGCCGACGAACGTGGCGCGCTCGGCGCCGAGCACGGTGAGCAGGTCGCGGATGCCGGAGGCGTAGGCGCCCAGGCTGTAGTCGCCCCGCGGCTTGGCCGACTCGCCGTGCCCCAGGAGGTCGGGCGCGATGACCGTGTAGTCCGCGGCCAGCAGCGGCATGACCGACGACCACGTGTTCGAGCTGCCGGCGATGCCGTGCACGAGCACGATGACCGGGCCCTCGCCGGCCGCCCGGTAGGCGACCTCGTGGCCGTGCACGTGCGTCGTGCGCGTGACCGACGACTCGGCGACGAGCTCGATGTGGCGTTTGCCGGGACTGGTTCTGCTCCGACTCTGGCGACGGGCCATGGGATCCGATGCTACGACGTATGCCGGGATCGGTGACTGGTCGTCCGCCACACGATCGGTCGGGGTGCCGGGCCTTCGCGGCGGGCGAGGGCCCCGGCCCGGACGGCGGTCGGCGGGCGTGCACCGCGGTGGTCGTCGGGTTTCAGCTCCCCGGCACCAGGCTCCACACCCGGACGGGACCGGCGAAGCCCTTGAGCATGCGGCGGCCGGCGGGCTCGAACCGCAGCTCCCCGCCGCCCCGGAGCGCCTCGACGACCGACCCGTCCACCAGCGCCTCGCCCGGGATCGCGGCGCTGGCCAGCCGGGCCGCCAGGTTGACCACCGGGCCGTAGTAGTCGCCGTGGCGGTACAGCACCTCGCCGAACACGAGGCCGCCCCGCGGCGGCTGCATGTCGTCGTCGGTGAACTCCGCCACGAGGTCCCGGACGATGCGCGCACCGGCGGCGGGGTCGGCGGCGGCGACCATGATCTCGTCGCCGATGAACTTCACGATCCGCCCTCCGCCGGCGGCGGTGATGTCGAACGCTCGGGCCTCGAACCGGCTGACCTGGTCGCCCAGCGCCGCGGGATCGAGCGTGGACTGCAGCACGGTCGAACCGACGAGGTCGACGAAGCCGATCGCCACGCGGGCCATCTCGCGCCGGGACACGCCCTCCTGGATCACCCGCTGCCGGGCGACCGCCCGCCGCATGTGGTGACGGAACATCGCGCCCAGCCCGCTGCCCAGATCGAGGGCCAGCTCGGTGGCCAGCATGTTCGTGCGGGCGGACTCGCGGAGGGTGGCTCTGCGATCCCGCAGATCCCTCTCGGGCCCCTGCACGTACACGGCCACCGCCGCCTCGGTGATGCGCTCGAGCGCGCCGGCGACCACCCGCAGCAAGGCGTCGCCGCGCTCGATGCCGACCTCGCCCGCCCGGTGCAGCATCCGGACGAAGGCGACATCCTCGTCCGTGAACTCCTCCGCGTCGACGTCGGCCGCGGCGACGCCCAGATCGTGGAACATGCGGACGACCTCGGCGAGCGGCATGCCCGCCCGCTCGGCGACCTGGCGGGTGGACAGCTGCGCGTCGCGTCCGAGCACGAGCTCGCCGGCAACGCGGACGGCTTCTGCGACGAGGGCGCCATCGTCGCCTGCGGCATCGGGATCGATCCCGTCGGCCTCGAGTCGGGCGCGCAACGCCGCGTCGCGGTCGTCGTGCTCCGATCTGCTGCTACGACCCGGGGCATCCATCGCCCCGCACGGTACTGGGCAGGTCTACTTGCGGAGGGCCTTGATCAGCTCGCCCTTGCTCATCGACGACCGGCCGGAGATGTCGCGATCGCGGGCTCGCTTGACGAGCTGGTCCTTGGTCATGTCGTCGTAGTCGGACGACTTGCCCCCGCGCTTGGACGCCGACTTGCCGGCGTTGGAGATGCGAGCGGCCTTCGACTTGCTCATGCCCTCGTCGCGCATCGCCTCGTACTGCTTCGGGCGCTTGACGCTGGGGCCGTGGCTTCCACCTCGTGGCATCGGTGCCTCCTCCGTGGTCGTTCGCCACGTCGGGTACCCGAACGACCAAGGCCCGAACCCTGGTGGGGGTTCGGGCCTTGCTGTCAGCGGAGAGGGTGGGATTTGAACCCACGGAGGGCTTGCGCCCTCACTTCCTTAGCAGGGAAGCACGATCGACCGGACTCCGTCACCTCTCCTCGCGAGTTGCGCATACTAGTGCCCCGTCGCCACGGCGCCCACCGGGGAGGTGTGCGACGGCGATCCCACCCCCGACCGCCGCCGAGGTCAACCTGGCCGGTCGCGGACGAGCCGACCGCCGTACGATCCGCAGCCGCGATCAGCATCTTGACCTTCGCCGCGGTTGCGCGATCCGTCGCCTCAGCGTCGCCGCCGTACTACCGTCTGTCACCACACGCCGCAGTTGCGTGGGCAGATCGGCGGCCGAGGGGGGCGTCGACGAGCGAGGGAGGGGTCGACCGATGGCGCGTGACCTGGCACCTGGACACGGACGTCGCTGGCGATGGTGCGGGCTCGCCGCCGCCACCGCCCTGCTCGCCGGGGGTCTCGCGCCCTCCAGCGCGGGCGCGCAGGCCGGCGACGATCCCCGGGTCGGGCTCGACCCGGGCTGGCTCGACGCCGAGTCCGCCATCAGCAACCTCGAGCACCGGGCCCACCACGACAAGCCGGAGGGCTTCGTCGACCCGACCAACCCCGGGAACTTCGGCTTCGTCACCTCCGACCTGGCGTTCTCCGGCGATCACGCCTTCGTCGGCAACTTCAACGGCTTCAACGTCTACGACATCTCCGATCCCGCCGCGCCGGTGAACATCGCCAACGTCGTGTGCCCCGGCGGGCAGGGCGACCTGTCGGTCCACGGCGACCTGCTGTTCATGTCGGTCGAGGAGTCCCGCGCCCGGGTCGACTGCGGCACCGACCCCACGGTGGGCGAGCGGTTCCAGGGCGTCCGGGTCTTCGACATCAGCGACGTGCTCGACCCCGTGCAGGTCGCGACCGTTCAGACGTGCCGGGGCTCGCACACCCACTCGATCCTCGCGGATCCCGACGACGCCGAGAACCTGTACGTCTACGTGTCGGGCACGGCCGGCGTCCGGCCCGCCACCACCCTCGCGGGCTGCAACGACAACCCCCCGGACGGCGAGGACCCGGCCCGCTGGCGCATCGAGGTCATCAAGGTGCCGCTCGCTGCGCCCGACCAGGCCGCCCGCGTCGGCGGCCCGCGGCTGTTCACCGACCCGGCCACCGGGGCGATCGACGGGCTGCAGAACGAGCCGCCGACGCCGACGCACCCGTCCGGCTCACGGTGGGGGCCGACGCCGATCACCGACGCCTGCCACGACATCACGACCTACCCGGAGATCGGGTTGGCCGCCGGCGCCTGTGAGGGCAACGGCATCCTCATCGACATCTCCGACCCGGAGAACCCGGTGCGCATCGACGAGGTCGCCGACCCGAACTTCGCCTACTGGCACTCGGCCACGATCAGCAACGACGGCACCAAGGTGATCTTCACCGACGAGTGGGGCGGGGGCACCGGTGCCCGGTGCCGGGAGACGGACCAGCCCGAGTGGGGCGCCAACGCCATCTTCGACATCGTCGACGGCGAGATGCAGATCGCCAGCTACGCGAAGCTGCCGGTGCCGCAGACGACGACCGAGAACTGCGTCGCGCACAACGGGTCGCTGGTGCCGGTGCCGGGACGGGACATCCTCGTCCAGGCCTGGTACCAGGGCGGCATCTCGCTGACCGACTTCACCGACTCGGCGAACCCGGTCGAGATCGCCTACTTCGACCGCGGGCCGATCAGCCCCACGCAGCTCGTCCTCGGCGGCTTCTGGTCGGCGTACTGGTACAACGGCGACATCGTCGGCAGCGAGATCGCCCGCGGCCTCGACGTGTTCGGGCTCCTGCCGAGCGAGCACCTGTCGGAGGCCGAGATCGCCGCCGCCGGCGAGGTGCACGTGGACGAGTTCAACCCGCAGCACCAGCGGGCGATCACGTGGGAGCCCAGCTTCGCCGTGGCCCGCGCCCGGTTCGACCAACTCGCCCGCACCTGCACGTCGAGAATCGACGGGCAGCACGACGGGCCGCTCGTCGTGTCGGACGTGACGTGCCTGGACGGGGCGACGGTGTCGGGCCCGGTGTCGGTGCGCAGCGGCGGCTCACTGCTGGCGCTCGAGTCGACCATCTCCGGGCCGGTGACGGCGACCGGCGCCGGTGCGGTGCACCTCGTCGACAGCACCGTGTGGGGCCCGGTGTCGATCCGGAACGCCACCGGCAGCGTCGCCGTGACCGACTCGACCGTCCACGGCCCGGTGTCCCTGTCGGGCAACGCCACGGGCACGGTCGCACCGATCGTGGCGCGCAGCACGATCAACGGGCCGCTGTCCTGCGCGGGCAACACCCCGGCGCCGATCGACCTCGGCGCCGCCAACACCGTGGACGGGCCGGCGTCCGGCCAGTGCGCGGCGCTCGACTGAGCCGACCCCGGCCATCGGGCCAACGGGCGTCGTTCAGCCGCCGCGGGCGGTGAGCATGTCGGTCATCCGCAGGATCTCGATGGCCTGATCGGCCTCCACCTCGCGGGCGAGCGCGTCCGCTGCCGGCTCGACGCCCCCGCCGGCGGCGTACAGGTCCTCGACCATCGTGAGGGCACCCTCGTGGTGGGCGATCATCAACTGGAGGAACTGCGCATCGAACGCGGGGCCGCGCGCAGCCTCGAGCGCGGTGAGCTGGTCGGGCGTCGCCATGCCGGGCGCCTGGCCGTGCCCGGCGTGGTCGCCGGGCTCCGACATGTCGGGCACCGTCTCGCCCCGGTCGGTCAGCCACTGCTCGATGAGCTCGGTCTCCGCTTCCTGCGACACGACGATCCGTTCGGCGAGCAGCGGCATGTCACTGCTGTCGGTGCGGTCGGCCACCAGGGCGGCCATGTCGAGCGCCTGCGCGTGGTGGGCGAGCATCGCCTGCATGAACTCGGTGTCCGCGGCTGTGTGCTCCGGCGCCTCGATCGCCGCGACCTCCTCGTCCGTGAGCTCGCGGCCGGCGTCGCCTGGCGCCCCGGGCTGCACCGTGCGGACGTCATCGGTCGCCTCACCGCCGGCGTCGCCAGGTCCGTCGGACCCTCCCCCGAGGACGGCCGCGCCCGTGAGCCCGGCTCCGACCATGGCGACGACGGCCACGGCAGCGATCACCCGGCGAGACAGGGCCATCGGCCGGCACGGTAACCGAGCGCAGGGAACTTCGCCGGGAGCCTCCGCCCGGCACGAAGCCTCGGGCGTGCCGGGGGGCGGCGAGGCGTCGAGCGTCAGTACTGCTTCGCGCCGAGGACCGCGACGGCGGAGCGGCGGAGTCCCCACACGGACCCGCGGAGAGCGACCCGCTCCTTCATGAACGCGGCCAGGCGACCGGTGAGGACCCGGCCGTCGTCGTCCGCCCCGATCTGCACGATGCCGTCGCGTCGGCCGAGGCTCACGTACCAGGCCACGTCGTGATAGCGATACGGCTTGGGGGTGCGACCGGCGAGCCGGTCGGCGATCGCGAGGGCGCCGGCGACGCCGGCGATGCCCCCGGGCCCACAGCCCATGCGCACCTCGTGCCCGTCCTCGTTGCGTGCGGCCGCGGCGTCACCCACGCCGTAGACGTCGGGATGGGAGATCGAGCGCAACGTCGGGTCGACGAGCATGCGGCCGCGGTCGTCCACGGCCAACCCGGCCTCGCCCGCCAGCGGCGGAACCTCGAAGCCCGCAGCCCACACCACGGCGTCGGCGTCGAGGTGGTCGCCGTTCTCCAGCAGAAGACCGTCCCGGGCGACCTTGGCGACAACCGCATCCGTCAGGACCTCGATGCCCAGGCGATCGAAGGTGCGGTGCAGGTGCCGCCGGCCGCTTTCGTTGAGCATCGCCCCCGGGGTCCCGCCGGCGACCAGGAACACCGGGCGGTCCGGATACGTCTCGGCCAACTCGGTGACCGTCTCGATGCCGGTCAGCCCGCCCCCGACGACGGCGATCGTGCCGGCGCTGCCCACCCGTTCGTGCACGCGCTGCGCCTGATCGGCGGTGGCGACGGCGGTGGCGTGCTCGGCCACGCCAGGAACGGCGTCCAGGTCCGCATGGCTGCCCAGCGCATAGACGAGCGTGTCGTACACGACCGGCGCGGCGTCACCCGCCAGCAGGACCTGCCTGGTGTCGAGGTCGACATGGATCACACGGTCGATCACCAGGCGGATGCCAGTGCGCTTCACGAGATCGCTCAGCGGTATGTCGCGCAGCCGCTGGCCGGTGGCGAGCTGGTGGTTACGCATCCGCTCGTGGAACCGATCGTGGTCGTTGATCAGGGTCACGGCCGCGTCGCTCTTCCTGGCGATCACCTTGGCGGCGGTCACGCCGGCGTAGCCCGCGCCCAGCACCACGACTCGGGGTGCCTTCTCGTTGCTGTTCGTCACTGTGACTCCTTCGTCTCATGGGTTGGCCATGAGACGCTGCTCGGCCGTCGTTGTGACAGCGTGGGCGCCGAAACCAGGCCGGAGCCCCTCGGAGCTCACCGCGCGAAGGCCGTCTCCTCGTCCAACCACGACAGCTTCTCGGGGTTGCGGACGTAGTAGATGCCGCTGACACGGCGTTCCTCGACGCGGAGCGCCAGGACGCCGTCGATCTCGCCGTCGAGGCGCACGATGAGAGCCGGGCCGCCGTTGACGTTCGCCCGCTGGACCGTCATCCGGGCGCGCACGCGGCCCAGGCCTGCGGTCAGCACGCGAGCCACCTTGTCCGCTCCCACGATGGGCTTCGGCACGGCCTGCTTGAGACCGCCGCCATCGCCCACGACGACCACATCCGGGGCGAGGACATCGAGCAGGCCCTGGAGATCGCCGGTCTCGATCGCCCGTTGAAAGGCGGCGACCGCAGCCTCGGCGTCCATCGGGGACGTGATGCCGCGGGGTCGTCGCGCCGCCACGTGCGACCTCGCGCGATGCGCGATCTGGCGGACCGCGGGGCCGCTCTTGTCGACCGCCCGCGCGATCTCGTCGTAGTCGAGGCCGAAGACCTCGCGCAGGACGAACACCGCCCGTTCGGTCGATGTGAGCGTGTCCATCACGAGCAACATCGCGACCGAGACGCTGTCGGCGAGCTCGACGTCGTCGGCCACGTCGGGGACGGTCAGCAGTGGCTCGGGCAACCAGGAGCCGATGTAGGACTCCCGGCGCCGCCCGAGCGTCCGCAGGCGATCGAGCGCGAGGTTCGTGGCGATCCGGACCAGGTAGGCCCGTTGGTCGCGCACGGTGCCGAGGTCCACCCGCACCCACCGCAGCCACGTCTCCTGGAGCACGTCCTCTGCGTCGGTGGCGGAGCCGAGCATCTCGTAGGCCACCGTGAAGAGCAGGTTCCGATGGGTCACGAACATCTCGGTGGCGGCATCCGCCTTGCGGTCGCTGGTCATGTCGTCCCTGTCGTCGAGCGCGGTTCCTCGGCCACCACCAGGACGTCGGGACCCACCGATTTGTGACATGGAGGTTCGGGCCACCTGGATTCGTCTGCGGAGGTCGTGCGGCCATGTCACACCGGGCTGGGTGCTGTCGTCTCGTGTCCGAGATCGGAACACACCCACCAATGGAAGAAGACCACCATGAGCGAGCACACCACCCGTCGAACGATCGCCCTGGTCACAGGAGCGAACAAAGGGATCGGTCGCGGGGCCGCCGAGCAGTTGGCGGCACGGGGCATGACCGTCCTGGTCGGTGCCAGAGATCCCCACCGCGGCGAAGCGACGGCCACGGCACTGCGCGCGGCGGGCGGCGACGTGCACGCGGTCACCCTGGACGTGACCGACCCGACCACCATCCGGTCGGCCGCGACCCACATCGAGGAGCGGTTCGGCCACCTCGACGTGCTGATCAACAACGCCGGCATCACCGGTTCCGGCCAGGTCGCGCCGCAGGATGCGCACGATCAGGTGCCCAGCACCGTCGATCTGGCGATGGTCCGGGCCGTGTTCGAGACCAACGTCTTCGGCGTGATCGCGGTGACCAACGCCCTGTTGCCGCTGCTGCGGCGGTCGCCGGCCCCACGCATCGTCAACGTCAGCAGCCACGCCTCGTCTCTGACCCTGACCAGCGACCCGGACGGCCCCTTCGCCGCGCTGCTGCCGTCGGCGGCCTACTCGCCGTCCAAGAGCGCGCTCACCGCGCTGACGGTGCAGTACGCGAACGAGCTCCGCAAGGAGGGCATCCTCGTCAACGCCGTCGCCCCCGGCTTCGTCGACACGGACAGCAACGACCACACCGGGTTCCTCACGGTCGAGGAGGGCGCCGCGGTCCTCGTGCGCATGGCCACGCTCGGCCCGGACGGGCCGACAGCCGGGTTCTTCAGCGAGGAGGGCCCGGTGCCCTGGTGAGAACGAGGACCTTCGGACCGGCGTTCGGCACAGTCGAGGGATTCGACGTGCCTCGCGCCGCCGCGGTTAAGCGGGTGATCGGCAGACTCGCAGACTGGTACCTTCCGTCGACCGCGACGCTGCCGAGGAGGTGAGACCCATGAACGAAACGATGTGGGTGCTCCCCCTCTCCGTCCCGGTCCGGCGATCGATGTAGGTGTCGCCGGGAGCGCCCCTCCGCCAGGGCACTCCCGAAAGGCAACACCCATGCAGTTCAGCTCCAGGCCAGGGTCCACCGACGCGGCTCAGCGTGGCGTCCACGGTGAACGGCACGCCGCCTACGCACCACGCGACGAGCTCCCGTTCGACGTGATCATCGCCGGCTGCGGCCCCACCGGTGCGACCCTGGCCGCCGAGCTGCGGCTGCACCGTGTGCGCGTCCTCGTTCTCGAGGTCGAGACCCAGCCCGCCTCGTACGTCCGCATCGTCGGTCTGCACATCCGCACTCTCGAGCTGCTGGCGATGCGCGGACTCCTGGATCGCTTCCTCGAACACGGACGTCAGCGACCGGCGGCCGGGTTCTTCGCCGCCATCGCCAAACCGGCACCCGAGGCCCTGGACACGGCCCACCCCTACCTGCTGGGAATCCCGCAGCCGGTCGTCGTCCGCCTGCTCGAAGAGCACGCGGTCGAACTGGGGGCACAGGTCAGGCATGGGTCTGCCGTCACCGGCATCCAGCAGGACGACGAAGGTGTCACGGTTCAACTGGCCGACGGTGAACGGCTGCGCTCGCACCACCTCGTCGGCTGCGACGGTGCGCACAGCACCGTGCGCAAGGTGCTCGGCATCGGGTTTCCCGGCGAGCCCAGTCGGAACGAGACGTTGATGGGCGAGATGGAGGTGCGGGCACCGCAGGAGGAGATCGCCGCGAAGGTGCGCGAGGTCGGCGAGACCGACCGGCGGTTCGGCCTCCGTCCGTTCGGCGACGGGATCTACCAGGTCATCGTCCCGATCCCGGGTGTCAGCGATCGCACGAGTCCGCCCACCATCGAGGATTTCCGACAGCAGCTGCATGCCACCGCCGGCACCGATTTCGGCGTGCACTCCCCGCGCTGGATGTCCCGCTTCGGGGATGCCACCCGGCTGGCCGAGCGCTACCGGGTCGGGCGGGTGCTGCTGGCCGGCGATGCGGCACACATCCATCCACCCATCGGCGGACAGGGCCTCAACCTGGGCGTGCAGGACGCGTTCAACCTCGGCTGGAAGCTGGCCGCGCAGATCCGCGGGTGGGCGCCGGAGGCGCTGCTGGACACCTACGAGGTCGAACGTCATCCGGTCGCCGCGGCGGTGTTGGACAACACCCGCGCCCAGATGGAGCTGCTGTCCACCGAGCCGGGCCCGCAGGCCGTGCGCAGGCTGCTCACCGAGCTGATGGACCTCGACGTGGTGAACCGCCGTCTGATCGAGAAGATCACCGCGATCGACATCCGCTACGACTTCGGCGAAGGCCCCGATTTGCTCGGCCGTCGGATGCGCGACATCGACGTGGAACAGGGCCGCCTCTACGACCTGCTGGACCGCGGCCGCGGCCTGCTGCTCGACCGCACCGGACGCCTGACCGTCGGCGGCTGGTCAGACCGGGTCGATCACCTCGCGGATCCCGCTGCGGCCGTGGATGCGCCGTGCGTCCTCCTGCGCCCCGACGGGCACGTCGCCTGGATCGGCGACGATCAGCACGACCTGAACGCCCACCTCGTCCGCTGGTTCGGTGACCCGTCGAGCGCACTCGCGAACGGCCATGGACCATGACCGCCGCTCAGAGCCCCATGCGAAGCGACCCGTGTGGACGCCTCCGGACGTGTGGCGGAGCGGGTGGGATTCGGTAAACGCCCAGGTCATGGCCTACGGCGACAGCAACCGCACACCTCTATCCTCCCTCGTCGCTCTATCGACGTGCCCGCTGTGCACCGCATGGGATCACCCCGTCATGCGCGCGCAGGCGCCGAAAGAACAACGGCACGGATCGCTGCCGCATCCACCCCCCGACGCGCCGTTCTTCGCCGCGCACCCCCCGGCCCGTCGCTCGGCCGTCGGCAGACCCGAATCTGATCGACCGCCCCGCCGAAGGCTGCGGCCCGTCTAGTGTCGACGCTCAGAGCGCGATGCCCCTACCCATGGTGGCGAGATGAGCGCCATCATGGCAACCAACCCGATCACCGTCAGCACATGGAGACCGTGCTCGAGGCCGTCAAGGCCGCTTCCGAATGACGTTCGGAAAGGCGCCGTACCAGTCGTGCGAAGACCGGAGTGAGCATGGCCGTGGCCATCAGCGTGTCTCGGGACGATTCGCCGCAGCAGCTCTACGAGCGCGAGCGCCACCTGGCGGCCCAGCGGGAGCTGTACGAGTGGGACCGCCGGCCGGGGCTGCCGCCGCTGTGCAAGGGCGTGCCGGCACCGGAGCGGTTCGGCCGGGCGAGCGCGTACGAGATGCTCAGCGACGCCGCCGAGTCGGTCGCCGGCGGTGCGCTCAGCCTGTACGGGTGGCTGCGTCGCTCGCCGACGAAGACCTCGCACTACGACACGCTGTATGCGCTGCGCCGTCCGCCGCGGGCGATGGAGCACTGGCGCTCCGACCGCGAGTTCGCTCGCCAGCGCCTGAACGGCATCAACCCGTTCCTGGTCACGTGCATCGCCGAGGTGCCCGAGCACTTCCCTGTCACCGACGAGCACCTGCTCGGCGTGCTGCCCGACGGCGTGTCCCTGACGCGGCTGCTCGACGAGCGGCGCGTGTTCCTGTGCGACTGGAAGGACGTCGCCGGGGCACCGCTCGTGCTCGGCCGCTTCCAGGTCGCGCCCATGGCGCTGTTCTGGCTCGACGACAGCCGCACGCTGATGCCGCTCGCCATCCAGCTCGGCCAGTCGCCGGCCGAGGCACCGGTGATCTTCACCCCGGCCGACGACCTGTGGCTGTGGCTCACGGCGCGCACGTACGTGACGAACGCCGACGGCACGTACCACGAGGTCCTCGCCCACCTCACGCGCACCCACCTCGTGATGGAGCCGGTCTGGGTGGCGGCGTGCCGCACGCTCCCGCCCGAGCACCCGGTGCACGAGCTCCTCGCACCGCACTTCACGGGCACGATCAACATCAACGAGGACGCCCTGACCGATCTCCTCGCTCCCGGCGGCCCGATCGACAGCACGATGTCGCCCGGGACCGACGGTTCGTTCTGGCTGGCGGAGCAGGAGTACGGCCGCTGGCGCCTCGACGACTGGAACCCGCGCGCCGACTTCGCACGCCGCGGCGTGCTCGACCCCGACGTGCTGCCGGGCTACTGGTTCCGCGACGACGCCCTCGCGCTGTTCGACGCGATCGGCGACTACGTCGGGCAGCTCCTCGGCGCCTTCTACCGCAGTGACGACGACGTGCGCGGCGACCCGGAGCTGCAGGCGTTCGCGCGCGAGCTCGTCGCCGACGACGGCGGGCGCGTGCGGGGGTCGCCGGTGACCGCCGACGGTCGCCTGGACTCGGTGGCCGACATCGTCCGCCTGCTGCAACAGGTCGTCTACACGGTGTCGGTCGAACACGGCGCGGTGAACAACGGGCAGTGGGACCAGTTCGGATACATCCCGAACACCCCCGGTGCGCTGTTCCTGCCGGCGCCGGTGTCGAAGCACGTGACGAACGAGGCCCGCCTCGTGTACGCGCTCCCCGGCTACCGCTCGTCGGTCGAGCAGATGGCGATGGTGCACATGCTGTCCGCGCCGACGCTGACGCCGCTCGGCAGCTACCCGGACGAGTTCTTCATCGGCTCCGTGCCGCCCGAGCTGTGCGTCGACCGCTTCCGGTCCCGGCTCGACGACATCTCCTTCGCCATCGAGCACCGCAACCGCGAGCTGCCCGCCCACGAGCGGTACACATACCTCGTGCCGTCCGATGTCGGTCGGTCGATCACCATCTGAGGGGGTCGCCCCCGTGGTGCCGGGCTACGAGCTCGGCGCGTGCATCCACGCCGGCCGGTACCGCTTCTACGAAGCCACGTCGCCCGCGCACGGCGCCGTCTTCGTACGCCTCCACGCCAGTCCCGTGCCGTCCGAGCGCGACCTCGCGGCGACGCGTCACGCCGCCGCCGTCGGTGCACGGCTGAGCGCGGTCGACGGGGTGGTCCCGCACGTCGACCTGGTGCCGAGCGGTCGCGACCTCGCCCTGGTGACGGCCCGCGTGGAGGGGGCACGACCGCTGCGGTCCTCCGTCGGTGGGGCGGCGAGCCTGGCCGAGCTGTGCCGGCTCGGTGCGTCCGTCGCCACGGTGCTCGGCGCGCTCCACCGGCAGGGCCTCGTCTACTGCGCCCTGTCGCCCGACAGCGTGTTCGTCGATCCGACCGGGGCGGCGCACCTCGCCGACCTCGGCCGCGCCACCGACGTGGAGGCCGAGACGCCGCCACTGTTCGACCCGGCCCGCCTGGGCGCGGCGCTGACCTACGTGTCACCCGAGCAGACGGGCCGCGTCAACCGGGCCGTCGACGCCCGCAGCGACCTGTACTGCCTCGGGCTCGTGCTGTTCGAGCTGGTGGCCGGGTCGCCGCCGTTCACCGATCCGTCTCCCCGTTCCCTCGCCCACGCCCACATCGCCCGCCGGCCGCCGCGCCTCGACGAGCGGCGCCCCGGCTGCCCCGTGCTGCTCGCCGACCTCGTCGACCGGCTGCTGGGCAAGCAGCCCGAGGACCGCTACGCGACCGCCATCGCGGTCGCCGACGACCTCCGAGCCATCGCCGACGACATCGCCGCCGGCCGGACCCCGTCGTTTCCGCTCGGCCTCCACGACGTCGAGCCGCGGCTGCGACTCTCCGACGTGTTGTTCGGCCGCGACGGCGAGTTGGCCGCGCTCCACGGGGCGCTGGACGGCGCGGCCGCCGGTGGCCGCGAGCTCGCGTTCGTCTCCGGCTACTCGGGCATCGGCAAGTCGAGGCTGGTCAACGAGCTCCACCGGCCGGTCGCCGCGCTCGACGGCTGGTTCGGCACCGGGAAGTTCGACCTCTACCGGCGCGACCTCCCGTACGCCGCGTTCATCCAGGCCGCGGGCGAGCTCGTCCGGCAGGTCCTCACGCTCCCGGAGGCCGAGCTCGACGCCCTGTCGGCCCGGCTCACCGACGAGCTGCGCGCCTCGGCCGCCGCGCTCGGCGAGCTGATCCCCGACCTTGCGCTCCTCATCGGTGAGCAAGAACCACCGGGCGACGTGTCGCCGGCGGAGGCGCAGCGCCGGTTGGAGGCCGGCATCCGCACGCTCGTGCGGGTCGTGGCGAGCGTCGAACATCCGCTCGTGCTGTTCGTCGACGACCTGCAGTGGTCCGACCTGGCGTCGCTGCGCCTCCTCGACGCGCTGATCGACGACGGCGCCGCCTCTGCGCTGCTCGTGATCGTCGCGTGGCGCGACAACGAGGTCGGACCCGCCCACCAGGCCTGGGATTTCGTGCAGCGCCACCGCGAGCGGGCCGTGAACCTCGTGCTCGACCCGCTCGGCGTCGGCGACGTGACCGAGTGGCTGGCGGCGTCGGTGCACGAGGAGACCGGCGCCGTCGCCGACCTCGCCCGGCTCACCCACGACAAGACGCTCGGGAACCCGTTCTTCGTGCGCCAGTTCCTCCGCGATCTCGTGGTCGACGACGTGCTCCGCATCGGCGGGTCCGGGATGTGGTCGTGGGACACCGCCACCGTCGAGCGCCGCGGCGTGAGCGAGAACGTCGGCGATCTGGTGTCGCGCCAGGTCGGGCGGCTGCCGTCCGGTGTGCGCCAGGCCCTGCAGGCGGCGTCGTGCGTCGGCCCCGAGTTCGACCTCGACTCCGTCGTCGGGATCATCGGCGGCGCCCGCGACGACGCCGTCGTCAGCCTCCACGCCGCGCTCCGGGCGGGGCTGATCCTGCCCCGCGACGACGCGTACCCGTACGCCTCCGACCACTCGGCCGGCATCAACCCGCGGTTCGCGTTCCTCCACGACCGTGTGCAGGAGGTGGGCCACGAGTCGATGCGCCCCGACGTGCGCACCGCCGCCCACCTCGCCCTCGCCCGACGGGGCATGGCGGAGGGCGACGACGATCCGGCCCGGGTCGACGAGCTGGCGGTCGATGTCGCCAGCCACCTGAGCGCGGGGATCAGCGCCCTCGACGACCCTGCGGAGCGGATCGCCGCGGCCCGGTGGCTCGTGGCCGGTGCCGTGCGGGCCAAGGCCGTGATGGCCACCGAACCCGCCCAGGTCTTCCTCGACCACGCCGACGCGCTGCTCCCCGTCGAGCGATGGGCCACGCACCCGGACCTCGCCCGCCGGCTGCACACCGAAGCCGCCGACATCGCCTACATCGAAGGGCGCTTCGCGGACATCGACCGCCACGCCGCCCCGGTCCTCGCCCACACGACCGCCCCGCTCGATCGGATGCCGATCCACAACATCCACATCGGCATCGGTGTCGCCCAGAACCGGTGGGCCGAGGCGACGCGGTACGCCATCGACGTGCTCGCCGACGAGTACGGCGTCGCGCTGCCGTACACCCCGTCTCTGCCGGCGGTCGCGGCGGAGCTCGCGAAGATGCGGTGGCAGCTGCGCCACTGGTCGATCGACGACCTGCGCGGGTTGCCGCCGATGACCGACGAGCTCGTCGACGCGTCGATGTCGCTGCTGATGAAGACGGCGACCAATGCCTACTGGGCGTCGCCGAACCTCGTACCGCTGATCGGGCTGACGATGGTGCGCCAGTCGATCCGCCACGGCAACAGCGGGCTGTCGGCCTATGGCTACGTGCTCTACGGCCTCGTCCTGTCCGCCGTGCTCTTCGAGGCCGAACGCGGGTACCGGTTCGGCGAGCTGGCGATGGAGATCCTCGACCGGTTCACCGCCCGCCACCTCGTGGGCAAGACGGGGCTCGTCCACCACGGCTTCATCCGCCCCGGCGTCGACCCGATGGCGACCTGCGGCAGCTCGGTGCTCGAGGGGTTCCACGAGGCCCACGCCGCAGGCGACATCGAGAACGCCGCCTACTGCGCGATGGCCGCCCTCTACACCGCGATCGTGTCCGGCGAACCGCTGCCCGCCCTGACCGAACGCCTCGCGCCGTACGTCGACGCGGTCCGCGCCAGCGGCCACGAGCAGACGATCTACGGGACGTCCGTGTGGCTGCAGGCCGTCGACAACCTGACCGCGGACGTCATCGAGCCAGAGCTGCGCGGCGAGCACATCGACTTCGAGCGCCGGTTGGGCGAGCTGCTCGAGTCCGAGACGGGCAACGCCGTCCCGCAGGGCGTGTGCGCCGCCGGGTTCCTGGCGTTCCTCCTCGGCGACGACGAGCGCGCCG
>DASUQS010000131.1:0-3130 GCA_036280455.1 Acidimicrobiales bacterium
TCGATCGCGTCGAGGGAGAGGTCGACGAGCTCGACCGGGCTCACCTCCTTGCGACGCACCGCCGCTGCCAGGTCGAGGGCCGGTGCGAAGAGGTCGATCGAGTCGTGTGCCATGTGTCCTCCCGGTTCTGACGTGCGACACCCGGCGGCATCGCAAGCGATGGGAGGAGCGTCGCGACGGGGGCGGCGCCGGGTCTTGGACGAATGTCGCGGCGTCTCCGGAGGGGTCCCTCCGTACCCTGGACGAGGTGCGACCCTGGCTGACCGAGCCCGGCACCGCCCCCGTGTGGGAGGTTGCCCGACCCACGCGGCCGCGACGCGTGCCGGGCGTGACGATGGCGGGCTTCCGCGACCGCACCGACGCGCCGTTCGAGCTCCAGGCGGTTCCGCACTCCGCCGTCACCCTGATCGTCGAGGTCGGCGACGGTCGGCTGGTCGTCGACCACGCCGCAGGCCGCGAGCAGCCGGGCGGTCTCATCGCCGGGCTCGCGTTCGACGGCCTCCGGGCTCGGGGCGAGGGCATCGAGACCTTGCAGGTGCGCCTCCCGCCGGTGGTCGCCCACGCCGCGCTGGGCGCGCCTCTGGCGGACCTCGGCCACGCCGTCGTCACGCTGGAGGACGTGTGGGGCCGCGATGCCGCCCGCGTCCGCGAGCAGCTCGGGGAGGCGCCCACCTGGGACGACCGCTTCGCGATCGCCGACGCGCTGCTCCTCCGCCGGTACGGGGCCGGCCGGTCGGTCGATCCCGAGACGGCCCGAGCGTGGGAGCGCATCGTCGCCAGCCGGGGCCGGGCGAGGGTCGACGAGCTGGCCGCCGAGACCGGGTGGAGCCGGAGGCGCCTGTGGTCCCGGTTCCGGTCGCAGATCGGGCTGTCGCCCAAGGGCGCCGCCCGGCTGGTCCGCTTCGACCACGCCGCCCACCAGCTCGCCGCCGGCCTCAGCGCCTCCCGGGTCGCGGCGGAGAGCGGCTACGCCGACCAGTCGCACCTGAACCGGGACGTCCGCGCCTTCACCGGATCGACCCCGACCGCCCTCGCCCGTGCGCCGTGGCTGGGCATCGACGACGTCGCGTGGCCCGAGTACGCGTCCTTCGTGCAACCGGGCCGCGCCTGACACCCACCACCGGGGCGTGCGAGTCCCGACGGGACGGCGTCCGTGACCCGCCTGGGCCACCCCACCGCCTGGACCCCCGTCAACCGCCGGGATCCCGGTTGCGGCTACGCGGCGATGGCCCCGAGGAGAGCGCGGGCCTGGGCGGCGCGGAACTGCTGCGTGACGCCCGCTCGGGGCCGGACGCTGTCGAAGCCGTGGAAGGCCCCCTCGACGACCAGCACGTCGCACGCCACACCGGCGGCGCGGAGCCGCTCGGCGTAGGCGAGGTCCTCGTCGTGGAACAGGTCGAGCGTCCCCACCCCGATCCAGGCCGGGGGGAGACCCGCGAGGTCGTCGTGGCGGGCCGGCGCAGCGAGCGGATCGATGGCCGTCGACCCCGGCTCCATCCCGGTGTAGGCGCGCCACCCGAAGCGGTTCGCCGCGTTGTTCCACAGCCGGAGGTGGCGCTCGTCGCCGTCCGGGAGCCGAGCGGTGCGGTCGTCCAGCATCGGGTACGAGAGCAGCTGGAAGGCCGGGCGAACCTGCCCCCGGTCGCGGGCGAGCAGAGCGAGGGCAGCAGCGAGGCCGCCGCCCGCGCTGGCGCCACCGATCGCGACCCGATCGGGATCGACATCGGGCCGCCCGGCCAGCCATGCCAGCGCGTCGTGGCAGTCGAAGAGCGGCGTCGGGAACCTGTGCTCCGGGGCCAGCCGGTAGTCGACCGCGGCGACGAGCGCGCCGAGCTCGCCGGCCAGGTAGCGGCACACGGCGTCGTCCTGAGCGGCGCTCCCGATCACGAAGCCGCCGCCGTGGATCCACAGAAGCGCGGGCTGCGGACCCGTCCGTGCTGACGCACCCCCCGCGCCGGTGTCGGGCGGATGGTGCAGCCGAACGGAGATCGGGCCCAGCTGCACGACCTCGGTGCCCCGGCCCGGCAGCCGCAGTCGCTCGAGTGGACGGAGGGTCCGGACCACCGGGAGCAGCCGCGGACCCACCGCCCGCCGGGGCAGGAACGGTGCGACCCGCCGGAGGTCGGGGTGGAACGCAGATCCGGGCATGGACGGCATCCTCCCGCATCGGACCGTGGTCCGACGTCACGCGGGCGCGGCGGGCCGCCGCCGCGCCCGCGTGACGGATCAGCGGCCGCGGTCGTCCGTGGACGGGTCGCGCAGGGTCGTGCCGATCGACGGACGACGATCGGCGTCCTGCATCTCCCCTTCGAGCTCGGGCTCCCGGCCACCCATGTAGAGGGCCAGCGCGGTCGATCCCGCGAGCGCCCCGCACAAGGCGGCGATGCCGAGCCGCCAGCCGAGGGCGAGACCGCCCCAGCTGATCAGCCCCAACGGCAGGAACAGCAGGGCGCCGACCAGGCCGCCGGCGACCGTGCCGACGGCCCCGCCCTTGAACTGGGCGTCCGTGAGAAGCCCCAGGCCGAACCACGATTCGGCCACCTCGTCCTGCTGCTCGTGGCGCAGCACCTCGCGGTCGGTGCTCGCTGCCTCGGGGCCGGCCACGTACTTGCGGTCGCCATGGCCGGGAGCCGTCCGCTCGTCGATCGCCTGTTCCGTCCGGTTCACGAGTTTGGATCGCCGTGTCATGAGTTACCTCCGCCCCTGTGCTTCCCGCCGGGGAGGCGGTCAATCCATCGGACCGGCAGAACGGCACCGACGCTCCCGACCTCAGAAGCTGGTGCGGTTGGCCGTCGGCATCTCGATGTGGATGTTCTGCCCCTCGCCCAGGTAGAAGAGCACGCCGGTGCGCAGGATCTCGTCGAAGACCCAGGCGATGCTCGGCGCCAGCGGGATGCGGATCGCGCCCTCACGAATGGCGACGAACCGGGGCCATGCCCACTCGATCACCCCGTCCCAGTACCACTCGCGGGGGATGTCCAGCGCCTCGGCGGTCTCGTCGCCGAGCATGTAGCGCGTGAGGGCGTGGAGCGGCGGACGGAGGATGCTGCGCCCGTCGCCGTTGAGGTCGAGCGAGGCGAGGTTGAGCAGGATGTCGGCGAGCTTGAGGCCCTCCGGCGTGCGCCCGAGG
>DASUQS010000132.1:0-10250 GCA_036280455.1 Acidimicrobiales bacterium
TGAGGCGCACGCCGGTGCGGGTGCACGGAGCGGCCAGCAGCAGTCCGGACAGGAACTGGCTCGACGTGTCGCCCGTGACGGCGACCTCGCCCCCGTCGAGACCGCCGGGCGCGTGCACGTCCACGGGCAGGTGTCCCGGCTGGCCGACCGACGCCACCTCGGCGCCGAGCGCCCGGATGCCGTCAAGGACCGGCCCCATCGGCCGTGCCCGCAGCGGCGCCGCACCGTCGACCCGGTAGATCCCGCGGCCGAGCGCCACCACGGGCAGCAGGAAGCGGCTGGTCGTGCCCGACAGGCGCATGTCGAGCCTCGCCGGTCCGGGGCGGAGGCTGCCGCCCGTGCCGGTCACCGTGAGCCTCCCGGTGTCGGGGTCGTGGTCGATGCCCGCCCCGAGCGTGACCAGCGCGGTGCGCATGGCCAGGCTGTCGTCGGCGACCAGGGCGCCGTCGATCGTGGAGGTGCCCGTGGCCAACGACGCACACACGAGCGCCCGGTTGGTCAGGCTCTTGGAACCCGGCACGGTGAGGGTGGCGTCGAGCGGATGCTCGATCGGCTCGACCGCCAAGGTGGGAGGGTGCTCCTCGGCCACGGCGCTACCCGAGGTCCACCGGCAGGACCGCGGGCCGGTAGCCGCGCCCGACCAACCCGGCACGGAACACGTCGACCGACGCGCTCTCGATCAGCATCACGAGCACGCCCTGGGGCCCTTCCGTCGAGTGCGCGATCTCGAGGTCGACGATGTTGACGTCGAGGTCCGCGGCGAGGATGGCCACGTCGGCCACGACCCCGGGGCGGTCCGGCACCGGGATGCGCACCTCGCGCAGGTCGGCCGCGGTGCGGAACCGGGCCGGCAGGTTCACCCGGGCCGAGCGCGCCCGCTCGAGGGTGGTGAGCAGCTCCTTGCGGTCGTCCCGCGCCACGACGTCGCGCATGTGGCTCAGCGCCGCGGTCAGCTCGTCGAGGACCTCGACGATGGCGGTGCGGTTGTCGCTGCAGATGTCCGGCCAGATTCCCGGGTGGCCCGATGCGATGCGGGTCATGTCCCGGAAGCCGCCGGCGGCCAGGCGCAGCAGGGCGCGGTGCTCCTCGCTGCGCTCGTCGGCCAGCCCCATCAGCGACGCGGCGGTGAGGTGGGGCACGTGCGACACGACCGCCACCAGCTCGTCGTGACGGTCGGGCGGCAGGGCGACGACCTCGGCGCCCAGCGTGTCGACGATCGCCCGGACCTGGGCGTAGGCGGCGGCGTCGGTGTCCTCGGTCGGGGTGAGCACCCAGGTGGCACCCTCGAACAGGTCGGGGGTGGCGCCCTCGACGCCCTCCTGCTCGGAGCCGGCCATGGGGTGGCCTCCGACGAAGCGCGAATCGGACACCGCGTCGACGATCGAGGCCTTGACGCCCCCGACGTCGGTGACGAGCCCGCTCCCGGCCGCGAGCGCCCGGCGGGACTCGTCGGCGACCGCGCGCACGGGCGTGGCGACGAAGGTGATCGTGGCGTCGGGGTCGTCGCCCACCTCGTCGAGGGCGCCGAGCGCCAGGGCCTTCTCGGCCCGCTGCGGATCGAGGTCGCGGCCGGTCACGTACCAGCCGACGCGGCGCAGGCGCATGCCGATCGAACCACCGATCAGCCCGGTGCCCACCACGACGGCGCGCCCCGGTTCGGGAGGCCGGCCTAGCACCATGCTCGTCCGCCCCAGCGGCGCCGCATCCCGACAGATGCGGCTGCGGCCACCATCAGGCCGGCAGGTCGTCGCGCAGGTTGCGCGCGCCTTCGAGGTAGACGTGGTGCAGCTCGCCGCGCGATCGCTCGGTGTAGAGGTGGATCATCACCCGGATGCAGAGCGGGGTGCCCCCCTCGATGTCGAGCTCACGGGCGCAGATGAGCGGCACGTCGCCCAGCCCGAACTTGCGGGCCGCCTGGGCGGGGAACACCGAGCGGACGTCACCGGTCGCCGTGATCAGCACGCTGATCAGGTCGTCGTGATCGAGGTCGTTGCGGTCGAACAGGGCCTCGAACAACGTGATGACCCGCTCGAAGAGGTGATCCTTCTCGTCGACGTCGATGGTGGTGGCGCCGCGGAGGGCACGGACAGCGGGTGACATGGCGCGGTCGAGGTTAGCGGCGGCCGGAACCGGGGCGCGAAGTCGTGCCCCCGCGGTCGCCCGACCGGCGGCGAGCCGGCCGCGGCGGAGGACCGGCCACGGCCCTCTCCAGCGCCCGCAGCTCGTCCTGGGTCAGCTCCCGCCACTCCCCCGGGGCCAGCCGGCGGTCGGCGAGCGACCCGATGCGCACCCGGACGAGCCGCCGCACCGGGTGCCCGACGGCGTCGCACATGCGCCTGACCTGGCGGTTCCGTCCCTCGTGGATCGTGATGCGCAGCGTGTGGTCGCCCACCAGCGACACCTTGGCGGGTGCGGTCGGACCGTCGTCGAGGGCGACCCCCTCGCGCAGGCGGCGCACCGCGCCCCGGGAGGGCCGGCCCTCGACGTCGGCCAAGTACTCCTTGTCGACCCCGAACGAGGGGTGCGTCAGCCGGTGGGCCAGCTCCCCGTCGTTGGTGAGGATCAGCAGACCCTCGGTGTCCGCGTCGAGCCGGCCGACCGGGTACACGCGGGGCTCGGACGGGACGATCTCCACCACCGTGGGCCGGCCCTGCGGGTCGGACGCCGTGGTGACCACCCCCGTGGGCTTGTTGAGCAGGTAGTGGACGAGGCCCTGCTTCACGCCGATGCGGGCACCGTCGACCTCGATGGCGTCGGCTTCCGGGTCGGCCCGGGTGCCGAGCGTCGCCACCTCGCCGTTGACCTGGACCCGGCCCTCGGCGATCAGGTCCTCGGCTGTGCGACGGCTGCCCAGGCCGGCCTGGGCGAGGATCTTCTGCAGCCGCTCCCCGGGCGGTGTCACCCGTACCCGTCGGCGTCGGGCCGGTCGGCGACGCCGCGATCGTCGCCATCGTCGGACGCCGGCGCCGCGAGGCCATCGACCTCGGAGGCCGCGGCGTCCAGGTCGTCGGACGTTGCTGCGTCCACGTCACCGACCCCGGACGCCGGTGGGGCGAGGTCACCGACATCCCAGACCGGGTCCGCCCGGTGGGGGTCAGGAGGACCGGCGTCGTCCTCCTCGGCGCCACCGTTTGCGGCGGCCAGCCGGGATTCGGCCAGATCCATCTCCGCGAGGTCGCGGTCGAGCCTGCCGTTCGGGGACTTGGTGGCCAGGTCGCGCTGGGAGTTCGTGTGCTCCAGGTCGCCGAGCCGCTCCGGCAGCGTGGGGCCGTCGGGGCGGAGGCCCTGCTCCAGCTGCTCGACGACGTCGGCCGCAGGGACGAAGTCGCCGAGCGCCGGCAGGTCGCTCAGCGAGTCGACGCCCAACTTCTCGAGGAACGCCCGCGTGGTGCCGAACATCGACGCCTGACCGGGACCGGGATCTCGGGCCACCTCGGCGATGTAGCCCCGCTGCTGCAGCGTGCGCATCACGCCGTCGACGCTCACGCCGCGGATCGAGGCCACCTGCGCCCGGGAGATCGGCTGCTTGTAGGCGACGATGGCCAGCGTCTCGAGCGCGGCCGCTGACAGCTTTGCGGTCTGGCCGGCGAGCACGAACCGCTCGACGTAGGGGGCCTGGTCCGGGTGGCTCTGGAACCGCCATCCACCGGCGACGCGGGCGAGCTGGAAGCCCCGGCCGGCCTCCTCGTACTCGGCCGCCAGCTCGCGGCAGAGCTCCTCGACGATCGACGGCCGCAGCTCCAAGAGCTGGGCCAGCAGGTTGACGTCGATCGGCTGCTCGCTGACGAGGATGATCGCCTCGATCGCCCGGCGGGCGTCGGCACGGACCTGCTCGCCGGGCTGCGGCCCGGAACCGTCCAGGCCGGAACCTTCCAGGCCGGGGCCGGCGTCGTCGCCGACGTCCTCGGCGCCAGCGGCCACGGGGTCGGTGCGCTCGTCGGGGCCGGAACCGTCGGGAGTCGGGCCGGCGATGTTGCCGACGTCCTCGGCGCCTGCCGACACCGCGTCGGCGTGCTGCTCGGGGCCCGACGGCGGGTTCAGCGGGTCATCCGTCATAGGCGTCGACCTCGGCCAGGCTGCGGGTCGCCCCGTCGCGCCCGAGCCACACGACCTGGATGTCGCCGAAGGTGCGGGGCTGGTCGAGGTCGACCACGCCCAGCTTGAACAGCTCGAGGATCGCCAGGAACCGCACCACGACCTCCAGCCGCTCGACCAGGTCGCCGGTCAGCGCCCGGAAGCTGATGCGCCCGATGCGGGGCAGCTCGTCCATCAGCTCGGCGATGGCGTCGGTGACCGAGGCCCGGATCGGCGCCACGTGGTCGAGGTCGACCCGCGGCTGGGGCTTGGGTGCGATCGCCCGCAGGTAGGCGGCGCGCACGTCGTCCGGCGTGACGCCCACGAGCAGGTCGGGCATCAGCCCGATGTAGCGCTCGTCGACGCCGACGGAGCGCCCGATGGAGCGCCCGGCCTCGCCGGCGAGCACCGACAGCGCGATCGCGGCCTCCTTGAACGTCTTGCACTCGACGAGGCGGTGGAGCAGCAGGTCGCGCTCCTCCCACAACGCCAGCTCGTCGTCGAGGTCCATGTCCTCGCTGTGCGGGAGCAGCCGGCGGCTCTTGAGCTCGACGAGAGTCGCCGCGATGAGCAGGAACTCGCTCGCCATCTCGAGGTTGAGCTGCTCCATGCGCTCGAGCTCGGCGATGTAGCCGTCGACGATCGTCGACAGGCTGATCTCGTAGAGGTCGACCTGCTCCGACAGGATGAGGTGGAGCAGCAGGTCGAAGGGCCCCTCGAACACCGGGGTCTGCACCGCGTAGGGCATCGGGTCGATGATAATCCCACGCCTGTCATCTCCCGGTGCATCGTCGCGCGGAGCGGCGTTACCGGTTCCGGTCTCGCCGGGGCCAACCTCTACGATCCGCCCATGGCCCGCGTGTTCTCCGGCATCCAGCCCACCGGCGAGGTTCACCTCGGCAACTTCCTGGGTGCCGTGCGGCCGTGGGTCGTCGCGCAGCACACCGACGACGCCATCCACTGCGTGGTCGACCTGCACGCCCTCACCGTCCCGAAGGACCCGGCCGAGCTGCGGGCGAAGATCCTGGCGACCACCCAGATCCTCGTCGCCGCGGGCATCGATCCCGAGGGCACCACGCTGTTCGCCCAGAGCCAGGTGAGCGAGCACGCCGAGCTCGGCTGGGTCATGGAGTGCACGGCCGCCTTCGGCGAGCTGCGGCGCATGACGCAGTTCAAGGACAAGTCCGACCGGGCCGACTTCGTGTCCGCCGGGCTGTTCACGTACCCGGCGCTCATGGCCGCCGACATCCTGCTCTACGACACCGAGAAGGTGCCGGTCGGCGACGACCAGCGTCAGCACCTCGAGATCGCCCGCGACCTGGCCGTGCGGTTCAACAGCCGCTACGGCGACACGTTCGTGGTGCCGGAGGCCGCGATCGGCCGGGTGGCCGCCCGGGTGATGGACCTCCAGGCCCCCGAGCGCAAGATGTCGAAGTCGGTCGACTCGCCCCAGGGCACGGTGCTCGTGCTCGACGACCCCAAGGTGATCGAGCGCAAGTTCAAGCGTGCGGTGACCGACAGCGACGCCGAGGTGCGCTTCGACCCGGCGACCAAGCCCGGCGTGTCGAACCTGCTGTCGATCCTGGCGGCGGCCACCGACGGCGACCCGGCGGAGCTGGCGGGGCGCTACACGCAGTACGGGCCGCTCAAGGCCGACGCGGCGGAGGCCGTCATCGAGCTGCTGCGCCCCCTGCAGGAGCGCTACACCGAGCTGGCCGCCGACCCCGGGGAGACGTCCCGCATCCTGGCCCTCGGGGCGGAGAAGGCCCGCAAGACCGCGAGCGCGACGATGATCCGGGTGCGCGACCGGCTGGGCCTGCCCGCGCTCTGAGCACGCGGCCGGCTGACCGGCCCGAGGCCGTGGCCGACGCAAGATCTCGACTCCTGGCCTGCGACGATCGCCCCGGGTGCTCGGCGTCCTACTCGTCGGCGCAACGGTCGGATTCGAAGCGGCGGTCGTCGCCGGTCTCCGGCTCCCACGTGCCGCACACCTGCGGCTCGCCGGGCTTGCAGGTCGATGTCGACTCCTCGACCAGCTGACCCGGCAGGTAGCCGGGCCGGTCGGCGGCGCTCGACCCGGTCACCACGCAGTAGGTGTCCCCCGCGCTCTCGGAGCCCATCCCCACCCAGCAGCCCGCGATGAACGCGGCGACGCCCGCGACGCCGATCAGCCTGGTGTTGCCCGGCGCCTTGGCCATCCTGTCGCCCCGTCCTCCCCGTCGTCCCCGGCCGCGGATCGTGCCGGAAGCTCCTGCGCCACCGTACCGACCGGTGCACGGTCACCTGGCGCACCGCGCGCCGCGCGACCCATCGCCGACCGGCGTCTCCCCGGTCCCGCAGACGGGCCGCGAGGGCCCGGCTGTCAGTCGTCGTCGGCGAGCTTGAGCGCGGCGCCGATGTCGGCCGGCAACGACCAGCGGTCCGGCGGCAGGTGGTGTTCGCGCGCCCACGTGATGGCGAGCCCGTCGCTTCCCGTGGCTGCCAGCATCTCCGCACCGATCACATCGTGGGACAGGTAGCGGCCGGTGCGACCGGCGACGCCGCGACGGGTGCGCCACCCCACCGCGGTCGTGTGGCCCCACACCATGGCCGCCACGGTGGCGAACGCCCGGCGCACCGGCCCGAAGCCGCTGTCGACCTTGCCCACGTCGTGCAACAGGGCGGCGGCCAGCACCGCGCGGGTGGCGCGGGGGCCGAGCGCCTGCTCCGTGCGGCGGGCGACTCCGACGGCGTGGCGACGGTCGTAGCGCGGCATGCACCGCCACAGCGCCTTCTCGCCGGGGTTCAGCTGCCCGGTCGCCCAGTCGTCGTCCGCGGTGGAGGGACCGGCCGGCCACAGCGACCCGACGAAGCGTCGCACCAGGTGGGCGGCGTGGCTCGGCGTCGGCAGCGGCACCGCCTCAGTGTGGCGTCGCCGGGCCGGGATGCGGGAATCGACCGCCGGACCCCTGCCCATCCCTTCCCCGGGGAGACCGCGATGTCAGACCGGGACGTCGAGCGGACGGCGGGCCCGGATGAGGTAGTGGGCGTAGGGCTCGAAGCGCCCGTCGATCCTGCGGACGTCCTCGACGACGAGGCCCGCGCTCGCCAGGAGCTCGGCCGTCTCGCCCGGGGGGCGGCAGTGGATCGGATCGCGCCCGGCGACGATGCGGTCGTGCAACCGGTTCCACTCGTACTTCCACCGCGGTGCGACGTCGAGGTCCTTCACGATGCAGACGCCGCCGGGGCGCAGCGCGCGGGCGGTCGAGAGCGCGACGCGCTTGTGCGTGTCGATCGGGAAGTGGTGCAGGGCGTCGCACACCAGGACGCCGTCGAACGCCTCGACCTCGTCCAGAGCGGTGGCGTCGCCGACCCGGAGGGACACGCGGGGGCTGCGTGCCGATGTCGCCTCGATCATCGCCACGCGACGCGGGTCGAGGTCGATGCCGACGAACTCGAGGTCGGGGTGCGCCTCGGCGATGAGCCGCTCGATCACGCTGATACCGCTGCCGAGGGAGACCACGCGGCCCGACACGTCGGCGAACTCGTCGTCGATCGCGCGCAGCGGCGCGATCGCGAGCCGGGCGACGACGAACGCCTGGGTGACGAGCGGGGTGCCCCGATAGGTGGCCCACGTGCGCCACAGGTGCCGTGCGGTGACTGTCATGGTCGGCCTCCGGCGTCGACGGCGAGCTGCGAGACCGCGGACGAGGTCGACGGTGGGTCGTCAGGAGCGAGCGGCGCACCACCGGCGCGCCCCCCGGCGCGGGCGAGGAGCACGACCGCCGCCGTCAGGCATCCGAACCAGAGCCAGGTCGTGCCGACGATCGGCGACCAGTGCGGGTCGAACAGCACGGTGAACGGCTGCAGCGTGCCGTCGTAGCCGACGCCGTAGTGGCGGAGCGTGTACGCGAAGGCCCACACGTGGCACACGGCGAGGAGGGCCAGGAGCACGGTCCGCACCCGGGGGTCGATGCCCGCGGGTCGAACCTGCGTCGTCGCATGGGCCGCGGGCGGACGACGTCCGGCTGTCGCCCCGGCCATCACGAGCCCGCCGATCGCGAACGGCAGCACGTACCGGCCCTGCCACCAGTAGCCGGTGTCCGGGACGCTGAGCCCCTCCCCCGACACGAGCATCAGCGGACCCGCGGCGAGCAGGACCAGCGCGACCCCGAGGTCGCGGCGGCGCATCCGGCGGCCTGCCAGCACGACCACCGCGATCGCCACCGCGGCCCAGGTCACCGGTAGCAGTGCCGGCGGCACGACGTCGGTCGTCCCGAACATCGCCACCATGCTCCGCCCGAACCACCCGAGTTGGCCGACCGCGTCGGCCAGGCCGCTGCCCTGGCGGGCGGCCACCGGGTAGTCACGGGCGAGCCACACCAGCCACAGCGCACTGGCCACGAGGGACACGGCGACGAGCGCGCCCCAGGCCCGCACGTCGCGGCGGGCGGCGAGCCCGCGGCGGCGGTCGGGGTCGGCCACGACCACCGCCGCCACGACGACCACGAGCGCGAACAACGGCCCGAGGCCCCGGGTGAGGGCGAGAACGGCGAGCGCCACCCCGAGGCGGGCGACCAGGCGGCGCGACGGCGCGGCCGGCCCGGCGACCACGGCGGCGGCCGACGCCCAGGCGGCGAGCGCGGCCGCGACCTCGAGCCCGCTGGGGTTGACGATGGCGGCCAGGTAGAGGCAGGTGGGCGTGATCGCGGCGGCGACCGCCAGCGCCCCGATGCCGGGATCGGGCATGGCGCGCACCGACGTGAGCGCCGAGGCCATGAAGGCCGAGCACACGACCGCGGCGATCACCCGCATGAGGACCAGTCCGTGCTCGCCTCCCCAGGGGAGTGACGCCACGCCCACGAGCGCGTAGTAGAGCGGCTGACCACGGTGCTGGTACGTCTCCTGGACGCTGTCCTCGCCGAGATCGGCCACCCGCGGGCACTCCCAGAACCGCGTGCGGTCGCTCCGCTCGCCGACGATGTCGATGCGCGCCTCGCCGAGGAAGCAGCCCCCGGCCTCGTCCGCGATCTCGTAGCCGGCAGGCGCCGAGACCTCGACGAAGAAGTTGTCGGTTCCGGGGACCGGGCGGCCGATCGCATCCCCCCGCACGACGCCCGCGGCCCGGATCACCTGCGAGGGCTCGTCAGGGCCGGTGAGCAGCGGTATTCCGGCGCTCCACGCGAGCGTGGCGAGGAGGACGAGCGCGAACGCCCGCCACCACATGCGTCGCTCCGACACGGCTGCCCGCCGGTGTTCCCCTCCCACTGCGCTCAATGATGCCCGATGGCGACCCCGCGTCGTGACGAGCCACCCGTGGTCGGTGGCGTCGCGGTGAGCCCCCGGCCCCGTCGACCACCGCGTCGACACCGGCGATCCGCTCGTGGACCGCCCCGGTGTCATCCGGCGTGCGCTACGCGTGGTCGATGCAGAACCGGGTGGCCGGCATGGCCTCGAGCCGCGCGGGTGCGATCGCCTTCTGGCAGACCTCGCACAGGCCGTAGGTGCCGACATCGATCTTCGCGAGGGCGTGGTCGACCTCGTCGAGCTGCTCGTTGAGCTGATTGAGGAGGGAGAGGTTCTCGCCCTGCTCCGCGGCCACCTGACCCGAGTCGGCGAAGTTGTCGTCGTAGGCGGGCGACTGGTCGCGACCGACCTCGAGCGAAGAGATCTGCGCGGTCAGCCGGTCGCGCTCCTCGTGCAGCTGACCGCGCCGGGTGGACAGCGTCGTCTGGTCGGTCACGCACGCAGGGTACCGGACGGAGCCGACGTGGACGGTGCGCGTTGCCACGGACCCGTGCGGTGGCGGCCGCGGGGCTGGTCAGCCCGCTGCGCCGAGGGTCGCCCGGGGATGGGCGTCGCGGTAGGCGGCAAACAGGCGCTCTGTCGACACCTTCGTGTACACCTGCGTGGTGCTGACCGATGCGTGCCCCAGCATCTCCTGCACCGCCCGGATGTCGGCGCCGTGGTCGAGCATGTGCGTGGCGCACGAGTGGCGCAGGACGTGGGGCGTGAGCTTGCCGTCGAGGCCCACCTCGCCGCCCCACCGCCTCACGACCAGCCAGGCACCCTGACGGCTCAGCCGGCCGCCGCGCCGGTTGAGGAACACCGCGTCGGCGTCGCCCCGCCGGGCCCAGCGCTCGGGCACCAGGTCGGGACGTCCTCCCGGCCCCAGCCAGTCGGCCAGCGCCGCGGCG
>DASUQS010000133.1:0-29850 GCA_036280455.1 Acidimicrobiales bacterium
GGCCAGGAGCTGCGCGACCGCCTGCGGGGCGAGCTGACGAAGCGGCGTGCCCCGGTCAGCGACGATGCGGTGGCGGAGCGGGTGCGCTACGAGCTGTCGCACTCACCACGCACCTGGCACCTGCCTCAGCCGGCGGTCGAGGTGGCGAGCGGGAGGGCCATCCTCACCGGGGGAGCACCCCACGAGACCGGCAAGGCCGACATCGAGCGGGCCGCGAGCGCGGTTCCCGGCGTCACCCAGGTGGAGAGCCACCTGGTCGTGGGCGCCCCCCACAACGGCGAGACGCAGGGCTGATTCCCCCAGCTGCGGCTGCGGGCTGCGGCCGCACGCTGGAGGTGCGCGAGGCTCAGGCCGACGCGCCCGCGCCGTGGACGACCGACGCGATCGCGATCAGGTGGCACACCACGGCCGCCACCACGAGGGTGTGCCACACCTCGTGGTAACCGAACACCCGCGGGAACGGGTCGGGCCAGCGTGTCAGCAGGAACACAGCGCCCACCGTGAACAGCACGCCCCCGACGGCGATGAGCACCAGCTCGGTGATGGTGAGGTGCCGGGCGAGCTGCGGCATGGCCGCCACCGCGAACCAACCGAGGGCGATGTAGAGGCCGCTGCGCAGCGCCTTGCCGCGCGTGCCCTCGCTCCACGCGAGGATGCCCCCGAGCACGGCCCCAGCCCATGCCGTGACCAGGGTGGCGACCGCCACCCAGCCGTGCAGCACCAGCAGGCACAGGGGTGTGTAGCTGCCGGCGATCATCACGAAGATCGTCAGGTGATCGAGCCGTTGCATCCGCCGTCGCCACGTCGGCGACCACGGGCCCCGGTGGTAGGCGCCGCTGACCCCGAACAGGGCGACGAGCCCCACCGCGTACACGACGGCGCCGACGCGGGCACGCGGCGAGCCGGCCAGCGCGATGACCAGCACGCCGGCCGGGATCGCCAGGAAGAAGCAGACGAGGTGCAACCAGCCCCGCAGCAGCGGCTTGGTCAGCGGCTCGACCGGAGCGGCCTCGGCTGGCGTGACGACGGCGGAGGTGGTGTCGTCGGTCGCGGGCATGGGTCCACGCTAGGCCGTCGCGGTCAGCCTGACGCCAGCTGTGGGCGATCCGGCGCCCGGCGGTCCCCGCTCCGGCCCTCGGCCGTCGATGTCGGGAGACCTCGGCGTCGCACGATCCGGGCAGGCGGGAGCGACCGCGTGCCGGCCCGATAGGATCTGCGACTCATGTTCGAGTCGCTTTCCGAACGGTTCGAGGGCATCTTCGACCGGCTCCGCAGCAAGGGCACGCTGCGGGAGTCCGACGTCGACGAGGTCCTGCGCGAGATCCGCCTCGCCCTGCTCGAGGCCGACGTCAACTTCGTCGTCGTCAAGTCGATCCTGGCCCGCATCCGCGAGGCCGCCATCGGTGCGCGCGTCCACGAGGCCCTCAACCCCGCCCAGCAGGTCATCAAGCTGGTCAACGAGGCCCTGGTCGCGGCGCTGGGCGGCGAGTCGATCCGCATCCAGTACGCCTCCCGGCCGCCGACCGTCGTGCTCATGGCCGGTCTGCAGGGCTCCGGCAAGACGACCAACTCTGCGAAGCTGGCCCGCTGGTTCCGCCAGCAGGGCCGCAACCCGCTCCTCGTCGGCGCCGACCTCCAGCGTCCGGCGGCGGTCGAGCAGCTCCGCACGATGGGCGAGCGCGTCGGCGTGCCGGTGTTCAGCCAGCCGGGCGACCCGGTCGACACCGCCCGTGCCGGCGTCGAGGAGGCCCGCCGCCTCGGCCGCGACATCTGCATCGTCGACACCGCGGGCCGGCTCGCCATCGACACCGAGCTGATGGACCAGGTGCGCCGCATCTCGCAGGCCACCGGCCCCGACTACACGTTCCTCGTCGTCGACGCCATGACCGGCCAGGACGCCGTCACGGTGGCCGAGTCCTTCGACGCCGCCCTCGCCCTCGACGGCGTCATCCTCACCAAGCTCGACGGCGACGCCCGCGGCGGCGCCGCGCTGTCGGTGAAGGAGGTGGTGGGCAAGCCCATCGCCTTCGCGTCGACCGGCGAGAAGGTCGAGGACTTCGACCTCTTCCATCCGGACCGCCTCGCCAGCCGCATCCTCGGCATGGGCGACGTGCTCACCCTCATCGAGAAGGCCGAGCAGGTCTACGAGAAGGAAGAGGCCGAGCAGACCGCGGCCAAGCTGCTCGAGGGCAAGTTCACCCTCGACGACTTCCTCGAGCAGCTGCAGCAGGTGCGCAAGATGGGCCCGCTGCAGAACCTCATGGGGATGATGCCCGGCATGCCCAAGGAGATGCGCAACGCCGAGATCGACGAGGGCCAGGTCAACCGGGTCGAAGCCATCATCCGCTCGATGACGCGGGCCGAGCGGGCCGACCCGACCGTGATCGACGGCTCCCGCCGGCTGCGCATCGCCAACGGCAGCGGCACCAAGACCGCGGATGTCAGCCAGCTCATCAAGCAGTTCCGCGAGATGCAGAAGCTGATGAAGCGCATGCCCGGCATCTCGGGCACCAAGAGCGCACGAAGCAAGAAGGGCAAGAAGGGTCGCAAGGGGGGCGGCGGACGCGTCACGCCACCCGGCGGTGGTCGCGCCACGCCCAAGCAACCTTTCACTCTGCCTGGTCTCCAGTAACCTGGTCACCGGCCCGCGGTTTGATCCGACCGGCGCGAACAGCGCATCATCTCAGGTCGCTCCGCTAGAGGTCGCGCCGCTCACGCAGCGAGTCGCGCGACCGGGTGACTCCCCGAACACGAAAGAAGACACGAGTGGCCGTCAAGCTCCGCCTCATGCGGATGGGCAAGAAGAAGCAGCCGACCTATCGCGTGGTCGCGGCCGATTCCCGGTCGCCCCGCAACGGGCGCTTCATCGAGATCGTGGGCGTCTACGACCCCCGTCCCGACCCCTCCGCCGTCCGCATCGACAACGACAAGGCGATCGGCTGGCTCCGCCAGGGCGCGCAGCCGACCGAGTCCGTGCGCAAGCTCCTCGAGATCTCGGGCGCCTGGGAGGAGTTCAGCGGCGAGCCGCGGACCCGTCCGGTGCTCACCCCGGCCGAGCCGAAGCCCGCCGCCGAGGCGCCGAAGGCCGAGGCACCCAAGGCCGAATCACCGAAGGCGAAGGCCGAGCCCGAGGCCAAGGCTGACGACGCCGAGCCGAAGGCCGATGCTCCCGCCGAGGGGGCCGAGTGACCGACACCGAGTCCCCGGTCGAGGTTCCGACGGCGCACGCGGTGCTCGAGCATCTCGTGGGCTCCCTGGTCGAGGACCGCGAGGCCGTGCGCATCGACCTGTCCGAGGGGCGCTCGCTGCCTCGCCTCACGGTCCGCGTCGGCCCGTCCGACATGGGCCGGGTGATCGGCAAGCGGGGACGTGTCGCGCAGGCCATCCGCACCGTCGTCCGGGCCGCCGCTGCCCGCGACGGCAGCGACGTCGAGGTCGAGTTCGAGGACTGAGGCCGAGCCGTGGCGAGGACGTGGCCCGAGCGGCCCGTCGCCGCAGGCGACATGAGCGGTCCGTCCCTCAACCAGAGCCGTGACCGTGGCTGACGTCTCCGACGGCGGGGCGAACCTCCTCGAGGTCGGACGCGTCACCAAGCCCCACGGCCTCCGTGGCGAGGTCGTCGTCAAGCTCCTGAGCGACCGCGCCGGCCGGCTCGACCCCGGGGCGGTGCTCTCGACCGAACGCGGTGACCTGGTCGTGCGCTCGGCGCGCCCGCATCAGGACCGCTGGATCGTGGCCTTCGAGGGCCGGTCCACGCGCGAGCACGCTGACGAGCTCCGGGGGACCGTGCTGCGGGCCGAGCCCGTCGACGACCCCGACGAGCTCTGGGTCCACCAGCTGGTCGGCGCCATGGTGGTCACCACCTCGGGGGAGCCGGTCGGCCGCTGCACCGGCGTCATCGCCAACCCGGCCGCCGACCTGATCGAGCTCGACGGTGGCGCACTGGTGCCGGTCGTGTTCGTGGTCGAACACAGCCCCGAGCGCGTCGTGATCGACCCTCCCGACGGCCTGTTCGAGCTCTAGGGGGCGCCGGCGTGCGCATCGACGTCTTCACGATCTTCCCCGACATGGTCGAGCACTTCGCCGACCAGAGCCTGGTCGGCAAGGCACGGGCCGCGGGTTCGCTCGACATCCGCGTGCACGACCTGCGCGCGTTCGCCCGCGACCAGCATCGGTCGGTCGACGACTCGCCCTTCGGCGGGGGAGCGGGCATGGTGCTCATGCCCGAGCCGGTGTTCGCCGCGGTCGAGGCGGTCGACCCGCCCCGACCGCTCCTCTACCTCGGCCCCGCGGGTCGGCGCCTCGACCAGCCGGCGGCCCGCGAGCTGGCGGCGCTCGACGGCTTCAGCCTCCTGTGCGGCCGGTACGAGGGGGTCGACGAGCGCATCCGCGATCACCTGTGCGACGGGGAGCTGTCGATCGGCGACGTCGTGCTGTCGGGCGGCGAGGTGCCGGCCATGGCGGTGATCGAGGCGGTCGGACGGCTCGTGCCCGGCGTGATGGGCAACGCCACGTCGGCCGACGACGAGTCGTTCAGCGACGGGCTGCTCGAGTACCCGCACTACACCCGTCCGGCCGACTTCCGGGGGTGGACGGTCCCTGACGTGCTGCGCAGCGGTGATCACGGCCGGGTGGCGCGGTGGCGACGGGCCCACGCCCTGCGGCGCACGATCGAGCGCCGCCCAGATCTCGTCGCCGCCCGCGGGGGCATCGGGCCCGCCGACCGTAAGCTGTTGGCCGAGTTCGATCTGGATGACATCCCGCCGCCGCCTCCCCCGGCCGGGTCCTGACCTCGCTTTGTGTCCGCTGGTGGGGGCCGGATACGATCTTCCGTCCGCCTCAATGACGCCTCCGCCGGAGCGACGCGCGATGAACCCCACCGACCTGGTCGATCAGACAAGCCTGCGTAGCGACATCCCTGATTTCGCGCCCGGTGACACCCTCAAGGTGCACGTGCGCGTCGTCGAGGGTCAGAAGGAGCGTGTCCAGATCTTCCAGGGCGTGGTCATCGGACGCTCGGGCTCCGGCATCCGCGAGACCTTCAAGGTCCGCAAGGTGAGCTACGGGGTGGGTGTCGAGCGCACCTTCCCGCTGCACGCGCCGACGATCGCCAAGATCGAGCGCATCGTCCGGGGTGACGTCCGTCGCGCCAAGCTCTACTACCTCCGCGACCGCATCGGTAAGGCCGCGAAGATCAAGGAGAAGCGCGACAGCTGAGGTGCTCGGCTCCGCCACTAGGGTGCGGGGATGAGCACCGAGGACCTCGAGCGCTACGAGGCCGACATCGAGCTCCAGCTCTACAAGGAGTACAAGGACGTCAGTCCGATGTTCTCCTACGTGGTCGAGACCGAGCGGCGCTTCTACCTCGCCAACGATGTGAAGCAGACGGTCCGCGAGGCCGGTGGCCGCACCTACGTCGAGCTCGAACTCCGTGACGCCTGGGTGTGGGACATGTACCGCACCAGCCGCTTCGTGCAGAGCGTCCGTGTCGTCACGTTCAAGGACGTGAACGTCGAGGAGCTCCCCTCCAAGGACGTGTAGGTCGGCCTCGGTGTCCCGCGAGCCCCGGCCCGGCGGCGCACGATCGTCCCGGGGTCACAAGCAACGCCTCGGCGCCCGGGGGGAGCAGCTCGCCGCCGACTGGTACGCGGCCCACGGCTACCAGGTCGTCGCCCGCAACTGGCGATGCCGCGAGGGCGAGCTCGACCTCGTCCTGCTGGCGACCGACGGCGACCTGGTCTTCTGCGAGGTGAAGACCCGGTCGTCCGACCGCTTCGGGGTGCCGGCCGAGGCCGTGACGTACGCCAAGCAGCGCCGGCTGCGCACGCTGGCGGCGCGCTTCCTGGCCGCGGAGGGCCGCCCGTCCGCCGCCCGGCGCGGCGTTCGCTTCGACGTGGCCGCCGTGATGGGCGGCCGGGTGGAGGTCATCGAGGCGGCGTTCTGAAGCCGGCCCGGTGACTGCCCACGCTGGTCGCCGGAGGCTGCCACCCCCGGCGCCGAGTCAGCCGAACAGCGCCCAGGCGACGAGGACGACGCAGGCGAGGAGGGCACCGACGACCATCGCGATGTCGGCGGGGGAGCGGCGGTGCTGGCGGAACGGGTTGAGGCCCACGCCGGTCAGTATCGTGCGCCGGATGGGTCACGTGCAGGTCGAGCGGGCAGGGGGCATCGTCACCGTCACGTTGTCGAACCCTGGGAAGAAGAACGCCATCCCGTCGTCGGCATGGCCCGACATCGAGGCGGTCTTCCGCGAGGTGGCGACCCGGTCCGACGACCGCTGCGTGGTGCTGACCGGCGAGGGCGACGACTTCTGCTCGGGGGCCGATGTGTCGCCGGAGGGGTCGGCGAGGGGGAATCAGCACGGCCTTCTCTTCATGCGGACGGTGTCGGCCGCCGTCGAGGCGCTGCACGCGGTTCCCCAGCCCGTCGTGGCTCGCGTGGCGGGGGTGTGCGTGGGCGCCGGGCTCAACATGGCGCTGGGCTGCGACATCGTGGTGGCCGCGTCGACGGCGCGCTTCTCGGAGATCTTCGCCCGCCGGGGGCTCAGCATCGACGGCGGTGGGTCCTGGGTGTTGCCGCGCATCGTCGGGCTGCAGAAGGCCAAGGAACTGGCGCTCCTCGCCGAGGTGATCTCCGCCGCGGAGGCGGAGCGCCTCGGGTTGGTGACCCGGGTGGTGCCAGCCGACGATCTCGACGCCACGGTCGACGACATCACCCGACGCCTGGCCGCCGGCCCTCCGCTGGCGCTCAGCTCGACGAAGCGGTTGCTCGACCAGAGCTTCGAGGCGAGCCTCTCCCAGGCGCTGGAGGCCGAGGCGCAGGCCCAGGCCGTGAACATGAGCTCCCACGACACGGCCGAGGCGATGGCGGCCTTCGCGGAGAAGCGGGAACCCACCTTCGAGGGGCGCTGACGCGTCTCGGGTCTCTCCGGGTCGGCCGGGCCGTTCCCTGTCCCTGACTGTCATACCGGTCCACTAGGGTTCTCCCACGCACCGGTCGCGCCTGCGGCCACCGGGGGCGCTCGTGGCCGCTCGACCGTGGTCGGCCACCTCACGCACACCACTTGTGAGGGAGTCGCCGCCGTGCTCGCATCTGTCCGCTCTGCGACGTTGCTCGGGGTCGAGGGCCGCCCTGTCCGGGTCGAGGTCCACGTGTCGTCCGGGCTGCCGGGGTTCACCGTCGTCGGGTTGCCCGACACCACATGCCGCGAGGCGCGCGATCGCGTCCGAGCCGCACTGCTGTCGTCGGGCCTGAAGTGGCCCAACGCCCGCATGACCGTCAACCTCGCGCCGCCGGGCCTGCGCAAGGTGGGTGCCGGGCTCGACCTGGCCATCGCTGCCGGGCTGCTGGCGGCCAGCGAGCAGATCCCCATCGGCAGCCTGGCCGGGCGGGCGTTCGTCGGCGAGGTCGGCCTCGACGGCTCGGTGCGGTCGGTTCCCGGTGCGCTGCCGCTCATCGACGCCTTGTCCGACCCCGAGGTCGTCGTGCCGGAGGGCTGCACGGTCGAGGCGCAGCTGGTGGGTCGGCATGTCATCCGGCCCATCAGCACGCTGTCGACGATGGTGGCTGCGCTGTCCGGGCGGGCGTCGTGGCCCGACGCCCCCGAGCCCGTGGACCCTCCGCCACCGCCGCCGGGCCCCGACCTGGCCGACGTCAGGGGCCAGCCCGCGGCGCGCTACGCGCTGGAGGTCGCGGCCGCTGGTGGGCACCACTTGCTGCTCGTCGGCCCGCCCGGGGCGGGCAAGACCATGCTCGCCCGGCGACTCGCCGGCTTGTTGCCCGATCTCGCGCCGGAGCACGCGCTCGAAGCGACCTGCATCCATTCGGCGGCGGGTCTGCCGCTGCCGGCCGGCGGGCTCGTCCGGCGTCCACCGTTCCGGGCGCCGCACCACGGGGCGTCGGCCGTGTCGCTCGTCGGCGGAGGCTCGCACACCATGCAGCCGGGCGAGGTCAGCTTGGCCCATCGCGGGGTGCTCTTCCTGGACGAGCTGGGCGAGTTCGAGCCGACCGTCCTCGACACCCTGCGCCAGCCCCTCGAAGAGGGCGTCATCCGGGTGGCCCGGGCATCGGCCAAAGTCGCCTTCCCTGCTCGGCTGCTGCTCGTGGCGGCGATGAACCCGTGCCCGTGCGGTGAGGGCGCGACGCCGGGCGGCTGCCGGTGCACGCCCTCGGCCCGTGCCCGGTACGCCCGACGGTTGTCGGGCCCGCTGGTCGATCGGTTCGACCTGCGGGTCGAGGTCGGCCGGCCCGACGTCACCGAGCTGCTGTCGAACACGACCGGCGAATCGACGGCGGAGGTGGCGGCGCGAGTCGCCGCGGCGCGGCAACGGGCGCGCAGGCGCGACGTGGCGGCCAACGCGCAGCTTCCCGCGTGGCGTCTCGATCGCGACGCCGAGCTCGACAAGCCGGCCACGCGGCTGGTCGAGCGGGCGCTGCGCTCCGGGCGTCTCACCGGGCGGGGCCTCGGTCGCGTGCGCCGGGTCGCACGCACGATCGCCGACCTGGCGGGGCACGACGACATCCTTGGCGTCGAACACGTCAGCGCGGCCCTGGCGCTGCGAGCCGAGCCCACGTTCCTGGACGGGCGGGCGGCATGACGGACGATCGAGCTCTCCCACCCGATGGCCGGGGCCCGGCGGCGCTCGCACAGCTCTCGGCGGGCCGGCGTGGGCCCGAGGTCCCCGTCGAGCGTGCCGCGCAGGAGGGCGGGGCGGGCGAGGTTCCCGTCGATCGTGCCGCGCTGGCGGGCGGGGCGGGCGAGGTTCCCGTCGATCGTGCCGCACTGGAGGGTGGGGCGGGCGAGCGGGAGGCCGAGCTTCCGGCTGAGGCGTTCGCCACCGCCCTCGCGGGGCTGCTCGGGATGGGCCCGGCTCGACTCGCCGCCCTCCTGGCCGCCGTGCCGCCGCACGTCGCATGGGCAAAGGTCGCTCGGGGCCATCGGTGGGCCGAACCGGCTGTGCGGCGGTCACTCGGCCCCGAGCCGGAGAAGGTCATCGCCGCCTGGCAGCAGGCCTCGGCCGCGGTCGACGTCACCGAGGTGTGGCAGCGGGTGCTCTCCCTCGGCGTGACGGTCGACCTGCACGGCACCGCGGGGTACCCGCCTGCCTTGGCGGGCGATGTCGAGCCGCCCGCCGTGCTCTTCCATCAGGGTGATAGCGGGGTCATCGAGGGCCCGCGGGTGGCCATCGTCGGCACCCGCCGCTGTTCGCCCACGGGCATCGGCATCGCCTGCGAGCTCGGCCGCGACCTGGCCTCCGCCGGGGTGGCCGTGGTGTCGGGCCTGGCGGCCGGCATCGACGGTGCTGCGCATCGCGGCGCCCTGGCTGCCGAGGCCGCGCCGCCGATCGGCGTGGTCGGCAGCGGCCTCGACGTGGTCTACCCACGGGGACAGACCGCCCTGTGGCGGGCCGTCGCCCGGGCGGGCGTGCTGCTGTCCGAGGCTCCGCCGGGCGCCGCGCCCGCACGGTGGCGCTTCCCGGCCCGCAACCGCATCATCGCCGCCCTGGCCGACCTGGTGGTCGTGGTCGAGTCCCACCGGCGGGGCGGTTCACTGCACACCGTCGACGAGGCCGACCGGCGTGCGGTCGACGTGCTCGCCGTCCCCGGGTCGGTGCGCAATCCGGCTGCGACGGGCACCAACGACCTGCTCGCCGAGGGGCGAGCACCCGTGTGCTCGGTCGATGACGTCCTCGTCGCCCTCGGCCTCGGCGCCGGTCGCCGACGGGGCTCGTCGGCCGACCGCCGGGCCCAGCCGGAGGCCGCGGACCGGCCGGTGCTCGAGGCCGTGGGATGGCAACCGGCGACCCTGGACCACATGGTCCTGCGCACGGGGCTCGACCTCGGGCGGCTGGCCCTCGCTCTCGACCGGTTGTGCGCGGCGGGGTGGGTCGCCCGTCATGGCGGCTGGTACGAGCGGGTGGCCGCTCCGGCGGGGGAGGGCGCGTGACCGCCGTCCTCGAGGTGGCCCGGTATGCACCTGGCGACCCGCACCCCGTCTGTACGGTGACCAGCGTGGCCTGGCACCTCGACGAGTTCTCACGCTCGCTGACCGCGGTCGCCGACTCGACGGTCGAGGCCTACCGACGCGACCTGACCTCGTTCACCACCTGGGCGGAGCGTGGCGGCATCGACGGGCCCGCCGCGGTCGACCGGCAGCTGCTCCGCCGCTACCTCGCCTACCTCGGCACGCGGGGCCACGCCCGCCGCACGATCGCTCGTCGAGCCTCTGCGCTGCGTCGCTACTTCCGCTGGTCTCAGCGCGTCGGCCACGTGGACGGCGACCCGACGGCAGGGCTCAGCGCCCCAAAGGGCGAGGCGCGCCTCCCGCGCGTCCTGCGGCCGGACGAGCTACGCCACCTGCTGGGCGAGTCTCCGCGTGCAGCTTCGCCAGGCGATGTCCTCGCCGCGGGCGCGGACACGATTGCGGGCGCTCCGGCGACGCAGGCCGGCGGGCCCGGCGTGGTCGAGGCGCGGCGTGTGGTCGACGCCGACACATCGGGCGGTCCCACGGCGGGGGCCGTGGCGTTGCGCGATCTCGCCCTGCTCGAGCTGCTCTACGGAAGCGGGCTGCGCATCGCCGAGGCGACGGCGCTCGATGTCGACGACGTCGACCTCGATCGGGCTCGGGTCGTCGTGTGGGGCAAGGGGGCCAAGCAACGCACGGTGCCCCTCAGCGCCCCGGCGATCGACGCCCTGCGCCGCTGGCTCGCCGACGGGCGCGCCGCCCTGGCCACCGACGTCACCCCGGCGGGCGCCGTGTTCCTCAACCGGCGCGGCCGCCGGCTCACCCCGCGCGACGCCCGCCGAATACTCGACCGACGGGCGAACGAGCCGACCCACCCCCACGCACTGCGGCACACCTTCGCCACGCACCTGCTCGACGGCGGTGCTGACCTGCGGGTCGTCCAGGAACTGCTCGGGCATTCAGACCTCGCCACCACGCAGCGTTACACTCACGTCTCCAAGGAACGGCTGAGGACAGTTTTCGACGCCACCCATCCGCGGGCATAGGGACGCGTACGTGACTCACGTCGATGTCGACATCGCCAGTGCATGGCACGCCTACAAGCGTGCTGGCCAGCGACCGGCGAGAGACGAACTGATCTTGCACTACGCCCCGCTGGTCCACCTCGTGGCCGGCCCCCTCGCGGCGGCCGCCCCCGCGCACGTCGACCGGGCCGACCTGGTGAGCTACGGCGTCTTCGGCCTCATCGACGCCATCGACAAGTTCGAGCCCGAGCGCGGCCTCCGGTTCGAGACCTACGCGATCGCCCGCATCCGCGGTCACATCGTCGACGAGCTCCGCTCCTACGACTGGGTGCCGCGATCGGTGCGCGCCAAGGCCCGGGCGATCGACGCCGCCGCGCGCGCGCTCGAGTGCGACCTGCACCGGGTGCCGACCGAACACGAGCTCGCGGGTGCCCTCGGCATGTCCCAGAGCGAGCTGCAGCGCGCGCAATCCCAAGTGGCCTTGGTGAACCTGGTCACCTTCGACGCTCGGCTGGGCGCCGCCATCAACGGCGATCAGCCGCTCACGGTGGGCGACGTGCTCGTCGCCGACGAGGACGATGCTCCCGGTCACCAGGTCGAGATCGACGAGCTGCGACGGGCCCTCGCCGCTGCGATCGACCGCTTGTCCGAGCGCGAGCGCGATGTCGTCGCGCTCTACTACCACGACGGCCTCACTTTGGCCGAGATCGGCGAGGTCCTCGGCGTGACCGAGAGCCGCGCCTGCCAGATCCACGGCAAGGCCGTGGGTCAGCTCCGCCGGTGGCTCACCGCCACCGAGCGCGAGCTCGCCTGACTCCCAGGCCAACTCGCCGGCGCGCCGGCTGTCCGTCCTGGCGAACCGCTCCGGCGCGCCGCCGGCTGGTGCCGTCCGTCTGATCATTCGAGGACGACGACGGCTCGTCTCGCAGGGCACTCCGCTCGCTCGCCGTCCGTCGACGGCCTGATCGTGCCGACCTTCCTGTCACCTCTGTCGAGGTGACGGAGGTCGGCACCGGCCTTGTCGCTACAGGCGCTCTCTCACCGCGCTCGCGCCTGCCGTCTCGTCTGACGGCGGGGCCGAGGCAGGGCGAGCGAGCCGGCCGGCCGTCGGCGGCACTCGTGGCTCGCGCTGTCACCGGCGCCCCAACTTCCCCCTCACCACGACGATCCCCCAGGGGGAACCTCATGCTGCCCACCCGCCGGCCGTGGCCATCCGTGCGCCTCGGTCCTCGCCGCCGCCATCACCAGCCGCGTCGACGGCATCCCCTGCGGCCCTGGTCGGATCGCCGACGGCGGTGGACGGGCCTCGGCCGTGAACCTGAGCGCCGGAGGCCACGCCCGCACGGCCGCCGCCGGCGGATGCCGGCCGTCGCAACGGTCGTCGTGGCCCTCGTCGTCGTGGGGACGACCCTCGTCGCCGCTCCCGCAGCGGCGGGGCCTCGTGCCGGCGGTGGGGGTGGCGGCCACCGTTTCCCACCCGCCTCCGGCGGCCATGTCCCGCCCGTCGATGCGCCCGTCGCCGACCCGTTCCGGCCGCCGGCCGGTCCCTACGGGGCCGGCAACCGCGGGCTCGAGTACGCGACCGCTCCCGGCACGCCGGTCCGAGCCAGCGCCGCCGGCCGCGTCGTCTTCGCCGGCCAGGTGGGCGGCGCCCTGCACGTCACCATCCTCCACGCCGATGAGGTCCGCACCAGCTACTCCTTCCTGGCCACCGTCGACGTGGCCGCGGGGACCGAGGTGCGCCAGGGGGATCCGATCGGTACCGCCGGTGCGCGCGTGCACTTCGGTGCCCGCGTCGGCGATGCCTACTTCGACCCGGCGACCCTGTTCGCCGGCACCGTGGCGGAGGTGGAGCTGTTGCCTTTCGAGGTGCCGCCGGGCAGCACGCCCGAGGCCGAGGCACGGGCGCTGGCCACGATCGTGCTCGCCGAGGGTCAGGGGTTGTTGCCGGGGAGCGTGGGCGATGCGTACGACTGGTTGCGGGGAACGGCCGACGTCCTCGTGTCGCCGGCCGCCCGCGCGGGCCTGGCGGGAACGGGTCTCGACATCGCCGGGGACCTCACCGAGCGCCTGCTGAGCCGAGGCCCCTGCTCGTCGGAGCCGCCCCCGGCGCAGCCTGTGGCCGACCAGCCCCGTCGTGTGGCGGTGACCGTCGCAGGCCTCGGCTCGTCGAGCACGTCGGGCTCGATCGACGAGCTGCGGACCGGCGATCTCGGGTACGCGCCCGATCGGGTCGTGCGGTTCAGCTACCGCGGCGGCCGCACGCCGGGCACCGGGAGGGCGTTCCGCGAGATGGCGTCCTCCGACTATGCGAGCGTCGATACGCAGGGCGACATCGCGACCGCGGGCCGCCGGCTCGCCGACCTGGTGGAACAGGTCGCGTCTGCCGATCCCGACGCCGTCGTCGATGTGTACGCGCACTCCCTCGGCGGGGTCGTGACGCGCGTGGCGCTGACGGAGCTGGCGTCCCGCGGCTTCGACCTCGGCCGTCTCGGGCTCGTGGCCACCCTCGGCTCGCCCCACCGGGGAGCCGACGCAGCCACGGCTGTGGCCGCGGCCAACGGTCGCTGGTTGCCGGACCGGGCGCTCGACGCGGCGGAGCGGGGGCTCGAGACGGGCCTCGATCCCGATGCGGTCGCCATCGCTCAGCTCGCCGAGGGGTCCGACCTCGTCGAGCAGCTCGCCGAGGCGGGGGTGCCGTCGGGTGTGCGGCTCCTGTCGGTCGGCGCTCGCGGCGACGTGGTGGTCGCTGCTCCCCGCACCGAGGTCCCGGGCGCTGCCAACGTCACCGTGCCGGTCACCGGCTGGTCGGCCCACAGCGACCTGGTGGGGTCCGAGGAGACGACCGCCGAGGTGGCACGGGCTCTGGCCGGCGGTCCGCCCGGCTGCGAGTCGTGGGACGACATCCTGGCCGATGTGGTGACGGGCCACGCGGTGTCCGCGGTCGAGGACCAGCTGACCGTCGCAGTGGCGGCGAGCGGCGGCGCAGGATGAGGCGGCGCGGCCGCGCTCCCGTCGGACGTGTGACCACTTCTCGCACCGACTGTCCCGCCGGCCTCCCCAGCTGCGGCATGCTGGGGGCGCGGGGCTCGTCGCCTCCCCGGGGCCGGACGTGCGGTGCGGCCGATCGCGCCGCTAGGCTGTCCCGCCGGTCAGGACCCCCTGGCCGACGCGAATCTCACACTCGATCACATCTCGCAGCCGGCCCAACCCACGGTCGCCCTCGGGCGCCGGGCCGGTCACGCCAACCGATGGGAAAGGACCACACGTGGCTGTCGTCACCATGAAGCAGCTCCTCGAGGCCGGTGTCCACTTCGGACACCAGACCCGCCGCTGGAACCCCAAGATGAAGCGCTTCATCTTCGGTGAGCGCGGTGGCATCTACATCATCGACCTGCAGCAGACGCTGTCGCGGATCGAGAAGGCCTACACGTTCGTGCGCGACGTCACCGCCAAGGGCGGGACCGTGCTGTTCGTCGGCACCAAGAAGCAGGCGCAGGACCCGATCGAGCAGTACGCCGAGAAGTGCGGCATGCCGTTCATCAACGAGCGCTGGCTCGGTGGCATGCTCACCAACTACCAGACGATGAACAAGCGCGTCGCCAAGATGCTCGAGCTCGAGCGCCAGCGCGACTCCGGCGAGTTCGCGGCGATGCCGAAGAAGGAAGCGCTCCTCAAGACCCGCGAGCTCGACAAGCTCGCCCGCTACCTCGGCGGCATCCGCAACATGGAGAAGCTCCCCCAGGCGGTGTTCATCCTCGACACCAAGAAGGAGCACATCGCGGTCACCGAGGCCAACAAGCTCGGCATCCCCGTGGTGGCCGTGGTCGACACCAACTGCGACCCCGACGTCATCGACTACGTGATCCCCGGCAACGACGACGCGATCCGGTCCGGCACGCTCCTGTGCCGCGTCATCGCCGACGCGGTGATCGAAGGCAAGCACATGGCGTCGCTCAAGGCGCCGGTGGCACCTCGCACGGGCGACGAGCAGGCGCGCATCGCCGCCGAGCAGGCCGAGGCCCGTCGCCAGGCCCTGCTCGAGTCGCAGCAGCGCGAGGCCCGGGTCGCCAGCGGCGCCGCTCCTGCGCCGGCCGCCCCCGCTGCCCCGGCGAGCCCGGAGGCCCCCGCGACGGAGCCGTCCGCCGAGGCCCCCACCGCCGAGGCCCCCGCGGCGGAGCCGTCCGCCGAGGCCGCCACCGCCGAGACCACCGCTTCCGACACCCAGGAGTCCTGAGCCCCGATGGCCGACTTCACCGCCAAGGACGTACAAGCCCTGCGCCAATCCACCGGCGCCGGCATGATGGACGCCAAGAAGGCGCTCACCGAGACCGACGGTGACATGGAAGCGGCCCGCAAGCTGCTTCGAGAGAAGGGACTGGCCAAGGCCGACGACCGTGCTGGCCGCGAGAACGCCCAGGGCGCCATCGCCATCGCCACCAACGTCGGATCCGTGGGCATGGTCGAGCTCAAGTGCGAGACCGACTTCGTCGCCAAGTCCGACAACTTCATCCGCCTCACCCAGGAACTGGCCGACTCGGTGGCCGCCCGGGGCGAGGAGGGCGTCGCCAGCCACGCCACGGCCATCGACGACCTGAAGGTCACCCTCAAGGAGAACATCGAGGTCGGCCGGGCCGTGCACATCGCCCTCGACGAAGGCCAGACGGTCGACACCTACCTCCACCGCCAGGACGGCCGTGGGGTCAACGGGGTGGTCGTCGTCATGCAGGGCGGGTCGAAGGATCTGGCCCACGACGTGGCCGTGCACATCGCCTTCGCCAAGCCGCAGTACCTCACCCGCGACGAGGTGCCCGCCGACGTGGTCGACGAGGAGCGCGAAACGCTGCTCAAGATCACGAAGGCGGAGGGCAAGCCCGAGGCCGCGTGGCCGAAGATCGTCGAAGGCCGGCTCAACGGCTGGTACAAAGAGCGTGTGCTCGTCGATCAGGCCTTCGTCCGCGACGACAAGCAGACCGTCGCCCAGCTCGCCGAGAGCGGTGGCGCCAGCATCGTGCGCTTCGCCCAGCTGTTCATCGGCGGGTGAGGGTCGCAGAGATGACCGCTCCGCACGACGGCGGGCAGGCGTGAGCGAGCGCAGCGAGCGAGCCGTAAGCACAGTGCGTTCCCGGCCGCGCAGCGAGCGAACCACAAGCACAGTGCGTTCCCGGCCCGCAGGGCCGATCGCTCATCGCGCGCATCCCGGAGGGATGTGCCGATGAGCGAGTACCGCCGCATCCTGCTCAAGCTGTCGGGCGAGGCGTTCGCCGGCGACACCGGCTACGGCATCGACGGCACCTTCGCGGAGTTCATCGCCACGGAGATCGCGACGGTCCGCGAAGCGGGCGTCGACGTCGCGGTGGTGGTGGGCGGCGGCAACATCTGGCGGGGCATGACCGGTGCCGGCGCGGGCATGGACCGCTCGCAGGCCGACTACATGGGCATGCTGGCCACGGTCATCAACGCCCTCGCGCTGCAGGACACGCTCGAGCGGCTGGGCCAGCCCACCCGGGTGCAGACCGCCATCCACATGGCCCAGGTCGCCGAGCCGTACATCCGGCGCAAGGCCATCCGCCACCTCGAGAAGGGGCGGGTGGTCATCTTCGCCGGTGGCACCGGCAACCCGTTCTTCACCACCGACACCGCCGCCGCGCTGCGAGCGGTCGAGATCGAGGCCGACGGCATGCTCCGGGGTACGCACTCGGGTGTCGACGGCCTGTACACGGCCGACCCCCGCACGCACCCGGAGGCCACCAAGCTCGACGAGGTCAGCTACCTCGACGTGCTCAACCGCGGTCTCAAGGCCATGGACTCCACCGCCATCACCCTGTGCATGGACAACAAGCTCCCGATCGTGGTCTTCGATCTGCTGGGCAAGGGCAACATCCGGTCCATCGTGGGTGGCAAGGCAATCGGTACGCTGATCCACTAGGACGGCGGGGGGCCACGCGGGCGAGATGCCCCGACCCTGCCAGCCCTGTCGCCCTCGACCCAGGAGCACCCGTGTCCGACGACATGATCGCGATGGTCCTCGACGACGCCGGAGAGAAGATGGCCAAGGCGGTGGCCCACGCTCGCGCCGAGTTCACGGGCGTGCGCACGGGTCGAGCCGCTCCCGCTCTCGTCGAGAAGCTGCCGGTCGACTACTACGGGACCGAGGTGCCGCTGCAGCAGATCGCGGGCTTCACGGTGCCCGAGGCCCGACTGCTGGTGATCAGCCCCTACGACAAGGGGGCGATGCCCGCCATCGAGAAGGCCCTGCAGAGCAGCCGGCTGGGCCTGTCGCCCAGCAACGACGGCCAGGTCATCCGGCTGAACTTCCCCCCGCTCACCGAGGAGCGCCGCAAGGAGCTGGTGCGCGTCGTCCGCGGCATGGCGGAGGAGGGGCGCATCAGCATCCGGCACGCTCGTCGGGGCGCCCGCCACGACCTCGAGGCGTTGGAGAAGGACGGCGACATCTCCGCCGACGACCTGTCTCGTGCGGAGAAGGATCTCGACAAGCTCACCCACCAGCACGAGACGGCCGTGGGCGAGGCGCTCGACCACAAGGAGCAGGAGCTCCTCGAGGTCTGACGGGTGCGTCCGCCCCTGTTGGCGGGCCCCGATGACCGCACCGCGCGGCATTTGCCACCACCTCCGGTGGCTGACGGTGCAGGATTGGGGGCGACACCCGCGTGTGCGGCCGGGCGATCAGCGGCCGTGGCAGCGCCAGGTGGGCCAGATGAGAGGAAGACGACGTGACCGATTGGGATGACCGCCGCGAGAAGCGCCACCGCGATCCCTCCGAGGGTGTGCGGTTGCTGGGAGCCGACGAAGCCGCCGAGGCGATGGAGCGCGAGGACATCCGCCATCGGCTCGGCGAGGACGAGCCCCGCTTCGGCGATCGCCCGGCCAGTCCGCCGGCCGAGGGCCCCCGGCCCGCCCTCCGCTTTCCGCTCGGGTCCTACGACGACCCCAACACGATCGAGCGACCCCCCGTGGTTCCGGTGGAACGGCGGGCCGCCGCGCCCGAGCTCTCGCACTGGGCGGGCTCGGCCGCCGAGGAGGTACCGCACATGAACCGCCGCGATCCCCGGCAGGGCGACGATTCCTGGGGGTTCGACGCCGATCCCCGCTGGCGGGAGGATCCGCCGTCGCCGGGCTCCACCCGTGCCCAGCCTCCTGTCGCCGATCCCGGTCGGGGGCGCGGTGCGCCGGACGCCGGGGGCTGGCCCGATCCGGTGTCGTCCGGTCGCTCGGCTGCGCCGGGCCCTCCCGGGCCCATGAACGCGCCGCAGGGTGCGCCGGTGAGCTTCGACGAGGGCATCGATCCCGCGCCCGGCCGCTCGGTGTTCGACGCCCCCCCGGCGGCGCCGGGGCCGGTTCGGGGCGAGCCCGGCTACGGCGACGCCGGCTACGCCGACGAGGACTACAGCGACGAGTACGAGGCCGCCTACGACGACGCGTACGACGACGTCTACGGCGACGAGGTCTACGACGAGCCCACCGCCGCCGACCGGGCGCCTCAGGCAGGTCGGGTCGCGGCGCGGGTCCGCGCGCCGGGCCGGTCGACGCGCCGCCCACCGGACCGCGACCTGCGCACCGCCGCCCTCGTCGGTGTCGGGGTGCTGGTGATCGCGCTCGGGCTGTTCAAGGTGCTCGGGCCGCTCGGCGGCATGCTCGTGGCGGTTCCGATCCTGGCGTATGCCGCGTACGAGTTCTTCGTGGCGGTCAACACGGCGGGCTTCGAGGCCCCGATGCCGGTGGGGGTGGCGGCCACGGCGGGCCTTGCGATCGCCGCCTACAACTACGGCGAGGGAGCGTTCCCCCTGGTGCTGGTGTTGGCTGTCGCGGTCAGCTTCCTCTGGTACCTCGTGGGTGCGGGCGGCGAGCGCCCGGTCGCCAACATCGGGGTCACGCTGCTCGGCATCGGCTGGATCGGCCTGTTCGGCGCGTTCGCCGGCCTGCTGCTGTCCGACCCGGCCGGCGACAACGGCGTGGCGTTGCTCCTGGCCGCGGTCATCCCGACGATCGCGTACGACATCGGCGCTCTGTTCGTGGGGCGCAGCGCGGGTTCCCGGCCGCTGTCGGCGGCGAGCCCCAACAAGACGATCGAGGGCTTGGCCGGCGGCATGCTGCTGGCGGTGGTGGCGGCCGTCGTGTTCGCCCTGATCGGCGTGCATCCGTTCGACGAGGTGCAGGAAGGCCTCAAGCTCGGCCTTCTCGTCGCCCTCGTGGCCCCGCTGGGTGACCTGGCCGAGTCGCTGATCAAGCGCGACCTCGGCATCAAGGACATGGGGAGCGTCCTGCCCGGGCACGGAGGCGTGCTCGACCGGTTCGACGCGCTCCTGTTCGTGCTGCCTGCGGTCTGGTACCTGGCGCGGGTGAGCGACTTCTTCCTCGTCTGATCCCCGCCGGCCGCACCCGATCCTGTCCGGCGAGGCGTTAGGGACCGCTCCGGTGTGCCCGAGGCAATCGGGGCCGGGGGCCGGCCCCGATTGCCTCGAGAGTCCGTGGGCGACCGCTATTGCCTCGGGGATCGGCGGGGCCCCATGGCCGGAGCCCAGTCGGCTCCGGTCGGGTCGGGCGCTGGCCCGGTGCGGGGCGGGGCGGGCGTTGGCCCGGCGCGGGTGGGCGCTGGCCCGGTGCGGGGTGGGCGCTGGCCCGGTGCGGGGCGCGGACGGGCACTGGCCCGGCGCGGGCGGGGGAGGGGCCGACGGGTACCCTGGGCGGGTGGCCGTCACGACCGTTGCGATCGCAGGTTCGACCGGCTCGATCGGCACCCAGACCATCGACGTGGTGCGGGCCGAACCCGACCGCTTCGAGGTCGTGGCGCTGGGCGCCTGGTCGTCGGTCGATGCGCTGGCCGCCCAAGCCCGGGACCTGCGGCCCAAGCTGGTGGTCATCGGCGAACGGTCGCTCGCGGGCGCGCTGACCGAGCAGGTTCCGCCGGGCACGGAGGTGCAGGCCGGCGCCGAGGCGCTGGCCGACCTGGGCACGGTCGCGGACGTGTGCGTCAACGGCGTCGTCGGTTTCGCCGGCCTGCGGTTGACGCTCGCCACGCTCGCGGCCGGCAAGCGCCTGGCGCTCGCCAACAAGGAATCGCTCATCGCCGGGGGGCCGGTGGTGCGCGCCGCGCTGGCGGCCCCGGGTGCCGGGCACATCGTGCCGGTCGACTCCGAGCACGGCGCGGTGCACCAGTGCCTGGCCGCCAACGTGACAGGCGAGGCCGACCGGGTGGCACGCATCGTGCTCACAGCCAGCGGGGGGCCGTTCCGGGGGCGGTCGCGGGCCGATCTCGCCCAGGTCACCGTTGACGACGCCCTCGCGCACCCCACGTGGTCGATGGGGCCGAAGATCACGGTCGACTCATCGACGCTCATGAACAAGGGGCTCGAGGTCATCGAGGCCCACGAGCTGTTCGGCGACCGCTTCGGCGTGGACTACGACCGGATCGAGGTGGTGGTGCATCCCCAGTCGATCGTGCACTCGATGGTGGAGATGAGCGACGGGTCGACGATCGCCCAGCTCTCGCGCCCGGACATGCGCCTGCCGATCGGATACGCCCTCGCGTGGCCGGACCGCATCGGCACGCCGTTCGGGGCGATCGACTGGGCGGCGTGCGGCCCGCTGGAGTTCGAGGCCCCGGACCACGAGGCCTTTCCGTGCCTGGGCCTGGCCTACGAGGCCGGTCGGGCCGGCGAGCTGGCACCGGCCGTGCTCAACGCGGCGAACGAGGAGGCCGTCGCCGCCTTCCTCGACGGCCGCATCGCCTGGGTGACCATCCCCGACGTCCTCAAAGCGGTCCTCTCCGGGCATGATGGGGGGCGAGCCGACGGGGTCGATGCCGTGATCGAGGCCGACCGCCGCGGGCGCGAGTCCGCCCGGCTGGAGATCGAGAGGATCGCGGAGTGACCCACACCGACCGACACGACGAGGCCAGCAGATCCGCCGGCACCGGCGCGTCCACGGAGTCAGGCGCACCCCGGGACAGCGACGCACCACAGGGCAACGGCAGCTCGCAGGGCAACGGTACGCCCGAGGACGCACGATCCGTGTCGTCGTCGACGCCATCGGTGCAGCTGCCCCCGACGCCGCCTCCACCGCGGCCCCGCACCGAGGGCGAGCCGGTCTACGAGACCGGTGGCCTGCGCCTGGCGCTGCTCGTGGGCGCGTTCGTCGCCCTCGGCGTCTTCGCGGGCTGGGTCTACGCCGGCATCGTGCTCGGCGTCGTCATCATGATCTTCCTGCACGAGCTGGGGCACTTCGCCACGGCCAAGTGGTCGGGCATGAAGGTCACCGAGTTCTTCATCGGCTTCGGGCCCCGCATCTGGTCGTTCCAGCGGGGCGAGACCGAGTACGGCCTCAAGTTGGTGCCCGCGGGCGCGTACGTCCGCATCATCGGCATGAACAACCTCGACGAGGCCGATGCCGCCGACGAGCCCCGCACCTACCGCCAGCAGTCCTTCCCCAAGCGGTTGCTGGTCGTGTCGGCCGGCTCGATCATGCACTTCGTCCAGGCGTTCGTCCTGTTGGTGCTCGCGCTCGGCGTGGTGGGCATACCGGGGGGCAGCATCACCGACCCGCAGGGCGATCCCACCGAGTGGGGCATCACCAGCGTGACGGAGGACAGCGCCGCCGAGGCGGCGGGTCTGACGGCGGACGACGCGATCCTCACGGTCGACGGTGCGCCGGCGGCCGAGTTCGGCTCGTTCTCCGATGCGATCGCTGCCTACGACGTCGGTGACACGGTCACGTTCGAGATCGAGCGCAACGGCGAGGTCCGCACGGTCCCCATCGAGCTGGGGGCGCGCCCCGAGGAAATCGAGGGCGAACCAGGCTCCGTCTTCCTGGGGGTCAGCACCGCGGCCGCGCTGCCGGACGATCCCATCGGCATCGGTACGGCCATCACCCGGGCGCCGGGCGAGATGGTGAGCTTCATGGGCACGAGCGTGGGTGCGCTGGCGGGCTTCTTCAGCCCGGACGGTCTCGGCGACTACGCCGAGAACGTCAGCCGCGCGAACGAGGAGCCAGCCACGACCGCCGGCGGGTCGTCGTCGGCGGCGAGCTCGGACGACGGCAGCGAGAACCGCATGCTGTCGATCTTCGGCGCGGTGCGGCTGGCCGGTCAGGGCGCCGAGATCGGCGGCCTGGCGTTCCTGCTGTTCTTCTTCTTCCAGATCAACGTGTTCATCGGCATCTTCAACATGGTGCCGGTCCCTCCGCTGGACGGCGGCCACGCCGCCTTCGCCATCTACGAGCGGGTGCGGTCGCGCAAGGGCAAGCGCTACCACGCCGACATGACCAAGCTGCTGCCGGTCGCGTACGTGGCCGTCATGGGTCTGGTGGTGCTCGGCGTGACCAGCCTGTACCTCGACATCGTCAACCCGATCGACCTGTAGGAAACGACGATGGAGCTCGGACAGTCCTCGTATCCCCGCCGCAAGACGCGCCAGATCATGGTGGGCGACGTGGCGGTCGGCGGCGACGCACCGGTGTCGGTGCAGTCGATGACCACGACCAAGACCGCCGACGTCGACGGCACGCTGCAGCAGATCTACGACCTGGCGATGGCCGGCTGCGACATCGTGCGTTGCACGTGCAACGAGCTCGAGGCCGCCGAGGGCCTGGCGCGCATCGTGCCCCGGTCGCCCGTGCCGATCGTGGCCGACATCCACCACCAGTACCGGATGGCGCTCGCGGCGCTCGAGGCCGGGGTGCAGTGCCTGCGGCTCAACCCCGGCAACATCCGGCGGCCGGAGCACATCAAGCTCGTGGCTCAGGAGGCCAAGGCGCGGGGCGTGCCCATCCGCATCGGCGTGAACGGCGGCTCGCTGCATCCCGACCTGTACAAGAAGTACGGCGGGAAGGTCACGCCCGAGGCGATGGTCGAGTCGGCCCAGATGGAGCTCGCCTACTTCGACGAGGTCGGGTTCGAGGACGTGAAGATCTCGGTGAAGGCGTCGTCGGTGCCGCTGATGATCGAGGCCTACCGCCAGCTGGCGGACGCCACCGACCATCCGCTCCACCTCGGCGTGACGGAGGCGGGCCCGCTGCCGGGCGGTGTCATCAAGGCCACGGCCGGCATCGCCACCCTGCTGGCGGAGGGCATCGGCGACACGATCCGCTACAGCCTCACCGCGGATCCGGTCGAGGAGGCCAGGGCGGGGCGGGCGCTGCTCGAGGCCATGGGGCTGCGCGAGCGCAAGAACGTCGACCTCATCGCCTGCCCGTCGTGCGGGCGGGCGGAGATCGACGTCATCGAGGTCGCCCGCCAGGCGCAGGAGGCCTTCGGCGACAAGGAGATCCCGCTCCAGGTCGCCGTCATGGGCTGCGTCGTCAACGGCCCCGGCGAGGCCCGCGACGCGGACATCGGCATCGCGGCCGGCAAGAACAAGGGTCACCTGTTCGTGCGTGGCCAGAACGTGGCGGTGGTGCCCGAGGACGAGATGGTCGACGCCCTGGTCGACTGGGCCACGTTCATCGGCGAGAACGGGGTCGAGGCCGCGCTGGAGCGCGCCCGGTCGACCAGCGACGCCGCTCGCCGTGCCGCCGAGCGCGACCGCGCCGAGCTGCTCGACGAGAAGGGTGCGGACGCCAACCGCAGCGAGCAGCGGGTCGAGGTCATCCGCAAGCTCTGAGCGGCCAGGGGCTCGCCCCCGAGCGATGTGACGAGTGTTCGGGGTGGCGTGACGATCCGAGCGCGGCGACACGACGGCGCGCGATCGCCGTCCTACGCTGGAGGCCATGCCCCCGCCCCCGGCTCCGACCCGGCAGAGCCTCACCGCCCGCCTCCTGGTGGGCCTCGTCCTGCTGCTCGTCGCGTGGATCGTGATCCGCGCGCTGCTGGGCGTGGTCTACTCGGTCATCCGGGCGGCCCTGTTCGTCGCGCTCTTCCTGGTGGTGGCGTGGATCGTGCTGGTCGGGCCCCCGGGGCGACGCGACTGACCCGGCATCTGGAAGGAACCGCGCCGGCGTGCCGGAATCCCACCCCGGCGCATCGTGGCGGCACTACATTTGGCGCCACCACAGCACGGGTGAAGGGCGGCGATTGTGCCTCGTGATCGGAACCCCGACGCAACGGAATCGTCACACGACGTTGGGTACCGTCCGCCAGTCGTGCGCACCCGCTCCCGCTCCCACAACTCACGCCGCGCGCTGGCCGCGCTCGGTGTGATGGCCGCCCTCGTCGCGCTCGCGGGCGATCCCGAGCCGGCCCAGCCCGCCGACGCGGCCGTCGGCGACGGCGCACCCGCCGATCCGGCCGACGTCCGCGGCATCGACTTCACCGCGCTCGCCCAGCCCGGCAGCGCCTGCACCGACGCCGTCACCGGCGCGCCGCCCCAGCTCATCGGCGTCACGGGCGGGGCGAGCGAGGTCATCGACGAGCAGTCGTTCGCCCGTCTCGAGGTCGACGGCGAGGTGCTCTACGCCGATCTCGACGACGACGGCGACGACGAGGCCGTCGTCCACGCCCAGTGCGTCTACGGCGCCAACGGCGTGCAGGACACCGTGCAGGTGTGGGCGCTGAACGGGCGGCTGCCGATGCTCATCGACACGATCACCGGCCCGCCGGCCGAGGTGGCCGAGCACAGCGCGCTGCCGCCCGCCGTGCGTGACGTGGCGGTCGACGGCGACGAGCTGCTGGTCACCTTCACCCGCTACGGCGACGACGACCCCAACTGCTGCCCGTCCGAGCAGACGGTCGTCACCTACGAGCTCGGTGATGGGCTCGAGACCGTCGGCGAACCCGCGACGAGCGCCATCCCCCGCGCCTGATCGACGCCGGTCCGGGCCCGGGCGGGGGTGGACGGGAGCATCCCCGCCATACCGCTGCCGGGCGCACGACCGCCGCCCGGTACGATCCGACCCCTATGGCGAAGGTGCTCACGGCGCAGGCCGACGACTTCCCCCGCTGGTACCAGGATGTCCTGGCCAAGGCGCAGCTGGCCGAGAACGGCCCGGTGCGCGGCACGATGGTCGTCCGGCCCTACGGGTATTCGATCTGGGAGCGCATCCAGGCGGAGGTCGACGCGCGCATCAAGGCGGCCGGCGCCGAGAACGCCTACTTCCCGCTGTTCATCCCCGAGAGCTACCTGCAGCGGGAGGCCGACCACGTCGAGGGCTTCAGCCCCGAGCTCGCCGTGGTCACCCATGCGGGCGGCAAGGCGCTCGACGAGCCCATCGTCGTGCGTCCCACCAGCGAGACGGTCATCGGCGAGTACATGGGCAAGTGGGTGCAGAGCTACCGCGACCTGCCCCTGCTGCTGAACAGCTGGAACAACGTCGTGCGGTGGGAGCTGCGTCCTCGCCTGTTCCTGCGTACGACCGAGTTCCTCTGGCAGGAGGGCCACACGGCGCACGCGACGCGCGCCGACGCCGCGGCCTACGCGACCCGCATCCTGCACGAGGTGTACGAGGACTTCATGGTCAACGTCCTCGCCATGCCCGTGCTCGTGGGGCACAAGACGCCCGCGGAGCGCTTCGCCGGCGCTGTCAACACGATGACCTGCGAGGCGATGATGCGCGACGGCAAAGCGCTCCAGATGGGCACGAGCCACGAGCTGGGCCAGAACTTCGCCAAGGTGTTCGACATCGACTACCTCGACGCCGAGGGCGTGACCCAGCACTGCTGGACCACGTCGTGGGGCTCGTCGACCCGCATGGTCGGCGGGTTGATCATGTCGCACGGCGACGACCGAGGCCTGGTGGTGCCGCCCCGGCTCGCACCCATCCAGGCGGTGGTGCTGCTGGTCAAGGACGGCGATGGTGCGGGCGACCAGGCCGCGGCACTGGCCGAGGAACTGACCGGTGCCGAGGTGCGGACGCGTCTCGACGCCCAGGTCGCCAGCAGCTTCGGGCGGCGGGCGACCGACTGGGAGCTCAAGGGCGTGCCCGTGCGGGTCGAGGTCGGCCCTCGCGACCTGGCCGAGGGCAACGTCACGGTCGTGCGGCGCGACACCGGCGACAAGGAGCAGGTGCCGGTCGCGCAGGCCGTGGCCCGTGTCGGTGCGCTCGTCGACCAGATCCAGGACGACCTGCTCGCCGGGGCGCTGGCGCGCCGCGAGGCCGCCACCGCGGACGTCGCCACCCTCGACGAGGCCGCCGAGGCCGCCCAGAGCGGCTTCGCCCGCCTGCGATGGGGTCTGGTGCGGGGTGAGGGCGAGTCCGCCCTGGCCGGCAAGGGCATCACCGTCCGGTGCCTCGTGCGCGAGGACGGGGGCCTGCCCACGTCCGAAGATGACGACGATCTGGTGGCGGTGGTGGCGCGGGCGTACTGAGTGCGGTATCTCCACGGTCCGTGAGGGAACCTCGGCCGCTATACTCCAGCGTCCGTTTCGTTACGGATTGGATGTCGTCACCGTTCGAGAGCTTCGAGCGAAGGCGTGGGCCTCGGCCCACGCCTTTCGTATGAAGGAAGGAGGAACAGCCCCATGACCGTCGCCGACCGTGTCCGTGACCTGGTGCTACCCCTCCTCGCCGAGCGGGACATCGAGCTGTACGACCTCGAGGTGGCCGGGCCGGTGCTCAAGGTCGTGGTCGACCGCCCCGGCGGTCTCGATCTCGACGTCCTGGCCAAGGCCACGCGGGCCGTGTCGCACGCACTCGACGAGGCCGACCCGATCGCCGGCGCCTACACGCTCGAGGTCACCAGCCCCGGGCTGGAGCGGGCCCTCCGCACGCCCCAGCACTTCGCCCGAGCGGTGGGGGAGACGGTGAAGATCAAGCTCACCGCCGACGCGGTCGAAGGTGCAGACGCCGACCGCCGCCTCTCCGGCGTGCTGGTCGCGGCCGACGACGACGGCATCACGGTGCGCGCCGACGCCCCGGGCGGCGACGAGCCCCCGGCAGAGCGCCGGGTCGCGCACGCCGACATCGAGCGGGCACGCACGGTCTTTCAGTGGGGACCGGGCGACAAGCCGGGCAAGTCGCGCCAGCCGGGCGGCAAGAAGAAGCAGAAGCAGGCGCCGGCGCGCACCCAGGGCACGAGCAACGAGAAGAGGGATCCCACGTCATGAGCGAGCACGAAGTGCGAGCGAATCATGAGCACGGTGCGGCACCCGCCGCGCTGCGGCGATCGCTCGTCTGCGGACCGGAGGTCCGGCGATGAGCGAGCACGCAGTGCGAGCGAATCAGGGGCACAGTGCGTTTCCCGCCGCGCAGCGGCAATCGCTCATGATCGGACCGGAGGTCCGTTCATGAGCGAGATGATGGAAGCGCTCCAGGCGCTGGCCGCGGAGAAGGGCATCTCGGTCGACACCCTCATGGCCGCGCTCGCCGACGCGCTCGAGTCGGCCTACAAGCGCATGCCGGGCGCGCACGAGTACGCCTGGGTGACGATCGACCCCACCAACTTCGACATCCGCGTGTACGCGCAGGAGATCGACGAGGACGGCGAGCCCTACGGGCCCGAGCTCGACGTGACCCCGAAGGACTTCGGCCGCATCGCCGCCCAGACGGCGCGCCAGGTCATGACCCAGCGCATCCGCGAGGCCGAGCGTGAGCTCCGCTACGAGGAGTACGCCGGCCGCGAGGGCGACATCGTCACCGGCACGGTGCAGCAGGGCGACAGCCGCTACACGCTGCTCAGCCTGGGGCCGGTCGAGGCTCTGCTGCCGCAGGCGGAACAGGTGCCCCACGAGCGTCCCGAGGCCAACACCCGGCTGAAGGCGTACATCGTCGAGGTGCGCCGCACCTCGAAGGGCCCCCAGATCGTCGTTTCGCGCACCCACCCGGGGCTGGTCCTCGAGCTGTTCAAGCTCGAGGTGCCCGAGATCGCCGACGGCGTCGTCGAGATCAAGGCCTGTGCCCGTGAGCCCGGGCACCGCACGAAGATCGCCGTCTGGTCGAACGACAACAACGTCGACCCGGTCGGTGCCTGCGTCGGCGCCCGGGGCGCCCGCGTGCGCCAGGTCGTCAACGAGCTGCGGGGCGAGAAGATCGACATCGTGCCCTTCAGCGACGACTCGTACGAGTTCGTGGCCAAGGCCCTCTCACCCGCCAAGGTCAAAGAGGTCCGCATCAACGAGGACACCGGCGTCGCCGAGGTCATCGTTCCCGACTACCAGCTCTCGCTGGCCATCGGGAAGGAGGGCCAGAACGCCCGCCTGTCGGCCCGGCTCACGGGCTGGCGCGTCGACATCAAGAGCGAGACCCAGCTGGCCGAGGAGGAGACCTACGCCCAGCAGGACTGGGCGGAGGGCGAGTGGGTCGTCGACCCGGAGACCGGCGAGCAGGTGTGGCAGCCCGCTGAGGGTGGCCCCGCCATGTCCGCGGAGGACTGGGAGGCCGCGGTGTCCGAGGAGGGCGCCGAGGGCGGCGACGCTGCTGCTGCGACCGACGGCGGCACAGCGCCGGCCGGTGGCGAGGCCGCCCCGGTCGAGGGCGGCGAGTCGTCGGCCTCCGACGCCGGCCCCGCGGAGGACGCCCCGGTGACCGATACCACCGCCCCGGCGGAGGAGACCCCGGTGACCGACACCGCCGCCCCGGCGGAGGACGTCGACGCCGAGCTCGACGCCGAAGAGGTCGTGGCTGCCGACGTGGCCGAGCTGTCCGAGTCGGCGGCCGAGGCCGAGGGTGGTCCTGACGAGGTGCCGGCGGAGGATGCCGCCGGCGGCGCCGAGCCGGGCGAGGACGGGTAGTCCCATCCCCGAGCCGCAGCGCACCTGCATCGGCTGCCGTCGCAAGGCGCCGCAGTCGGAGCTCGTCCGCTACGTGCGCGGGAGCGATGGATCTCCCGTGGAGGGCCGTACACTTCCTGGTCGCGGAGCGTGGCTTTGCCGAGCCACCCTCGAGGCGTGCCAGATGTTGGCTCTCCGTCGCAGAGCGTTCGCACGAGCGTTCCGTGACCCCGGTCTGCACCCTGGCAGGCATTGAACACAGAGTTTTCGTGGTGACTGTTCGTCCCAGAGCGGTCGGCTGCGCGAGGATGGAGGGCCGCGATCCGCACCAACAGGTGCGCGGTTCGCGCCCTAAGAAAGACGAAGGGCTGGTCAGAGACAACTTTGGCAGCGAAGATCCGGGTCCACGAGCTCGCGAAAGAGCTCGGGATGACGAACAAAGAAACCCTCGATCTCTCCAAAGATCTGGGCATCGGGGTCAAGACGCACTCCTCGGGCATCGAGGAGGCGCAAGCCGACCGCGTCCGCCGTCGCGCGCATCGCGACGGCCTCGTCCGTGCCGAGCAGCCTGACGAGCCGGGCAAGGGCGGCGCGTCCGCCGCCAAGTCCGAGTCGTCGGCTGCCAAGGCCAAGTCGTCCTCCGCCCCCGCGGAGGACAAGGCCGCGACCAAACCCGCCAGCCCGCCTCCCGGCGACGGCGGCGCCAAGCCGGCGAAGGCCGCCAAGCCCGCTCCTGAGTCGGCCAAGCGCCCGGCGGACAAGGAGGGGTGGAACCCCCGCCCGTCCATGCCTCCCGCGGCGCCGCCGCAGCGAACAGCGGGCCGGCCCACGCCGCCGCCCCCGCCGGGGCGACTCGTCACGTCGTCGGGCAGCGATCATCCGCCGCGCCCGCCCCGTCGTGAAGACGACGCCGGTGCCGCCCGTCCGGCCGCATCGGCCGCTGCGCCGGCACCCGCCGAGGCCCCGCGCCCCCGCCCGCCCGAGCGTCCGCCGGCGGCCCGCCCGCCGCGTCCCTCGGCGCCGCCCCCCAGTCGCCCCACGCCGCCGCCCGCGGGTGGCGCGCCCCGGCCCCCGGCCGGCGGCCCGCCGCGCCCGAGCGCGCCGGCACCCGGCGCCCCGCGCCCGAGCGCCCCGCCCGCCGGTGCCCCTCGCCCCAGCGCCCCGCCCGCCGGCGGAGCGCCGGGTGGTGGTACGCCGACCTCGTCGTCGGGCAAGCCGATCCCGCCTCCTCCCGGCCCGCCCGCCTCGCTCTCGGGCAAGCCGA
>DASUQS010000134.1:0-2540 GCA_036280455.1 Acidimicrobiales bacterium
CGCCTGAGGCACGCGGTCAGAAGAGTCGCAGGTCCCCGGAGTCCAGGCCGCGCAGCGCGTCGTAGTCGACCTCGACGCAGTCGATCGAGCGGCGGCCGGCCAGGACGCGGGCCTGCGTCAGAACAGGCGCAGCTCGTCGGACTCGACGCCGCGCAGGACGTCGTAGTCGACCTCGACGCAGGCGATCTCCCGCTGGCCGGCGAGCACCCTCGCCTGCGGCTTGATCTGCTGGGCGACGAACACGCCCCGCACGGGCCGCAGCATCGGGTCGCGCTCCAGGAACGAGAGGTAGCGGGTGAGCTGCTCGACGCCGTCGATCTCGCCGCGTCGCTTCACCTCGATCGCCACCGCGTGGCCGTCCGCGTCGCGGCACAGCAGGTCGACCGGGCCGATGTCGGTCGGGTACTCGCGCCGCACGAGGCGCAGGCCGGGGGCGATGGCATCGCAGTTGGCGGCCAGGAGCTCCTGCAGGTGGGCCTCGACGCCGTCCTTCCACAACCCCGGGTCGACGCCGAGCTCGTGGCTCGTGTCCGTCAGCACCTCGTGCAGCGTGATCGTCAACGTCTCGCCCTTGGGTGAGCGCACCGTCCACACGTCGCGCCCGTCGTCGTCGACCGACTCCGTCACGGTGTTGGGCGCGTTCATCCAGTTCAGCGGCTTGTAGGCGCCGCCGTCGGCGTGGATGGCCACGCACCCGTCCGCCTTGACCATCACGAGGCGCGGGGCGAGCGGCAGGTGGGCGGTGAGCCGACCGGCGTAGTCGACGGTGCACTGGGCGACGACGAGGCGCATCGGCGGCGACGATAGCGGTGGCGCCGCGCCGGTCCGGCGATCCGGCCCGGGCGGCAACCGCCCGCGGACCGACCAGCCGACTGTCACCAACGTGATGGCCGAGCCGCGGCGCTAGCGCCGGCGGGAACCGGGCCCCGGCCGGCGGCGCTCGGACAGGTTGCGCCGGATCGTCTCGCGCCGGGCCCGGAGCTCGCGGTGGGTGAGCTGAGCGGTCTCGCCCTCGACGCCGAAGCTGGCCTTCACGCCGTCGAGGTCGAGCTCGACGGTCCGGGGATCGACGCCGACGTCGGCCATGATCTGCTCGGCGTGGCGGGTGGCGAAGTACATCGACAGCTCCATGATCTCGCCGAACAGGTCGAGGTCGGGCGCCAGCGTGGCGATGGCCCCGTCGAGGAAGACCATGTTCTTCACGAAGAGCATCAGCTCCTTGGGCATGCGAGCACCCAGGCCGAGCAGGGCCTTGATCATCTGCTGCAGCTCCGCGACGAGCTGCTCGCCGGAGATGGCGGTCGGGTCGACGGGCGGCTGGTCGAGCCTCAGCTCGCGCACGACCTGGTCCAGATCGGCGTCGGGCGGGAGCACCCCGAGGTCGCGGAGGGCCGTGAGCTGCGACATCACGTCGTTGGCCGATCCCGCCATGAGCAGCCGCAGGAAGGCGACCCGCTTGACCTCGTCCAGCCGCCCGGTGATGCCGAAGTCGAGCAGGGCGGTGCGGCCGTCGGGCAGCACGAACAGGTTCCCGCCGTGGAGGTCTCCGTGGAAGATGCCGTGGAGGATGGCGCCCTCGATGAACCCGATCATCCCGGTGCGCACCACGGCCTGCGTGTCGACGCCGGCGTCCTGCATGCCCACCACGTCGTCGAAGCGGAAGCCGTCGAGGCGTTCCATCACCAGAACCCGCTGCGTCACCAGAGTGGGATGGGGGCGGGGGATGACGTACCCCCGCTGGCCGAGCTCGGCGAACGTGCGGGCCACGTCGAGCATGTTCTCGGCCTCGAGGCGGAAGTCGAGCTCCTCCGCGATGGTCTGGGCGAACAGCTCGACCAGCGCCGGAGGGTTGGCGAGCGCGGCGATGGGGATGCGGCCCACCAGCTTCGGGGCCAGCCAGGCCATGACCCGCAGGTCGTCCCGCACGAGGCTGGCGACGCGCGGGCGCTGCACCTTGACGACGACCTTCTCGCCGGTGCGCAGGGTGGCCGCGTGCACCTGGGCGATCGACGCCGCCGCAAGCGGGGTGCGGTCGACCCAGCGGAAGACCTCGTCGAGTGGCCGCCCGAGGTCGTCCTCGATGACCTCGCGCACCACCCGGAACGGCTCGGCCGGCACCCGGTCGCGGCACAGCTTGAACTCGCCGACCAGCTCGGCCGGGAAGATGCCCTCGCCGGAGCTGATGATCTGGCCGAGCTTGATGTAGGTGGGGCCGAGCTTCTCGGCCGCGATCCGCAGTCGGCGGGAGATGCCCGCACGGCTGACCGAGTCCCCGGTGGGCCGCTCGCGCAGCGCCCACAGGCCGACCGCCCCGCCGAGGCGGCGGGTGACCGTGACCAGGCGCGCCGCCGGTGGCCAGCGTCCGGGGGCGGTGAGGGCCGGGACCTCGGCCATGACCTGCGCCCGCACCGCGTCGAGGCCCTGGCGCCACGTCAGCCCGGTCGGGTCGTCGATCGTCCACGGCGGGGTGTCACTGAAGCTGCCCTTGTCGAGATCCGTCGCGGTCACGGCCATCGGGACGAGTCTGCCGTGCGGGGGGA
>DASUQS010000135.1:0-26500 GCA_036280455.1 Acidimicrobiales bacterium
CCGAACAACAACCGCCGCCGCATCCCGGGCTACCTGTACCTCGCCACCGCCGCCGCCTGCGTGGCCGTGTGGGCGCTGGTGGACGAGTCGCCCTACGTCAACGGGGGGTACCTGTTCGCGGCCGCGCTGCTGGTGGTGGTCGGCGTCTACTCGTTGGTCTCGGGGTGGAACCTCGACGTCGACGAGCAGGATGCCCTGGTCGCGGCCACACGGGCCGTGGGTTTCCCCGTGGGCCACGCGTCGGCGCAGATGGGGTGGCGGGGCCTGCTCAGCCGGCCGACGTGGCGCATCCTCCTGTACTCGGCGGAGAACCCGCCGGCCCGACGCGGGCTCGTCCTGGTCGACGGCGTCGATGGGGCGGTCATCCAGCACTTCGTCGAGGACAACCCCGAGGACTGGTCGGATCTCGACAGCGACACCGGCGCCGATCCCGACACGGGCGCCGACACCGATCCGGGTGCGCACCCGGACACGGACCCGGCCTGATCCCGGGCCGGTAGGGTCGGCGGCCGTGACCTGGTGCCGCCGTCCGGCGCGGCGGGGGGCGCTCGCCCTCGCAGCCGCGATCCTGGTCGCGTCGTGCGGCGGCGGCTCGGGCGGCTCCGACGACGCCGAGCGCGTGCCGACGACGTCCACGACGTCCGCGACGTCGCCCTCCACCGCCCCGACGACCGCGGCGCCGACCACCCCGACGACGGCCCCGGTCGACGTCGATGCCCTGCGCCCACCCCCGCTCGCGGGCGACCCGGCGTCCCTGGCCGCCCGGATCGCGGAGGCCGAGGCAGTGCTGCGACGCCCCGACGCGAGCGTGGGGGAGGTGGCCACCGCAGCGCTCGCCCAGCAGGCCGGCTACCGGCAGCTCGGCGATCACCCCGAGTGGGACGACGCCGTGCTCGCTGCGCTGCCCCCCGACCTGCACCCCGCCGCCGAACGTCACGTCGCCGCCCGCCGCGACCTGCGGGCACTCACGGGCGAGCCGTCCGACACGATGCCCGCGTGGCGCATCGTCCCGCCCGAGCCGGCGGCCGACCTCGTCACCTGGTACCAGGAGGCGGAGGCGACCTTCGGTGTGCCGTGGCAGTACCTGGCGGCCATCAACCTGGTCGAGACGGCGATGGGGCGCATCCGCGGCACGTCGATCGCCGGCGCCCAGGGGCCGATGCAGTTCATGCCGGCCACGTGGGAGGCCTACGGCGAGGGCGACGTGAACGACCCCCGGCAGGCGATCCTCGGGGCGGGGCGCTACCTGGCCGCCAACGGCGCGCCCGGTGACATGGCCGGCGCGCTGTGGAACTACAACCACAGCGACCGCTACGTCCGGGCCGTGCAGGCCTACGCCGAGCTGGTCGTCGAGCACCCCGGCGCCTACGCCGGGTTCCACGGCTGGGGCGTCTGGTACTGGAGCACCGCCGGCGACATCTACCTGCCCGTGGGGTGGGAGGCGCTCGAGCAGGTGCCGGTCGACCAGTACGTGGCCGCCAACCCGCAGTGACGACGGGTGGCGGTCCTGCCCCGCCGTCCGTCCCGCCCGGATGAGGGCCGCTGGATCAGCTGGGCTCGCGCGGCGTGCGGCGCACCGCGTCGAGCACCTCCTCGGCGGCGCGGAGGTGGGTGACGCCGGCGTCGACCGCCAGGCGCGCCAGGTCGAGCGCGGTCACCGTGCGGTCCGCGCCGGCGACGACACCGGAACGTCCCCAGTCGCCGGCCGGGACCCCCTCGATGCGATCGGCCGCCGCGTTCGCCTCGAGCCCCAGCTCGGACAGCCGCTCGTGCACGTAGCCGGTCACCGCGCCGGGCTTGGGCCGGGCAGCGGGGTCGACGTCTGCGGCGTCGAGGACGGGGGAGTCGTCGGTGAGGACGGCGGCGAGCGCGCGATCCGCAGCGGCGATGCCCCACGCGCCCGCGACCACGTGCTCGATCGGCGACCAGCCGCCGGCGGCCCGATGGGCGACGTCGTCGGGCGACTCGTCCTCGCCCAGCCCGGCGAACAGGCCCCGATAGCGCCGCTCCAGCCCGCGCAGCGCGACCACGACATCGGACGGTGCAAGCTTGGAGAGGTCCATCACGTGGTTCTAGCGCGCCGGGCGGCCACGACGGGCCGCAACGTGCGACCGCGACCGAATCGTGGCGGGCCGGCGGCGAGACCGCCCTCAGCACCATGACGTGGGCTCCGTCGACGATCGGCGGACCGCGGAGCTGACGACGCCGGTAGCTTGCCCCCATGTCCATCTACGACGTGTCGATCAACCAGCTCGACGGGACGCCCGCCGACCTGCACGACTTCGACGGCAAGGCCGTCCTGGTCGTGAACGTGGCCTCGCAGTGCGGGCTCACGCCCCAGTACACGGGCCTGGAGGAGCTCCACGAGAAGTACGCGGCGCGCGGCTTCACCGTGCTGGGCGTGCCGTGCAACCAGTTCGGCGGCCAGGAGCCTGGTTCCGCCGAGGAGATCGCCACCTTCTGCTCGACCAACTACGGCGTCACCTTCCCGGTGACCGAGAAGGTCGACGTGAACGGTGACGGTCGCCACGCCCTCTACCAGCAGCTCGTGGAGGTGCCGGACGGGGAGGGGCACACCGGCGACATCCGCTGGAACTTCGAGAAGTTCCTCGTCGCCCCCGGCGGCGACATCGTCGCCCGCTTCAACCCGATGACCGAGCCGACCTCCGACGAGGTCGTGCAGGCGATCGAGCAGGCGCTCCCGTCCTGATCCCGCTGATCCCGGCGTGACGGCGCGGGGCCTCAGCGGCCCCGCGCCGCGCGCAGGACGCGGCCGACGTCGAGCAGGTGGTGGCTGCCCTCGTGGACCGCGATGGCCGCCAGGTCCGCGACCGTGACCCGATCGCCCCGGCCGTTGTACCCGGGCAGTCCCCACTCGGTGTCGTCGACCTCGGCGAGGGTCACCGCCAGGGCATCGGCCGCCTCCGCGAGGTCGGCGACGACGCGCTGGCGCTCGAGCGACGGTTCCGCCGCTGCGACCCTGCCCTCCCAGTCGACGACGAGGTCGTCGGGCTCGCGTCCGTCGAGGGCGGCGCGCACGCGGTCGTCGAACACCCGGAAGATGTCGACGACGTGCCCGCCGTAGGCGAGGGCGGACCACACGCCGGGGTCGGGGCAACGCCGCACCACCTCGTCGAGGTCCTCGCCCGGCAGCCCGCGGGTGAGCGGCGTCTCGTAGCGGCGACCGAACGCCCGCACCGCGACCGGTGCGTCCCGTCGGCGCAGGTCGCCGGGGTCGAACCCGCATTCGGCGCATCGGTCCCGCACGACGTCAGGCCTCGTCGTGGACTTCGCGCCGCACGGCCTCGACGAGGTGGGTCGGCAGCACGTCGTAGTGGTCGTGCGTGGCGTGGAAACGGCCCCGACCGCCGGTGAGCGAGCGCAGCTCGACGGCGTAGCGCTGGATCTCGGAGGTGGGCACCAGGGCGTACACGGTCTGGCGGCCGTCGGGGGTGCTGTCGGTGCCCTGCACGCGGCCCCGCCGGGCGTTGAGGTCGCCCATGACGTCGCCCTGCATCTCGGGCGGGACCGTCACGTCGATGCGACTGATCGGTTCGAGGATCACCGGCCCCGCCTGGGCCAGCGCCGCCCGGAAGGCGAGCCGGCCCGCCACCTTGAACGCCATCTCCGAGCTGTCGACGGAGTGCTCCTTGCCGTCGGTGACGGTGACGCGCACGTCCACGACCGGGTAGCCGTAGACGCCGCCGGCGGACATCGTCTCCTCGACGCCCTTCTGCACGGCGCCGATGAAGCTGCGGCTTATGGCTCCGCCCACCACCGTGCTGGCGAACTCGAAGCCCTCGCCGCGGGGGAGGGGGTCGAGGTCGATGACGCACACCCCGAACTGCCCGTGGCCGCCGGTCTGCTTCTTGTGGCGGCCCTCGACGCCGGTCGCGGACCCGGTGACCGTCTCCCGGTAGGCGACGCGCACCGGCTCTGTCTCGACGTTGGCGCCGAACTTGCGGGTGAGCTTCTCGAGCGTGATCTGCAGGTGGGTCTCGCCGGTGCCGTGGAGCAGCGTCTGATGGGTCTCGTCGATGCGCTCGACCCGCAGCGCGGGATCCTCGTCGACCAGCCGGTGCAGGGCGGGCGCCAGCCGGTCCTCGTCCGCCTGGGTGCGGGGGACGACGGCGACGGCGAGGGTGGGCTCGGGTTGGGCGATCGGCGCCACCCGCACCGGCTTGCCCTTCGGCGCCAGCGTGTCGCCGGTGAGCGTGCCCGCCAGCTTGGACACCGCGCCGATGTCGCCGGCCACCAGCTCGCTCGCGGGCTCCTGGCCCTTGCCGCGCACGGTCAGCAGGCCGTGCAGCCGCTCGTCGTCGCCGGTCCGCGTGTTGACCAGGTGGTCGTCGGGGCGCAGCGTGCCGGACACGACGCGGAAGAGGCTGACCTGGCCGACGTAGGGGTCGGCGATCGTCTTGAACACGAACGCGAGCGGGTCGCCCGACGCGTCGGCCGTCACGTCGATCTCCTCGGGCTGCTCGCCGTTGCCGGCGGTGATGGGCACGGGCCGGTCGAGCGGGGAGGGTCCGATCTCCACGAGCAGGTCGGCCAGCCGGTCGATGCCGACCTCCCGGGTGGCGGAGCCCACCACGACCGGGAAGACCGTCGCCGCCGCGATGCCGTCGTGCAGCGTGTGCTCGAGCTCGTCGAGAGTCGGGACGTCGCCTTCGAGGTAGCGCTCGAGCATGGCGTCGTCGGCGACGACGATGCCCTCGACCAGGTTGTCGTGCACCTGGTGCTCGAGCTGCTCCATCTCGTCGGGGATCGCCTCGGTGTGGGGGACGCCGGCCTCGTAGATGTGGGCCGTGTCGGTCAGCAGGTCGGCGATGCCCCGGAACCCGGCCTCCTCGCCGATGGGCAGCTCGAGCGGCGCGATGCCCGACCCGAGGCGCTCGCGGAGCTGGGTGAGCGTGGTGTCGAAGCTCGCCCGCTCGCGGTCGAGCTTGTTGACGAACACCATGCGGGGCACGTCGAGGCGCCGGGCGAGGTCCCACGCCTCCTCGGTCTGCACCTCGACGCCGTCGACCGCGCTGACGACGAACACGGCGAGGTCGGCGATGCGCAGCGCGGCCGCCACCTCGCCGAGGAAGTCGGCGTAGCCGGGCGTGTCGATCAGGTTGATCTTGTGGTCGCGCCACTCGAACGGGGCGACGGCGAGCGACAGGGAGATGCCCCGCCGTTGCTCCTCGGGGTCGAAGTCGCACGCGGTCGTGCCGTCCTCGACCCGCCCCATGCGGCTGATCGCCCCCGCGCGGTGGAGCAGGGCCTCGGCCAGGCTCGTCTTGCCCGCCCCGCTGTGCCCCACGAGGGCGACGTTGCGGATCTGACCGGTCGCATACCGCTTCACCAGGCTCCCCTTCGGTGTTCAGTCGGCGATGACGGCGAGGGTAGCGGGGCGGCCACCGGCTGCGCGGCCGCGATCGCGGCGGTCGGCGCACCGGCGCGCGGATCGTGGGGTGGTCGTGTCAGAGCGGTGCGCGTTGTTACCCTTACCGACGTCCTCGGCGGCGCGCTCCGCACGGAAGGGTCGGACCAGCCGGCCGTCGCGCCACCGACCGACATCGGGAGACCTCATGTTCGACGGACGGTGGCGCAGCACCTTCGAGAAGGGCCTGCGACCCATCGGCGGCCAGATCCGGCGCACCGGCATCACGGCCAACCACCTCACCACGACCGGCCTCGTCATGGCGGTCGCCGCCGCGATCGCCATCGCCAACGGTTCGCTGCGGGCCGGCCTGCTGCTGCTCGTGCTGACCGCGGTGCCCGACGTGCTCGACGGCGCGGTGGCCAAGGCGTCGGGTACGGCGTCGCCACGCGGCGCCTTCTTCGACTCGGTCATCGATCGGATCAGCGACGCGCTGCTGCTCGGCGGCGTGGCGTGGTACCTCGACTCCACCCAGCCGGGCCGCATCGCCGTGCTGCCCATGGCGGTGATGGCGGCGTCGATGCTCATCAGCTACGAGCGGGCCAAGGCCGAGGCGCTGGGCTTCGACGCACGCGGCGGGCTGATGGAGAGAGCCGAGCGCCTGGCCTTCCTCGCCTTCGGCCTGCTGTTCGAGTCGCTGCTCGTCCCGGTCCTGTGGGTGATGCTGGTGCTCACGCTGTTCACCGCCGTGCAGCGCTTCGTCAAGGTGTGGCGCCAGGCCTCGGCGCCGCAGGTGCAGCCGCTCGGCGCCCGCTGGCGCTCGCGCCGCGTCGGCCGCGCCAATCAGCGGCCCCGGCGCCGCAAGCCGTTGTCCCCCGGCCGGCGCCGCTGACCGAACCTCGACGCTTCGTCAGGCACGCTCTGCCACATGGACCTCGTCACGCCCGCCTACCGCGGCGCCTCCGCGGTGGCGCGCCTGCTGCCCGGCCGGGTGGTCGACGTCGGCGCCCCGGGGCTCGCCGACCTCATGGCCCGCCGGCCCACCGAGCGACGCGCCATGGTCGAGCGCCACCAGCGCCGCGTCGACCCGTCGCTCACCGGCACCGATCTCGACGAGCGGGTCCGGGAGGTGTACCGGTCCTACGGGCGCTACTACGGCGAGTCGTTCCGGTTGCCGACGATCAGCCCCGCCGAGCTCGACGCCCGCATGTCCTACGAGGGCTACGAGCACATCCTGCAGGCGAGGGAGGACGGCTTCGGCCCCCTCGTGGTCATGCCCCACCTGGGTAGCTGGGAGTGGAGCGCCTACTGGCTCACCCGCGTCGAGCAGACGCCGGTCACCGCGGTCGTCGAGCGCATCGAGCCGCCGGCGCTGTTCGACTGGTTCGTCGACTACCGCGAGAGCATCGGCATGGAGATCGTGCCGCTCGGCCCCGACGCCGGTCGGTCGGTCGTGCACGCGGTGAAGCAACGCCACGCCATCGCGCTGCTGTGCGACCGCGACATCAGCCGCAGCGGCGTCGAGGTCTCGTTCTTCGGCGAGACGACGACGCTCCCGTCGGGCCCGGCGGTGCTCGCCCTGCGCACGGGGGCACCGCTCCTGCCGACCGCGATCTACGACCGTGGCCGGACGCACCACGGCGTCGTACGTCCGCCCATCCCCGTCGCCCGGCAGGGCAGCTTCCGGGCCGACGTGGCCCGCATCACCCAGGCCCTCGCCGCCGAGCTCGAGGTCCTCATCCGCGCCGCGCCGGAGCAGTGGCACCTGATGCAGCCCAACTGGCCGAGCGACTGGGCGGCGCAGCGGGCGTTCGTCCGCCTCTGACGTTCCGCCTCCGGGCGCACCCGGCGTGCGGGCCCCGGTGGGGCACTACGCTTGTGCCGTGCGCATCGGGCTGGTCTGCCCCTACAGCCTCACGATCCCCGGCGGCGTCCAGGCGCAGGTGCTGGGCCTGGCCCGTACGCTGCGCGTGCTGGGCACCGACGCGCGTGTGCTCGCCCCCTGCGACGGTCCGCCGCCCGATCCGTGCGTCATCCCGCTCGGCGCCAGCGTGCCCACCGCCTCGAACGGGTCGGTCGCGCCTCTCGCCCCCGACCCTGCGGCCCAGCTCCGCACGATCCGGGCGCTGCGCGACGAGGCGTTCGACGTGCTCCACCTGCACGAGCCGCTGGCGCCCGGCCCCACCATGACGACGCTGCTGTTCCGCAACGCCCCGATGCTCGGCACGTTCCACCGCTCGGGTGACAGCGCCGCCTACGCCGTCACGCGGCCGGGCGTGCGGTGGCTGGCCCGCCGCCTCGATCTGCGCTGCGCCGTGTCGAAGGACGCCCTCGCCACGGCGCGCAAGGCCCTCGGCGGCACCTACGACATGCTGTTCAACGGCATCGAGATCGAGCGGTTCGCCAAGGCGACGCCCGCCGCGACGACCGGTCCCACCATCTTCTTCATCGGTCGCCACGAGGAGCGCAAGGGCCTGGCGGTGTTGCTCGGCGCCCTGCGGTTCCTGCCCCCGGAGGTCACCGTGTGGGTCGGCGGCACCGGGCCCCAGACCGACGAGCTCCAGGCGCGCCACGGCGGCGACCCGCGCATCGAGTGGCTCGGCCGGCTGAGCGACGACGAGGTGGCGGCCCGCATGCGGGGCGCGGACGTGTTCTGCGCCCCGTCCCTGCACGGCGAGTCGTTCGGCGTCGTCCTGGTCGAGGCGATGGCGGCCGGCGCGGTGGTCGTGGCCTCCGCGCTCGACGGCTATGCGAACGTGGCCACCGACGAGGTCGACTCGCTGCTCACGCCGCCCGGGGACAGTCAGGCTGTCGGGCGGGCGCTCCTGCGGGCGTTGAACGACGGGCCGACCCGCGCCCGACTGGTGCTGGCGGCCGAGCAGCGGGCCCAGCAGTTCTCGATGGTGCGCCTCGCGGAGGAGTACATCGTCCGCTACGAACAGCTCATTGCGGGGGCGCGGGCGACCGGTTGACGAGGGGAGCCGCCCCGCGCTGCGTAGGATGAGCGGCCGTGATCCCCGTCATCATCGTCGTCGTCGTCCTGGTCCTGCTCGCGCTGTACGTCATCGCCAGCTACAACGGGCTCGTCTCGCTGCGGAACCGCATCGAGAACGCCTGGGCGCAGATCGACGTGCAGCTCAAGCGTCGCTACGACCTCATCCCCAACCTGGTCGAGACCGTGAAGGGCTACGCCTCGCACGAGCGAGAGACCCTCGACGCCGTCATCCAGGCCCGCAACGCCGGCATGAGCGCGCAGGGCCCCCACGACCAGGCCGAGGCCGAGAACGTGCTGTCGGGCGCCCTCAAGTCGCTGTTCGCGCTGTCCGAGGCCTATCCCGACCTGAAGGCGAACCAGAACTTCGCCCAGCTTCAGGAGGAGCTCACGGGCACCGAGGGGCGCATCGCCTACGCCCGGCAGTTCTACAACGACACCGTGTATCGCTACAACACGAAGGTGCAGAGCTTCCCGGCCAACATCCTGGCCAACATGGTCCGCTTCTCCGAGCGCGAGTACTTCCAGGCCGACGACGAGTCTCGCGGCCCCACCCAGGTCAGCTTCTGACCGGTGGCGCTCGCAGCGATCTCCTCCTCCTCGATGTACGACCAGGTCACCGCCAACAAGCGCCGTAGCTGGCTGCTGGTCGCCGGGTTCGTGATCTTCGTGGCGCTCGTCTGCGCGGCGTTCGCGTACCTGATCGGCGGCGGTCCCGTCGGCATCGTGATCGCCCTCGTGCTCGCGGCGGGCAGCAGCATCCTGGCCTACTGGAAGTCCGACGCGATCGCGCTGCGGGCCAGCCGGGCGAAGCCGGCGTCGGTCGAGGAGTACGCCCGGTACCACAACATCGTCGAGGGGCTCTGCATCGCGTCGGGCCTGCCCAAGCCGCGGCTGTACGTGGTCGACGATCCGGCGCCCAACGCGTTCGCCACGGGCCGCAACCCGCGCAACGCGGCGGTGGCCGTCACCACCGGCCTGCTCGCGAAGATGAACCGCATCGAGCTCGAGGGCGTGCTGGCGCACGAGCTGTCGCACGTCAAGAACTACGACATCCTCGTGTCGACGCTCGCGGTCACGATGGTGGGAGTCGTCGCGCTCCTGGCCGACATCGGCATCCGCATGACCTGGTGGGGGATGGGCCGCAGCTCGCACCGCGACTTCGACTCCCGCCAGGGCGGCGGCGGGGGACCGCAGGCGATCATGGCGATCGCCGGCTTCGCCCTCCTGGCCCTCGCTCCGCTGGTCGCCCAGGTGATGCAGCGCACGGTCAGCCGCCGGCGCGAGGTGCTGGCCGACGTGTCCGGGGTCGAGATGACCCGCTACCCGCCCGGCCTCATCTCTGCGCTGGAGAAGCTCCGCGACGACTCCACGGTTGTCGCCTCGACCAGCCACGCGACGGCCCACCTCTGGATCGAGCAGCCGGCGGCGCAGACGGAGCCCGAGGGCCGGCTGTCGCGCTTCAACCGCATGTTCGACACCCACCCGCCGATCGAGGAGCGCATCGCGCTGCTGCGCGAGCTCTGATCCGCAAGGGGGTCCGGGCGGTCCGATCCCCGGTGAACTGGCTAGGGGAGCGCGCCGCCCAGGCTCGTAGAATGCCTGCATGAGCGAGTCGGCCACCTCTCCCGCCCCTACCCCCACCCATGACACCGGCACCCAGCGCGTCAAGCGCGGCCTCGCCGAGATGCTCAAGGGCGGCGTCATCATGGACGTGGTCGACGCCACGCAGGCGAAGATCGCCGAGGACGCCGGCGCGGTGGCCGTCATGGCGCTCGAGCGGGTGCCGTCCGACATCCGCCGCGACGGGGGTGTGGCCCGCATGAGCGACCCCGAGCTGATCGAGGGCATCATCGCCGAGGTCACCATCCCGGTCATGGCCAAGGCTCGCATCGGCCACTTCGTGGAGGCCCAGATCCTCCAGGCGCTCGGCGTGGACTACGTCGACGAGTCCGAGGTGCTCACCCCGGCCGACGAGGCCCACCACATCGACAAGTGGGCCTTCACCGTCCCCTTCGTGTGCGGCGCCACCAACCTGGGCGAGGCCCTGCGCCGCATCAGCGAGGGCGCCTGCATGATCCGCTCGAAGGGCGAGGCCGGCACCGGCAACATCGTCGAGGCCGTGCGCCACCTGCGCACCATCCTCGGCGACATCCGCAAGATCACCCAGGCCGACTCGGCCGAGCTGTACGACTGGGCCAAGCAGCTGCGCTCCCCGGTGGGCCTGGTGCAGGAGATCGCCGAGACCGGCACCCTCCCCGTCCCGCTGTTCTGCGCCGGCGGCATCGCCACGCCGGCCGACGCTGCGCTCGTCATGCAGCTCGGCGCCCAGGCCACCTTCGTCGGCTCGGGCATCTTCAAGAGCGACGATCCTGCCCGCCGGGCCAAGGCGATCGTCGAGGCAACCGCCCACTACGAGGACGCGGGCATCCTGGCCAAGGTCAGCCGCGGCCTGGGCGAGGCGATGCGGGGCGAGGAGATCGGCCAGCTCGACGTGAAGCTGGCCGAGCGCGGCTGGTAGCGCCCGCCAGATCACGGGTTCGACACACGGAGCCGCCGCAGGTCCCCACGGGCTTGCGGCGGTTCCGCGTTCGAGCCGATGCCTCGGCCTCAGGACCGGGAGCGGCCGCGGCCGAGGCGTGCACCGTGCGCGCTCGCCCTCAGCGATCGAGCTTGTCGGACTCCCAGAGCCCCACGCGGCCGTAGTCGTTGCCGGTGAGCGTGACGCGGCCGTCCTCGATCGAGATGCTGCTGACCGACTGGTCGCCGGGGCCGGACAGGGCCGGCTCGTCGCGGTCGCGACGCTCGAGCTCGCCGTCCTCGTCGATGCGCCAGAGGGCGATGTCGCCGTCGCCCGCAGAGGTGTCGGAGCCCCCGACCAGCCACCCGCCGTCGGGGACCGCCACCACGGTGCTCGCCCACTGGTCGCCGGTGCCACCGAGCAAGCTCGAGTCGAGCTCCGTCCAGGTCAGGCCGTCCTCGGACGTCCACACCCGGGCGTCGACGTTGCCGCTGCTGTCGTCGGCGCCCACGGCGATGAAGCCGTCCTCGCTCGCCGCGCAGCCGTAGCCCTGCTGGTCGCCGTCGCCGGTGAACGGACCCTCGGCGGCGGACCACACACCGGTCTCGGCGTTCCGGGCGGCGACGATCACGTCGAAGGCGCGCGGAGTGCCGCTCACCCCGACCGCGATCGCGGTGCCGTCCGGGCCGACGCACACGTCGTGGTAGCGCTGGATGCCCGACCCGGTGTGGGGCGGCTCCTCGCCGATGAAGCCGAGTCCGTCGCCCGAGGCGATGATCACGGGGTCGGCGTCGCGGTCGTGGTATGCCGAGCCCACCGCGAGGAAGCCCTCGTTGATGGACGTCACCGCCGCGAGCGCACGGGTACCCGCCCCGCCGGCGGGCGGCGCCGACTCGGGCGGCGTCTCGGCCTCCATCTGTGCGAGCACAGCGGCGTTCTCGGGCGACGGGTCCTCCAGGTACTGGAGGTTGGCGGTGTCGATCCGGGCGTCCTTCGTCCCGATCCGGGCCCACTCCGCCCCGTTGGGCGACACCCACACGAGACCGTCGGGCTCGGAGTCGACCGCGATGTCCTTGCGCTTGTCGGCGAGGCCGCGGTCCTCGTAGCCGACCGCGACGAACCCGCCCTCGAACGCGGTGACGTCCATGACCTGACCGGCGGACAGGTGATCGCTGTCGACCGCCTCCCACCCGTCGCCGGCGCTCTGCCACACCTGGCCTCGGAAGACCTCGCGTTGCTCGCCGGCCGGGGCGGTGCGGCGGCCGCCGACGGCGATGGCCGTGTCGGGCCCGACGGCGACCGAGGTGGCGAACGGCTGCTCGCCCCCGGCGGGGAAGGCGTCGTTCGTGGCGTTGTGCCACCGGGGGCTGGCGCCCCGCAGCATCAGCACGCTGGGCTCACTGCCCACGGCCAGGACGGTGTCGCCGAACTGCTCCGCGTCGCGCAGGTTGACCCCGTCCTCGAACAGGCCCCCGTGCACGGGGTCACCCGTGTCCTTCCAGGTGGTGCCGCCGTCGGTCGACGTCCAGACGTACGGACGCCACTCGTCGCCACCGGCGGCGACGAGGCCCTCGGGAGCGACCGTGATCGACCGCACCGCCAGGTCGCTCGACGCGGAGCTGCGCCGCTCGTCGCGGAGGGGGACGGCGGCCCCCGGGCCCCACGTTCGCCCGTCGCCGGAGGTCCAGACGACCGGCTGGCCGAGCCCACTGTCGTTGCTGGAGTAGCCGCCGGCCACGATGCCGGCGTCGGTGTGCGCCACCGTCAGCACGTCCTGGCGGCGCGGACCGCCGAGCGTCGGGGTGTCGAGCGCTTCCCAGGTCTCGCCGTCGTCGGACCACCACGCGAGGCCGTCCTGCTCGTTGTCGACCGTGCGCGTGCCGACGGCGACGAACCCGGCGCCCACCGCGGCGATGTCGCGGACCGACTCCTCGCCGGTGCCGTCGAGCGGGCCCCCGGCACCGCCGTCGACGCTCGTCCAGGTCTCGCCGTCGGGGCTGAACCAGAGGCGCGGGCGCAGCTCGCCCCAGACGATCTCGCCGCCGGCGACGAGGATGCCGCTCTCGCCGCTGACCACCTCGAAGGCCCACTGCTCGTGGTCGCCGCCCAGGGCCTCGGGCAGGCTCAGCTTCCATTCACCGTCGTCGAGGTGCCACACAGCGGCGTCGCCCTCGGCGCCGTTGCCGATCTGGCCGACGGCGACCATGCCGTCGGGCGTGCGGGTGGCGGCGACCATCGTCTCGCCGGTGCCCCGGTTGTGGGGATCGACCGTGGTGGCCTGCCAGTCGCGGCCGTCGTCCGCCGTCCAGACGGTGGCCTCCGCGGCGCTCGTGGACGGGTTGAAGATCGAGCCCACGATCGTCCACGGCTCGCCCTCCTCGGCGGGCGCGACGAGGTCCGCGACGCTGGCCAGCGGTTCCTCGAGGGCGAGCGACGCGCCGTTGGCCCGCGCGAAGGTCGGCGACGTGGGGTCGGGGCCGGCTTCGGACCCGGTGGAGCAGGAGGCGACGACGCCGGCGACCAGGAAGGCGCCGAGCGCCGAGATGCGCCGGCGACGGCGGCCGGCGGGGGAGCGGTGGCGTGCGGCCCCCGCGGCCGCTGTGACGATCTCATGTCGAGCGCGTGTCGGTCTCGCGTCCACGGAGCTCCCTTGGTCGGCGGTAGTCGGCCCCCCGCGTGTCTCCCAGTCGGCTGACGATTCTCGCCGTTCGAGGCCGCAGCCGTACAATCCGATCGTCATGTGCACTCGAGCGAGGCCCCCAGGTGAAGGTCGGCGTGCTGGCCCTGCAGGGCGCGTCCGCACGTCATGTGACCATGCTCGCGCGGCTGGATGTCCAGCCGGTGGCAGTCCGCTCGCGGGCTGACCTCGACACGGTCGACGCCCTCGTCCTCCCCGGCGGCGAGTCGACCACGATCTCGATGCTGCTCGAGTCGGCCGACCTGTTCGAGCCGATCTCCGCGCGGCTGGCCGATGGCATGCCGGCCTTCGGGACGTGCGCCGGCATGATCCTGCTCGGGCACGAGATCCTCGACGGCCGCCCCGATCAGCGCTGCTTCGACGTCGTCGACATCGAGGTGCGGCGCAACGCGTTCGGGCGGCAGGTCGACTCGTTCGAGGCCGACCTCTCGGTCACGGGCGTCGACGACGGCCCGGTGCACGCCGTGTTCATCCGGGCGCCGGTCGTCGAGGCCGTCGGCGAGGGCGTGGAGATCCTCGCTACGGTCGACGGCCGACCCGTCCTGTGCCGCCAGGGCCCCGTGATCGTCGCGGCGTTCCATCCCGAGCTCGGCGACGATCCCCGACTCCACGAGCTGTTCCTGCGAGAGGTGATGCAACGATGAGTGGCCACTCCAAGTGGGCGACGATCAAGCACAAGAAGGCGGCCAACGACAAGGCCCGCGGCAAGCTGTTCGCGAAGGTCCTGCGCCAGGTCGAGGTGGCGGCGCGCGAGGGCGGGGGCGACCCCGACATGAACCCGACGCTGCGCACCATGTTCCAGAAGGCCCGCGACGCGTCGATCCCCATCGACACCATCGAGCGGGCGGTCAAGCGGGGCACCGGCGAGCTCGAGGGCGTCACCTACGAGCAGATCACGTACGAGGGCTACGCCCCGGCGGCCGTCGCCGTGATGGTCGAGGTGCTCACCGACAACCGCAACCGCACCGGCGCCGAGATCCGCAACATCTTCTCGAAGAACGGCGGTTCGACGTCGGAGCCGGGGGCCGTGGCGTGGCAGTTCGACCGCAAGGGCCAGGTCATCGTGCCGCGCTCGGTCGACGAGGAGGAGCTGATGCTCACCGCGCTCGACGCCGGCGCGGACGACATCGTCGACGACGGCGACTCGTGGCGGGTCGTCACCCCGCCGACCGACCTCCACGCCGTGCGCACCGCCCTCGACGAGGCGGGAGTGCCCGTCGACTCGTCCGACCTGACCATGCTGCCGCAGTCCACCATCGCGCTCGACACCGCCGACGCGGCCAAGAAGGTGCTCCGACTCATCGACGCGCTCGACGAGCACGACGACGTCCAGGCCGTGCACGCCAACTTCGACATCCCCGATGCCATCCTCGACACCGTCGAGGCCGGGTGAGGTTCCGTCGGCCGACCGTTCCCCCTCTCCAGAGGAGCATTCCCCGATGAGCACCGTGAAGGTCGGCGAGCCGGCGCCCGACTTCGTCCTGCCCGGCACCGACGGCACGCCCGAGGGCCACCGCGACTACTCGCTCGGCGAGCTCGCCGGGCGACCGGTCGTGCTCGTCTTCTACCCCGGGGACAACACGCCGGTGTGCACGCGGCAGCTCAACAGCTACACGTCCGACATCGACGCGTTCCGCGAGGTGGACGCCCAGGTGCTCGCCATCAGTCCCCAATCGGTCGAGAGCCACGACGCCTTCAGCAGCGACCAGGGAGGGTTCGCCTTCCCGCTGCTCGCCGACACGGACAAGGTGGTGGGCAAGCAGTACGGCATCCTCGGCCCCGTCGGGTTCTACCGGCGGTCGATCTTCGTGATCGACGCGGGCGGCGTGGTCCGCCACGCGCACCGGGCGGTGGCGGGCCTGTGGTTCCGGCCCACCGACGAGCTGGTCGCCGCGGTGGCCGCCGCCGGCTGACCAGCGCCTCCCGCCTGCGGGCGCGCGGGCGTCCCGGGGTCCACCTGCGGAGGGCGGGCAGCGGCTAGGTTCCGAACCCATGTTCGTGCTCGGCATCGACCCGGGGTTGTCGCGCTGCGGCTACGGCGTGGTCGAACGATCCGGCCGTCGGCCCCGCGCCGTCGCGGCCGGCGTCCTCCGCACCGACCCGGCCCTCGGCGTGCCCCACCGGCTGGCGATCCTGCGCGACGACGTGCGGGCGCTGATCGTCGAGCACCGGCCGGCCGTCGTCGCCATCGAGCGGGTGCTGTTCCAGGTCAACGTGCGCACCGCCATCCCGGTCGCCCAGGCGGCGGGCGTCGCCATGGTCGAGGGGGTGAGCGCCGGTGCGGAGGTGGTCGAGTACTCGCCCAACCAGGTCAAGCAGGCGGTCGCCGGGTTCGGTGGCGCCGACAAGGCGCAGATCGGGCGGATGGTGCAGACCCTGCTCGGCATCGCCACGCCGCTGCGCCCCGTCGACGCGGCGGACGCGGTGGCGATCGCGCTGTGCCACCTCGCCCACGCGCCGATGCGCGGCCGGGTCGCGGCGGTGGCCCGGTGATCGGCTCGCTGCGCGGCCGGCTGCTCCACCGCGGCGCGGGCAACATCGTCGTCGAGGTCGCCGGCGTCGGCTACGTCGTCGTCGTGTCGCCCACCACCGCGGTGGCCGTGGGCGACATCGACGACGAGGCGTTCGTGTGGGTGCACCACCACGTGCGCGAGGACGCCGAGACCCTGTACGGCTTCGGCACCCGCGACGAGAAGGTCACGTTCGAGGCCCTCCTCGGCGCCCACGGCGTCGGGCCGTCGATGGCGCTCGCCATCCTGTCGGTGCACGCCCCGGCCGCGCTCGTGCGCATCCTGGCCGACGACGACGTCGCCGCCCTGTGCCTGGTCCCCGGCGTGGGCAAGAAGACCGCGGCCCGCCTCCTCGTCGAGCTGAAGTCGCGCCTGGACGTGCCCGACAGCGGGGTGATCCCGAGCGTGTCCGCCGGCGGGGCGCCGCTCACCGCCGCCCAGCGCACGGCCACCAGCGACGTGCGGGAGGCGCTGGCCGGGCTCGGGTACGGCCCGGAGGAGATCCGGGCGGCCACCGCGGAGCTGACCGACGACGGCGACGCCTCCGCCATGCTGCGCCAGGCGCTGCAACGGCTGGCCTCGCCGCGATGAGGCCCACAGCGGTGAGGCCCGCGCCCGTGAGCGCCGCTCGGGTGAGCGCGAGGGGAGTGCCCGGTGCGTGAGGAGCTGCTCGACCCGGACCCCGACCCGGAGGAGACCGCGGACGAGGGCGCAGCCGAGATCACCCTGCGGCCCCGGCGGCTGGCCGAGTTCGTGGGCCAGTCCGAGCTGAAGGCCCACCTCGAGATCGTGCTCGAAGCCGCCCGCCGCCGGGGCCAGTCGCCCGACCACCTGCTCTTCGCCGGGCCGCCCGGGCTGGGCAAGACGACGCTGGCGGGCATCATCGCCACCGAGGTCGGCGCGCACCTGCAGACGACGTCGGGCCCGGCCGTCGAGCGAGCGGGGGACCTGGCCGCCATCCTCACCCAGCTGGGGGACGGCGACGTGCTGTTCGTGGACGAGATCCACCGGCTGCCCCGCGCGGTCGAAGAGGTCCTCTACCCGGCGATGGAGGACTTCCAGCTCGACATCGTGCTCGGCAAGGGGCCGGCGGCCCGCTCGATCCGTCTCGACCTGCCGCGGTTCACGCTGGTGGGCGCCACCACCCGCACCGGATCGATCACCGGCCCGCTGCGCGACCGGTTCGGCCTGGTGGCCCGGCTCGACTACTACACGGCCGCCGACCTGGAGGCGATCGTCGAGCGGGCCGCCGGCATCCTCGGTGTCGTCATCGACGCCGACGGGTGCACCGAGATCGCCCGCCGGTCACGGGGGACGCCCCGCATCGCCAACCGGCTCCTGCGCCGCGTCCGCGACTTCGCCGAGGTGACCGGCGACGGCACCATCGACCGGGCCACCGCCGAGGAGGGCCTGGCGCTGTTCGGCGTCGACGGCCTCGGTCTCGACAAGGTCGACCGGGCCCTGCTCGCCGCGCTGTGTCGGCGCTTCGGCGGTGGCCCGGTGGGCCTGTCGACGCTCGCCATCAGCGTGGGGGAGCAGACCGAGACGGTGGAGGACGTGTACGAGCCGTTCCTCATCCAGCAGGGCCTGTTGATGCGCACCCCCCGGGGTCGGGTGGCGCTGCCCGCAGCCTGGGAGCACCTGGGCATCGTGCCGCCCCCGGACGCCGGTCCCGCCGGCGCGGCGGGTGGCGCGGCCCCGACGTTGTTCGGCGGCTGACGCCGGTAGGTTTGTCCGGCCCGATGGACCTCGACGACTTCGACTACCACCTGCCGGACCAGGCGATCGCGCAGTTCCCGGCTGAGCCGCGTGACGCGGCGCGGCTGCTGGTCGACCGGGGCACCGCCGGCGTGGCGCATCGCCATGTCACGGACCTGCCCGACCTCGTGCGTCCGGGCGACCTGCTGGTCGTCAACACCAGCCGTGTCCTCCCGGCTCGCCTCCGGCTGACCAAGCCGACCGGCGGCGAGGTCGAGGTCCTGCTGCTCGAACGCCTGCCGTCGGGCGCCTGGGAGGCGCTGGTGCGCCCGAGCCGCAAGGTGAAGCCGGGCACGGTGCTGGCCGCGGGCGCCGACCTGGCCGTGCACGTGGGCGGCGACGGCCCGGGTGACGGCACCCGGCTGGTCGACCTGCGGGTCTCCGCCGATCCGGGCATCTCCCGCGACGTCGGGTCGGCCGACCTCGACCGGTCGGCCGGCGATGCCGAGGGCCGCCGTCCCCACGACGCGACCGACGCCACCGACGACGGGACGGCCGAGCTCGCCGCGCTCGCCCGGTACGGCGTCGTCCCGCTGCCGCCGTACATCACCGAACCGCTCGCCGATCCCGACCGGTATCAGACCGTGTTCGCCGACCGTCCCGGGTCGGTCGCCGCCCCCACCGCCGGGCTGCACCTCACGCCCGACGTGCTCGACCGGTGCCGCGCCGCGGGCGCCCGCGTGGCGTCCGTCGACCTGGTCGTGGGCATGGGCACCTTCCGCCCGATGACCGCCGCCAAGGTCGAGGACCACCACATGCACGCGGAGCGCTACCACGTCCCGGCCGAGACGTCGGCGGCGTGCGAGGCCACGCGGGCAGCGGGCGGACGGGTGATCGCGGTGGGCACCACGACCGTGCGGGCACTCGAGTCGGCGGCGCTGTCGGGCCGGCCGGAGGGGCGCACCGAGCTGTTCATCCACCGGCCGTGGCGGTGGCGGACGGTCGACGTGCTGATGACCAACTTCCATCTGCCACGCTCGTCGCTGCTCGTGCTGGTCGACGCATTCGTCGGCCCCCGCTGGCGCGACCTCTACGCCGAGGCGCTGGGGGCGGGGTACCGCTTCCTGTCGTTCGGTGACGCCATGCTCCTGTCGAGGACGGAACCCGGCCCGCCCGGAGGGTCCGGCTCGGCGAACGCCCGAAGCGAGACATCGTGACCCTCGAGTTCACCGTCGACGCCACCTGCGGCGCGGCCCGCACCGGCACCGTCACCACCGAGCGCGGCAGCTTCTCCACCCCCTGCTTCATGCCTGTCGGCACCCGCGGGGCGGTGGGCACGCTGTCGTCGGCCGATCTGGAGGACCTCGGCGCCGAGATCGTCCTCGGCAACACCTACCACCTGATGCTCCGGCCGGGTGCGGACGTCGTCGCTTCCTTCGGCGGCCTGCACGGCTTCGCCGACTGGCACGGGCACGTGCTCACCGACTCGGGCGGCTACCAGGTCTTCTCGCTGGAACCGAAGGTCGACGACGCCGGCGCGACCTTCACCTCGACCTACGACGGCAGCACCCACCACCTCTCCCCGGAGGGAGCGGTCGAGGTGCAGGTCGAGCTGGGGAGCGACATCCAGATGGTGCTGGACGTGTGCCCGCCCCTGCCCTCGCCGGACCGGGTCGTCCGCGCCGCGGTCGACCGCACCGCGCTGTGGGCGGAGCGGGCCCGCAAGGCGTTCCTCGCCCACGAGCGCAGCGACCTCAACCAGTTCGGCATCATCCAGGGCGGCACGGATCTGGCCATGCGCGTCGAGAGCGCGGAACGGACGGTCGACATCGGGTTCGAGGGCTACGCGGTCGGAGGGCTGTCGGTGGGCGAGGACCGGGCCGCGATGCTGCCGGCGCTCGAGGCGGCCCTCGACGGGCTGCCCGTCGACCGGCCCCGCTACTTCATGGGCCTCGGCGACCCGCTCGGCATCGTCGACGCCGTGGCGCGCGGCGTCGACATGTTCGACTGCGTGCTGCCCACGCGGTTGGGCCGCCACGGCACGCTGCTGACGTCGGAGGGGCGGCTCAACCTCCGCAACAACCGGTTCGCGGCCGACACCGGCCCGATCGACCCGCGCTGCGGCTGTCCCGTGTGCGCCCGCTGGTCCCGGGGCTACCTGCGCCATCTGTTGTCGGTGTCCGAGCCGACGGCACCCCGGCTGCTGACCCTGCACAACGTGGCGTGGACGTTCGATCTGGTCGACCGCATCCGGGCCGCGATCCGGGACGGCTCCCTGGCCGGCCTCCGTGCAGAGGTGGCCGAGCGCTGGCCGGCGGGCACCCGTTCCGCCGCCTCGGCGGAGACCGCGGGGGCGGTGCCGGTCGCCACGGACGGTCCCGATGACGAGACGGGCGGCAACGAGGGCTAGCCTCGTCCAGCCGATATGGAGCCGCTCTTCATCCTCGCCGTCACGTTCGCTCTGCTGTGGGTGATCTTCATCCTCCCGCAGCAACGACGGGTCCGAGCGCACCAGGCACTGGTCGCCTCCGTGCAGCCCGGTGACGAGGTCATCCTGTCCGCCGGCATCTACGGCCGCATCCTCGACCTCGGCCCCGACGACCTCACGTTGGAGATCGCCCCCGGCGTCGAGATCCGGGTGGCGCGCCAGGCGGTCCTGCGCCTCGTGGAGGACGCGACAGGCGAGCCCGACGACGCTCCGGTCGGCGAGATCGCCGGCGACGACATCGTGGACACCGGCGTTGGCGCCGGCGACGACATCGTGGACACCGGCACTCGCGCCGACGACGCCGGGCACACCGACTCCGACATCGACCTGCCACCTGCGGCTGACGGCGAGGCCTCCGGTCCCGCCGTCCCCGATCCCGACAACCGGGGCCCGGCCGCCCCCGGGCCGAACGTGTGAGCTGATGCGACGCAAGATCCTCTTCCCGCTCGTCTCGATCCTGCTCGTCGCCTTCGGCGGGCTCGCGGCCACCCTGGCCTGGGGGAACAGTCCCGAGCTCGGGCTCGACCTGCAGGGCGGCGTGTCCGTGGTGCTCGCCCCCACCGGCGACGCCTCGGGCGAGCAGCTCGACCAGGCGCTCAGCATCATCCGCGAGCGCGTCGACGCCCTCGGCGTGGCCGAGCCGGACATCACCCGCCAGGGCGACGCCATCGTCGTGCAGCTCCCCGGTGCGAAGAACCGCGACAGGGCGCTCGAGCTCGTCGGTCAGACGGCCGAGCTGCGCTTCCGTCCGGTGCTGCAGGAAGCCCCGGTGCCCCCCGACGTGCTGGCGGAGGCGCAGGCCACTGCGGACGAGGCGGTCGGTGCCACCACGACGACGACCCCGGGCGAGACCCCCGCCGGGGGAGAGGGCGACGCGCCGGCCGAGAGCACCACGACGGTGCCGCCCGCCACGCCCGACACCTCCGAGGGAGCGATCGGACTGGTCGAGGGCGAGAGCGCGGCGGCCGTGCAGCAGCCGACCACCACGACGACGGCCACTCCGGAGACCACCACGACGACCGCGGCGACCGATCCCGCAGCCGAGGAGCCCCCGGTCGAGGGCGAAGAGCCGCCCGCTGAGGGCCAGGTGCCCACGCTGACGCCGCGCGACCAGGACGTCCCCGAGGCGACGGTCACCCTGGCAGGGGTCGACGGGGCGTCCGTCTACGCGCTGGGGCCCAGCCTGGCGACGGGGCGCATCGTCAGCACGGCCCAGGCCGACATCCAGAACGGCCAGTGGATGGTGCGGCTGGAGATGCGGGGTGGCGCCGACGGCATCGACAAGTTCAACGAGATCGCGGCGCTCTGCTACGAGAGCGCTCCCGACCCGGAGATCTGCCCGAGCGGTCGGCTGGCCGTCGTGCTCGACTCCGTCGTCCAGTCGGCGCCGTCGATCTCCCAGGCCAGCTACACCCGCGATCAGATCACCATCAGCGGTGACTTCAGCGAGTCCGAGGCCAAGGACCTGGCTCTCGTCCTGCGCTACGGGTCGCTGCCCGTCGAGCTCGAGCGGCAGACCGTGCAGACGGTGTCGGCAACGCTCGGCGAGGACTCGCTGCGCGCCGGCGTGGTCGCCGGCATCGCCGGTCTGGCCGTCGTGGCGCTCTACATGATCCTGTACTACCGGGCGCTCGGCATCGTGGTCGTGTTCGGCTTCGGCGTGTGGGGCGCGCTGATGTACACGGTCATCTGCTGGCTGGGGGCGACGCAGGGGTTGGCGCTGACGCTGGCCGGGGTCACCGGCATGATCATGTCGATCGGCGTGACCGCGGACTCCTACGTCGTGTTCTTCGAACGATTGAAGGACGACGTCCGGGCCGGTCGCACCTTGCGCACCTCGACAGAGCGCTCGTTCAAGCGCGCGTTCCGCACGATCCTGGCCGCCAACATGACGTCGTTCATCGGGGCCGCCGTGCTGTGGTGGCTGACGGTGGGCTCGGTGCGGGGCTTCGCCCTCTTCCTCGGCCTGTCGACGGCGCTCGGTGTCGTGGTCACCTGGTTCTACACGCGACCGACGGTCATCTGGCTGTCGTCCCACCGCGTGTTCACCGAGATGCCTGTCCTCGGCGTGGCGCGGGGCTTGTCGGGCAGGAAGTCCACAACGAAGACCCCGTCGGCTACGGCGGTCTCGGGGGGAACAGGTCGATGAGCGACGACACGAACGGCAAGGGCACGGGGCCGACGAGCCCCGGCGACGCGCCGGCGGCCGAGGGTGCGGTCAAGCGATCGGTGTGGGGCCGCCTGTACCACGGCGAGACGAACGTCGACTTCGTCGGGCGCACGCGCACGTGGTTCGCGCTGTCGACCGTCCTCATCCTGATCGGCGTCGTCGGGTTCGTCGTCCGCGGCGGGTTCAACCTCGGCATCGACTTCGAGGGTGGCGTGGTGTGGGAGGTGCCCGCCCACGAGGCCAGCGTGTCGGACGTGCGCGACGCCGTCGACGACTTCGGTCTGGCCGGCGCCACGATCCAGGAGCTCGACAGCGACGAGGGTCGGTCGATCCGGGTCGAGGCCGAGGTCGTGGAGCCCGAGACCAGCGACCAGATCACGGCCACCCTGGCCGAGCTGACCGACAACACCGTCGACGACGTCGACCTGTCCGAGGTGGGGCCGTCATGGGGGCAGGAGGTCAGCTCCAAGGCGCTGCGAGCGCTCGTCGTCTTCCTGGTGCTGGTCACCATCTACATCACCCTGCGCTTCGAGTGGAAGATGGCGCTCCCGACGCTCGTCGCGCTGTTCCACGACATCCTCATCACCGCGGGCTTCTTCGCCCTGACGCAGATCGAGATCACCCCCGCGACGGTCATCGCGCTGCTGACCATCCTCGGATACTCGATCTACGACGGCGTGGTCGTGTTCGACAAGGTGGACGAGAACCATCGATTCGTGTCGACCTCGGGCGGGTTGACCTACAGCGGCATGATCAACGTGTCGCTGAACCAGGCGCTGATGCGATCGTTGAACACGAACATCACCGCGCTCCTGCCGGTGCTGTCGCTTCTGGTGATCGGCTCGTGGATCATGGGCGCGCAGATCATCGAGGAGTTCGCCGTGCCCCTGCTGATCGGCCAGCTCTCGGGTGCGTACTCGTCGATCTTCATCGCCTCGCCGCTGCTGGCCTGGATGAAGGAGCGCGAGCCCCGCTACCGGGACATCAAGCGCCGCATCGACGCCCGCGGCGGCGACAAGGCGATGGTTGCCGCGACGATCGCCCTCGGGCGCCCGCCGTCGGTGCGGACCGCACCGGCCACCACGGCGGCCGCGGCCACCTCCGGCGAGGTGGCGGATGGGGACGACGACGTACCCCGGGCCACGGTCGGCCCGTCCGGCCGCGCCATCCCGCCCCGGCCCCGCAAGAAGTCCAAGCGTCCCGGCCGCTGAGGCCCGCCCGCCCTCCCGGGTGACGGGGGGACCGTCCGGCGGCCACTAACGTCCCGGGCCATGACGAGCGATGCATCGTGGCTGGCAGATCACCTGCGTGACGTTCCCGACTTCCCCCAGCCAGGCATCGTCTTCAAGGACCTGACCCCGCTCCTGGCCGACGTCGATGCGTTCCGGTTCACGGTCGACGCCATCGCGGATCACGCCGAGGGCTTGCCCGTCGACAAGGTCGTGGGCATCGAGGCCCGCGGCTTCATCTTCGCGGCCGCCGTGGCCTACCGCCTGGGGGCCGGCTTCGTGCCGGTGCGCAAGCCGGGGAAGCTGCCGTCGACGACGGTCACGGAGACCTACGCGCTCGAGTACGGCAGCGACTCGCTCGACATCCACCGGGATGCGATCGCCCAGGGGGAGTCGGTGCTCATCGTCGACGACGTGCTGGCGACCGGTGGCACCGCCGCCGCCACCTGCCGCCTGGTCGAACGTGTGGGCGGTCGCGTGGGCGGTCTGGCCTTCGTGGTCGAGTTGGGATTCCTGGACGGCCGGGCGAAACTGCCGAATCACGACACGCTCAGCCTGATCACGGTGTAGCCCGTGACAATCGGGAACATGCCATGGCAGGGAGTGGTTGACGAGTTCGTGAGAGGAGGTAGACGTGCCCACCGTTGACAGGGTCCTTCCGTGGCGGCGCAACCACCAGCCGCCGGCCGACGAGGTCGCGCCTCTCCTCAACGCCTTCCGCCGCCGTCACCCGAAGGCCCCGACCGCGCTCATCACGCGGGCCTACCTGCGCTCGGCCGACGCCCATCGCGGCCAGACGCGCAACTCGGGCGAGCCCTACGTGCAGCACCCGCTCGCCGTGGCGCGCATCGTCGCCGACTTCGGCCTCGACGACGTCACCGTCGCTGCGGCCCTCCTCCACGACACGGTGGAGGACACGGGCACCACGCTCGACGACATCGAGCGCAGCTTCGGCACCGACGTGTCCGCCATCGTCGACGGCGTCACGAAGCTGGAGCGCATCCAGTTCGACTCGCGGGAGGCCCAGCAGGCCGCCACGATGCGCAAGATGCTGGTGGCGATGGCCCGCGACCTGCGGGTGCTGATCATCAAGCTGGCCGACCGCCTGCACAACATGCGCACCATCGCCGCCATGCCGGCCTGGAAGCAGGACCGCATCGCCCGCGAGACGCTCGACATCTACGCCCCGCTGGCCCACCGCCTCGGCATGCAGGACGTCAAGACCCAGCTGGAGGATCTCGCCTTCGCCGCACTGCACCCCAAGCGGTACGCGGAGATCGACCACATGACCTCGGTGCGCACGCCCGAGCGCGACATCTACCTCACCCAGGTGCTGGAGGAGGTGCGCCAGCGCCTCGCCGAGCTGCGCATCACCGCAGACGTGACCGGGCGCCCCAAGCACCTCTATTCGATCTACGAGAAGATGGTCGTGAAGGGCAAGGAGTTCGACGACATCTTCGACCTGGTGGGCATGCGGGTCGTGGTCGAGTCGGTGAAGGACTGCTACGCCGCGCTGGGGTCGATCCACGCCACGTGGAAGCCGGTGCAGGGCCGGTTCAAGGACTACATCGCCATGCCCAAGTTCAATCTGTACCAGTCGCTGCACACCACGGTGATCGGGCCGCAGGGCAAGCCGGTCGAGGTCCAGATCCGCACCTGGGAGATGCACGCCCGGGCCGAGCAGGGCGTCGCCGCCCACTGGGCGTACAAGGACCGCGACACCAGCGCGGCCGACGTGCCGTGGCTCAACCGCATCGTCGACTGGCAATCCGAGACCAGCGACCCCGACGAGTTCATGCAGCGGCTCAAGGTCGACCTGGAACAGGACGAGGTCTTCGTCTTCACCCCCAAGGGCAAGGTCGTCACGCTGCCGGTCGGCGCGACGCCGATCGACTTCGCCTACGCGATCCACACCGAGGTCGGGCACGCGTGCATCGGCGCCCGGGTCAACGGTCGGCTGGTGCCGCTCGACTCGACGCTGTCGTCGGGCGACACGATCGAGATCTTCACCTCCAAGGTGGAGGGCGCCGGCCCGTCGCGCGACTGGCTGCAGATCGCGGCGACGCCCCGGGCGGCGTCGAAGATCCGCCAGTGGTTCTCACGGGAGCGCCGCGAGGACGCCATCGAGTCCGGCCGTGAGGACCTGATCAAGGCGCTCCGCCGCGAGGGCCTGCCGGTGCAGAAGCTCCAATCCGGCAACGTGCTGCCCGAGACCGCCCGGGCGATGAACTACGCCGACCTCGAGTCGCTCTACGCGGCGATCGGCGAGAACCACGTGTCGGCCCAGGCTGCGGCCGCCCGGGTGTCCAAGTCGCTGCGCGACGTGGGGCCCAGCCAGGAGGAGACGCTCCCGACCACGATCCGCCAGCCTCGGCGGTCGCGCCCCAACCGGGGGCCGGCGGGCGTGCACGTCGAGGGCCTCGACGACGTGTTCGTGCGGCTGTCGAGGTGCTGCACGCCGGTGCCGGGTGACGAGATCATCGGGTTCGTGACGCGGGGCCGTGGGGTGTCGGTGCACCGGGCCGACTGCGCCAACGCCGTGTCGCTGGTGGCCGGCCAGGGCGACCGGCTGATCGACGTCGAGTGGGACCTCGAGCCGGGCGGCGTGTTCATCGCCTCCGTCGAGGTCAAGGCCCTCGACCGGGCCCGGTTGCTGCGCGACGTGACGGCCGCCTTCGCCGACCACCACGTCAACATCCTCACGTGCACGACCCAGACCGGGTCGGATCGGGTGTCGAAGATGCGCTTCGACATGGAGCTGGGCGACCCGTCCCACCTCGACTCGCTGCTGTCGACGATCCGCGGCATCGATTCGGTCTACGACGC
>DASUQS010000136.1:0-16153 GCA_036280455.1 Acidimicrobiales bacterium
GCCCGCCAGCCGCCGGACGATCATGCGGTTGAGGTCGACGCCGGCGAGGTCGACCCGCTCGTTGGGCTCGCCCGCCGACACCGCCAGGCTGAGCGCCAGCGGGGAGCCGCCGGCCCAGTCGACGAGGCGGCCGACGAGGTCGCCGTCGGTGACGCCCCGCGCGCCGAGCAGCTCCCGGGCGTCGGACGCCGGCAACGGCGGCAGCTCGACCTCGCGGCACACGTGCTCCCAGCCGCCGCGGAACCAGCTGCGGTCGGGACGCTGCCGACCGGCCACGACCACGAGGGCGTCGGCGGCGAGGCCGGGCAGGATCCGATCGCGGAGCAGATCGGCGAGGGCGGGCGTGCGCTCGAACGAGTCGACGAGCACGACCGCACCGGGCCGGTCGGCCGCCCCGGCGAGCGCCCGCTCGAGCTCGCCGGGCACCGGTTCGAGCGCCCGGGCGTCGAGCGACCACACCTGCCGACCGCGACCGATGGCGCGACGGCCGACCTCGCGCAGCAGGGCGCTCTTGCCGATGCCGCCCGGCCCGTGCACGAGCACCACCCGGGTGGCTCCCCGCCCGCCGAGCAGCGCGTCGAACCGGGCCAGCAGGTCGCCCCGGCCCGTGAAGCGCGCCGCGTCGAGCGACGCGAGGTGATCCCCCAGCCGTGCCCGCCCTCGTGTCATCCGCCCGTTCCCGCCCACTCGTGAGACCAGGTCGATACTGACACCGTGGAGGCTCATCCGTAGCGTCACCCTCCCCACCAGCACCGGTGGACGAGACGGAAGGCGGCCCGGCGGATGGGAATGTTCAAGCAGATGAAGCAGATGAAGGAGGCCGTGGCGGGTACCCCGGCCCTGATCGAGCAGGCGCAGCAGCTGCAGGCGGCCGCGTACGGCCAGCAGGCCGCGGCCCAGCAGATGGCGGCGCAGCACCAGGCGGCGGCCGCGGCGGCGGGCGTCCCGGCCGGGGGCATCGGGGCGGGCATCGCCCCCGCTCCGGCACCGGGCTCGCTGAGCGACGCCGACCTCGCCCCGATCGGCGGCGTCAGCCTCGACCTGTACGTCGAGCTCAGCCGCGAGCTCGGCACCCGCGGCTACACGCTCGAGCAGGCACCGGCGCTGGCTGCCGAGCGGGGCATCGCCGCGGCCGACTGGCAGGCGGCAGTCGACGGGTGGAACGCCCGCATGGGCGCCAACCCCGCGGTGGCGCTGGAGTTCAACCGGCTCTACCAGGGCGGCTGACCATGGGATTCTTCAAGGACGTCCGGAAGGTCTCGAAGATGGGCAACGAGATGCTCGAGACGATGCCGTCCCCCGCGTCGCAGATGGCGGCGGCCCAGGAGCAGATGGCCGCGCTCACCGCGCAGATGAACCAGCAGGCGCAGACCAGCCAGGCGGTGGCAGCGGACGGCGTGGCGGCGACCGCCACCGTGCTGTCGGCGACACAGACCGGGACCCTCGTGAACTTCGATCCCGGCGTGCGGCTGGAGCTGCTGGTGACCGTGCCGGGTCGGCCCCCGTACCCGACCTCGCTCGAGACCGTGGTCCCCCAGATCCACCTGGCCCGGGTGCAGCCCGGAGCGACCGTCCCCGTCCTCGTGGCGGGCGCCGACCGCGACCAGGTGCTCCTCGACTGGAACCGACCGCTCTAGCGGCACGGTTCCCACGATCCTCCGGTGGCGGGCCGGAGGTCATCTTCCGGTGGCGGGCCGGAAGCGACCCTTCCGGTGGCGGGCCGGGAGCACGGCGCCGGCCGGGCGGACCGGCGGACGCTCGGCGGTGGGCCGGAGCGATGGTGGTGCCGGGCGGTGCGAATCACCGCCCGGCACCGGCGCGTCGGGCGGCCCGAGTGGGACACGCCAGCGGGTTTGCGGGTTGCCGACATCGCGTCGCTAACATGCCGACGCTCCGTCGACATGGAAGGTGAACGGATGTACCTCGGCTTGCGCGACCTGCGGGTCGCCAAGGGACGCTTCGCCCTGGTGGGTGCGGTCATCGTGCTGGTGGCGCTGCTGTCGACGGTGCTGTCGGGACTCGCCAACGGGCTCGTCGACGACGGCATCTCCGGCCTGCGTGCCCTGCCCCTCACCCACCTGACGTTCCAGGAGGGCGCCGAGAGCTCGTTCAGCCGCTCGACGCTCACCGGCGAGCAGTTGGCGACGTTCGAGGACGTCCCTGGCGTCGAGGCCACGCCCATCGGCGTGTCGTTCCTCAACGCCGCCTCCGACCAGGGCGAGACGATCGACATCGCGCTGTTCGGTGTCGACCCCGACGGCTTCCTCGCGTCCGAGTCGGCCGCCACCGAGCCCGACGCGGGCAGCCTGGAGGGCGGCCTCGTCCTCGCCGAGGACCTGCGCGACGAGGTCGCGATCGGCGACGAGTTCACCGTCCCCGGGTCGGACGCATCGCTGCCGGTGGTCGGGTTCACGTTCGCGGGCACCTACGGCCACGTTCCCCTCGCCTTCACGACCCTCGACACCTGGCAGCAGCTCCAGTACGGCGACGACGACCGCGGCCGGTTCTCGGCGGTGGCGCTGCGGGTCGACGGCGACGTCGACCTGGCCGCGCTCGACGAGGCGGCCGGCACCGAGACCGGCACCCGGGAGGACGCCTACGCCGGCTCCCCCGGCTACAGCGCAGAGACGGCGACGATGTCGCTGATCCGCGGCTTCCTGCTGGTGATCTCGGCCCTCGTGGTCGGTGCCTTCTTCACCGTGTGGACCGTGCAGCGCACCCGCCAGATCGGCCTGCTCAAGGCGCTCGGGGCGTCGACGGCGTACGTCGTGCGCGATGCCCTCGGGCAGCTGACGGTCATCCTCGTCGCCTCGGTCGCCATCGGCACGCTGGCCGGCCTCGGGCTCGGCAGCATGGTCGGCGAGGAGGCCCCGTTCAGCTTCGCCCTCGGGTCGGTGCTGGCCTCGGCCGTCACCCTCGCCCTCGTCGGCCTGGCCGGCAGCCTGGTCGCCCTGCGCAAGCTCACCGGCGTCGACCCGGTCATCTCCCTGGCGGCCGAGCATTGACCCCCACCCCACGACGGATTTCCGCCCGCACCGACAGGAGCACCCCGTGAGCCTCCGCCTCGACGACATCGGCGTGACCGTCCCCGACGGCGACGACACGCTCACCATCCTCGACGGCGCCAGCCTCGAGGTCGGCGCGGGCGAGCTCGTGACCATCACCGGTCGGTCCGGGTCCGGAAAGTCGACCCTGCTCGCCGTCGCCGGCCTGCTGCGCCGGCCCGACCGCGGCGAGGTCACGCTCGCCGGACGCGCCACCGCCGGCCTCGGCGGTCGGGAACGCACGGTCGTGCGCCGCGACACGGTCGCCTTCGTCTTCCAGGCCGCCCAGCTGTTCCCGTCGCTCACGGCCGTGCAGCAGCTCGAGCTGGTGGCGCACATCCGCCGCGGGCTCGACCGCGACGCTCGCACGCGCGCTCGCGACCTGCTCGACGGCATGGGGCTCGGCCACCGGGCGAACACGCTGCCGGGGCACCTGTCAGGTGGCGAACGTCAGCGGGTGGGCATCGCCCGTGCGCTGATGGGCGAACCCGCCGTGCTGCTGGCCGACGAACCGACCGCGTCCCTCGACCCCGAGCGCGGCCGCGAGGTCATGGAGCTGCTCGCCACCGAGACCCACCGGCGCGGCCTGGCGACGGTCGTCGTCATCCACGACCCCGCCCACCTCGACCTCGCCGACCGGCGCTACGACCTCCGCGACGGCGCGCTGCACCCGATCACGCCGTCGGGCGAGGAGAGCGAGACCACGGCCGCGTCCCCGGCCTCGACGACCTGACCCGCCTGCGCCCGTCGTGCCCCGCATCACCGGTCCCGACATCGCCACGCACGTCGCCCAGCAGGAGGCGGCGGTCGTGCGGGCCGCGGTGGGGCTGTTCGCCGAGCGCGGCTACACGGCGGTCACGCTGGCCGACATCGCCACCGAGGTGGGCCTCGCCCGCACGTCGCTCTACCGCTACTTCCCGGACAAGGACCACATCCTGCTGGCGTGGCTGCGCACCGAGATCGACGGCCTGATCGAGCGGAGCCAGGCGATCGCGGCGGCGGAGCGCCCGGCGATCGAGCGGCTGACCAGCTGGTTCCACCTGCAGCTCGACTACCTGGACGACCCGGAGCACCAGGTCTTCGCCACCATCGCCGCCACGATGGGGACGCTGGGCCCGGCGGTGCGGGCGGAGCTGACCACCCAGCACCAGCGGCTCTACGCGACCGTCGAGACCATCGTCGCCGACGCGCTGTCCACCTCCTCCACCGCAGCGCGACCGGGTCGCCGTGACCCGGCTGTGGTGGCGGCGCTGGTGATCGGCCTGTTCCGGGCCGCCGGCGACGCCCTTGCCCGGGGCGGCGACCGCGCCGTGATCGGCCCGGAGCTCGACCGCAGCGCCGCCGCCCTCCTCTCGGCCTGACCCCACCAGGAACGACCTCACGGACGGCGGCCGTCGCCGGCGCGCCTCCCGCCGCGCGGATGCGACCTCCTGTGGTGGCGGATCAGCCCTGCTCGTCGGTCACCCCGGCAACCGCTGACCCGGCGTCCCACGCCGCGGCGCGCCGGCGTCGGTCCCCAGCCCCCTGGCGAGCTACCGAAGCTCGTCGGCATGGTCCTCGACCCACCGCCTGAAGGTGCGCGGCCGGCGACCTGTGATCTCGAGCACGGTGTCGACGACACCCGCATCGTCGAACTCGCCGTCGCTGAAGAACCGGAACAGCGCGTCGACGACCTCGGGCGGCGTGTCGGCCGCCATCGCCCGGCGGGCGTCGGCGACGGCGAGCGGCTCGTAGCGCAGCGGCCGCCGCAGCGCCTCCGCCAGCGCTCCGACCAGGTCGCCGGGGGTGAGGGCCTCGGGTCCGCTGAGCTCCAGCGCCGCGCCCTCGTAGTCGCCGTCGACGAGGACCGTGGCGGCCACGGCCGCGATGTCGGCTGGGTCGATCGAGGCCGATCGGGACGTCGGGCCAGGGCGCCCGGACGGTGTCGCCCTGCTGCAGCTGCGGGATCCACCGCAGGGCGTTGGAGTGGAACCCGCTCGGGTGAAGGATCGTCCACGGCAGCCCCGAGCGCTCGACGGCGGCTTCGGCATCGAGCCACATGCGGGTGACGGCGTTGTCCGGGGCGCCGCCGATCACACATCGGGACGTCAGCACGACGACGTGCTCGACGCCGGCATGCCGGGCCCGATCGAGCACGTCACCGGTGGTGGGGAACGCTCCCAGCAGGAACAGCTTGTCGACCCCGGCCAGCGCCCCGCTCACCGTCTCCGGTGCGCTCAGGTCGGCCGGCACGACGTCGACCGACCTTGGGAGGGCCGCCCGGTCCGGCGTACGGGCGATCGCCCGCACCCGGTGCCCGCCGGCGGCAAGCGAGTCCACGAGGGCGCGGCCGACGTTGCCGGTCGCTCCGGTGACCAGGATCATGTCGGCTCCAATGCGTCGACGAGCGGCTCGCCGCCTGTCACCTCGAGCACGGTGCCGGTGACCTGCGGGTTCGTCATGAGGAACACGGCGGCGTGGGCGATGTCGTCGGGGGTGCCCATCCGGCGCACCGGCATGGCCTCGGCGACCCGCCGCCGCAGGTCGTTCCGTGCCGGGGGTGCGAGGAACGACCACATCTCGCTGTCGGTGTAGCCGGGCCGGATCGTGTTCACCCGCCGCGGACCGAGCTCGATGGCGAGCGCCCGGGTGAGGCCCTCGACGGCCGCGAAGGCGGCGGTGATCATCGAACCGTGGGCGGGTGGGCGGACGACCGCCGCGCCCGTCACGAAGGTGATGGACCCGCCGGCCCGCATCTGCGGCGCCGCGTACCGGGCTGCGGTCCAGCTGCCGAAGAACTTGCCGTCCATGAACGACCGCGCCGCCGCGAGGTCCTGGTCCAGGAAGCCGCCGGGAGCCCCGGGTGAGGCGGTGACCACGAGGTGGTCGAGGTCGCCCACGCCCTCGAACAGGCTGCGCACCGACGCCTCGTCGGTCAGGTCCACCTCGACCTGCCGGGCTCCGGCGACCGGTTCCCGTTCGGACCGGGGCCGGCGGCCGGCGGCCACCACCTCGGCGCCGAGGGCGATTGCGGCCCGCACGGTCGCGAGGCCCATGCCGCTCGTCCCGCCGATGACCACGAGACGTTGACCGTCGAGGCGGCTCATGACGCCACGTCCAGCACGGCCTTGCCCCGCACCTGCCGGCCGAGCAGGGCGGCCACGGCGTCGGGTGCCTTCTGCCAGGGTCCTCGCCAGCCGACCTGGGGGTCGAGGTCCCCCGAGGCGACGAGCTCCAGCAGGTAGGCGAGGTCGGGGCCGAACCCGGGTCCGACCGCGAACGCCTCGATGCGAGCCCCGCCTCCGGCGTGGCGGGCCTGCTCGAAGTCGATCGTGGTCGGTTCGAGCGACGCCATCCCCACGCTCTGGACGCTGCCGCCGGCCGCGAGCAGGCCGTAGACCTGGGCGAGCGTGCTGCCGCCGACGTTGTCCAGGGCGCCGTGGAACGGTCCCGTGACGCCGTCGAGCCCGACGACGACCTCCGCCGCCCCCAGTGCGGTCAGGCCTTCGCCCCGCTCGGCGGTGCCGACGGATGCGACGACGTGCGCCCCGGCCCTCGACGCCAGCTGCACGGCGAAGCGGCCGACGCCGCCGGACGCGCCGGTGATCAGCACTCTGCGGCCGATCAGCGAGCCGAGTTGCCGCAGCGCCCGGAGCGCCGTGACCCCGGCCACGGGGAGCGCAGCCGCCACCCCGAGGTCGACGGCGTCGGGCACGGTCGCGAGCTCGCCGGCCTCGACGACCCGCCGCTCGGCCCATCCCCCGGACCAGCCGAAGGTGGCCACCCGGGTGCCGACCGCCGGGCCGGAACCGTCGGCCGCAGCCGCCAGCACCACGCCCGCGGCGTCGAACCCTGGCACCGCGCCCGGCACCTGAAGGTCGGGAAACGCCACGTCGGCGAAGTTGACCGAGATGGCGGCCACGCCGACGAGCGCCTCCGACGGCTGCGCGACGGGATCGGATACCTGCCCGAGGGCGAGCCCGGACGGGGCGTCGGGGTCGTAGAGCAGTGCACGCATCAGGGTGCTCCCTCGATGGTCTGACGTGTCATGTGTTCTCCTCGGTGGCTCGGCGGACCGATCGGTCCCGGACCGTTCGGTCCACTAAACATGGCGGCCGGCAGAACCGTCAAGGGCTTTCCGGCCCGGAGGGACCGATCGGTCCGGTACGCTCCGGCGCAATGGCACGCACCCCCGCACCCGACACGCGTGATCGCATCCTCGATGCCGCCTCCGACCTCTTCCGCGAGCGCGGCGCGCGCGCGGTCGGGCTGCAGCAGGTCATCGACCGGTGCGGCTGCGGCAAGAACGTGCTGTACCGGGAGTTCGCTAGCAAGGACGAACTGGTCGCCGCCTACCTGGAGCGCTGTCAGGAGGAGTGGAGCGCCATCATGGACGCGGCGATCGCACCCCACGACGACGCACCCGAGCGACAACTCGTGGAGCTGGTGCGAGCCGCGGTCCAGCAGGTGTCGGCGCCGGGGTTCCGGGCGTGTCCGTTCCGCTTCACCCACGCCGAGTTCCCCGACGAGGGCCACCCCGCCCGCAAGGTCGCGGTGGACCACGTCAGGAAGCTCCGCGCGCGCCTCCGGGACCTCGCCACACGCGCCGGAGCCCATGACCCGCGGACGTTGGCCGACCAGCTCACGCTGCTCATCGACGGCATCTACAGCAGCGGCCCGATGCTCGGACGCAGAGGACCAGCCACCGTCGCGGTGGCGCTCGCCGACGACCTGGTGCGCGCCTCGTGCGGCCGGCACTGAGACAACGGACGTTCGACGACCTCCCCAGCGGATCCGGCCACCCCAGGGCAGCCGTTCCTGTTGGAAACCCGGGGAGGAGCGGGCGGGGTACCGTCCGAGGATGGGTGAGGGGGTCCTGCGCATCGCGCAGCTGAACGTGGGGTCGCTGTTCGAGCCGGGGTGGGACGAGCGGCGCGGCCTGATCGTCGAGTGGCTGGAGCACCTGGCACCCGACGTCGTGTGCCTGCAGGAGGTGTGGGAGGACGGCAACAGCGGCAACTCGGCCGGCTGGATCGTCGACCACACGCCCGACGCCGGCTGGCACTGGCGCTTCGGCGGCGGCGGGTTCCCCGCCGCGGTGTGGCCTGACCCGGAGCTGCGCTTCGGCTCGGCCGTCCTGTCCCGCTGGCCGATCGACGAGCACGCCTTCCACGTGCTGCCGGTCGTCGCCGGACTCCACCCCGGGGTCGACGACATCCCGTGGGAGCTGCTGCACGTGCGCACCGCGGGCCTCGACGTCTTCTCCACCCATCTGGCCGCCGCGCCCGAGCACGGCCGCCACCGCGCCGCCCAGGTGCTGGCGATCGACGAGTTGATCCGGGCCGCGCGGGGCGACCTCGACACGATCGTCACCCTCCAGACCCCGCGGGAGGCGATGCCCCCGATCCTCTGTGGCGACTTCAACGCGGAGCCCGAGAGCGACGAGATCCGCTTCCTCACCGGCATGACCGCGCTCGACGGTCGCACCACCCACTACCAGGACGCCTGGCGGACGGCCGGCGAGGGACCGGGCTTCACGCACGACTGGCGCCGCAACCCGATCGCCGCGGCGATGAACAGCCCTCGCAAGCGCGTCGACTACGTGTTCGTCGGCGACCCGTTCATGCGGGCGGGCAGCGCCGGGCGCATCCTGTCCGCCGCCCTGGCTTTCGACGACACGCTCACCGGGCGGGTGGCCAGCGACCACACCGGCCTGGTGGTCGACGTCGCCTGGCCGCAGCGCCCGACTGCCTGACGCAACGCTTCGTCCGCCTCGCGCAGCGACTCCATAGCGAACTTCGCCCCCGGTTCTGGTCGCTCCAGCGACCAGAACCGCGTAGAAAATCCTGGGAGGGGGGTCAGCGAGCGGGTTCGAACCCGGCCAGCACCAGCCGGGCGGCCGACTCCACCGACTCGTAGACCTGGGCGATCGTCTTGCGGTCGTTCACCCACTCGATCATCGCCTGGTACCAGACGGCACCCACGACGTCGAGGACGCGCCGACGCTCCACCGGGTCGAGCCCGTCGAGCGCCGAGCCCAGCGTGTCGTACACCGACCCACCCATCTGGGCGAACGCGTCGCTGGCGAACGGGTCGGTCGAGGTGGCGGCCAGGATCAGCAGCCGGGCGAAGCTCGGCTGCCGCTCGTACGCCCGCACCGCCCGATGCAGGATCGCGACCAGCCGGTCGGCCATCGAGCCCCTGCCGTCGACGCCCGTGCCATCCGCGCCGGTGGCAGCACCGGCGCCCGTCGCAGCACCGGCGCCACCCGAAGCCACCGTGCCCCCGCCGCCAGCGCCGGGCGCATTGCCCGCACTCTGGCCACCGGAGCCGGCGTCCGTCGCCATGACCTGCCCACCGTCGAGCGCCCGCGCCCACTCCAGCAGGGCGGCGGCCGCCACGTGGTCGCGCGACGAGAAGTAGCGGTAGATGGTGCCGAGCGCCACGCCCGAGCGGTCGGCGATGTCCTTCATGCCCATGTCGTCGAGGCGGCCTGCAGCCACCAGCTCCACGACGGCGTCGAGGACCCGCTGCCGGCGTTCGCGCTGGGCGGCCGACATCGACTCGACCGGTTGGGGCGGGGCGTCGTTGCGGGACATGGCGGGCGGGACCGGCGCAGCGTGGGGGTCGGCCTACAGGCCGAGGACCCGTTCGGCGTTGTGGCGCAGGAACTTCGGCCAGACGTCGTCCTTGAACCCGACGCCCGGCAGCTCGCCCCGGATGCGTTCGAGCGAGAGCCCCATCGGGAAGTAGCCGCCGTAGATGATGCGGTCGGCGCCCCGCGTGTTGGCGTAGTCGACGATCGCCTTCGGGTAGTAGCGGGGGGCGAACGCGCTGGTCGAGTAGTGCAGGTTCGGCCACTTGAGCATGAGCTTGACGATCAGGTCCTCCCACGGCTCGCACCCGTGCCGGGTGACGAAGACGAGGTCGGGGAAGTCGAAGCACACCTCGTCGATCAGCTCGACGTGCTGGCAGGCGAACTTCACCCGTGGCCCGGGGATGCCGGCGCACACGAACGCGGCGATGCCCAGCTCCGCGCACTTGGCGTAGATGGGGTACATCTTCTTGTCGTTGATCGGCACCTGCGGGAACATCCCGGCGGGGAACATGGTCACGGCCCGGACGCCCCAGGTCTCGTACGCCTCGGTGATGGCACGCACGGCGGTCATGCCGTCGTTGGCGTCGACCGAGATGGCGGGGATGAACCGGTCGGGGTGCAGCTTCACCGCTCGGGCGCCGTCCTCGCCGTGGACGCCGACGAGGCCCTTCTCGATGCCCCACAGGTCCATCTCGCGCAGGGTCACGCCCACGGGATCGATGCCCGCCTCGAACGCCTTGTCGGGCACGTCCTTGAACATGTACTCGACCGGGAACTCGAAGTCGTCCTTGGACTCCTTGTCCTTGGTCTGCCGGGTGATGAAGGCGTAGAGCTGCTTCATGTCGGCGGCGGGGAACCCGATCATCGTGTCGATGATCCCGATGTCGAACGGGGCGTCCATGCCCGCACACCTTACTGAAACGCGGTTCTAGCCTCCCGCTCCGCAGCCGGGCGCGATCCGTCGTGTCGACCTCGTCACGGCGATCGGGGCGGCACGGAGATCGGCGATCCCGACAGGTCGGAAACCGTCCCGCCGGACGCCGGACGCCGGACGCCGGCTATCCGCTGTCGCGCTCGTAGAAGCGCTCCTGGGCGCGGGCGTCGCCGATCATCACGAGCGAGGCGTGCGCGGGAAGCGGTGTCGTCGGCGCGGGCGTCGGCTCGACCCGGTCGCTGCCCTCGCGCACCAGACCGAGCACGTTGCAGCCCGTCTCGCTGCGCAACGCCGACTCCGCCAGCGTGCGTCCGGCCAGCCAGTCGGGCACCGGCACCCGGAACACGTCGAGGCCCTCCGCCAGCACCAGGCTGTCGTCGGGGCCCAGCTCGTTCCAGATCTCCGTCGCGCCGAGCGACGCGTACGACAGCACCGCGTCGGCACCGGCGCGGTGGAGGGTCGACACGTTGCGGTCGAGGTTGGCCCGGCTGATGATCTGGATGTCCGGCTGCAGCTTGCGGACGTACAGCGTGAGGTACACGTTGACGTCGTCCTCGTGGGTGGTCACCAGCACCGCCGAGGCCTCGCGCAGCCCCGCGGCCTCGAGCACGTCGATGTCGGCCGCGTCGCCCTGGACGTAGTGGTCCGGGTTGCGGATCCGCCCCGCCTGCTGCTCGATGATCGTGTGGTGGATGCCGGCGGCGTCGAGCACCTGCCCCGCGGCGCGGCCGACCCGTCCGCCACCCACGATCACCACCGGCGTGTCGGTGTCGCGCCGGGAGCCGTACATCGAGTCGTAGCAGGCGAGCTGGTCGCGGTCGCCCGTGAGGATGAGCACCGAGCGGTCGGTGATCGCCAGGTCGGCGCGGGCGACCTCGAACGTGCCGCGCTCCCAGACGCCCACCACGTTCACCCCGCACTGGTCCCGGACGTCGAGCTCGCCGAGGGTGCTGCCGACCAGGGTGGTGAGCGCGGCGCTGGCCTCGGCCACCACCAGGTCGTCGATGGCGCCCACGATGTGGCTGTCGGCGTTGCCGAGCACACGCCGGGCCATGGCGTCGCCGAGCATGTAGCCGAGCTTGAGCACGCGGTCGGCGCCGGCCAGCGTGAGCACGTCGACCGACGGTGCGGACGAGGCCGTCACGACGATCGGCACCGTCGCGTCGAACTCGCGCACCGTGAAGGCGATGTTCGAGTTCGTGGTGTCGGGCTGGGTGGAGGCCACGAGAGCGGCGTGCTCGACCCGGGCCGCCTGGTAGGTGCGGCGGTCGTCCAGCTCGCCCACCATCACCCGGTAGCCCCGGTCGTGCAGCGCCAGCGCCCGCTGGAGATCGGGCACGATGACCACGTAGGGCACCTTGGCGCGCCTGGCCCGCTTGATGAGCGTGTCCTCGATCTCGCTCAGGTTGGTGAGCACGATGTGGCCGTTGGTGTCGGTCGGCAGCTTGCGGGGAGCGCGGGCAGCCTCCCGCTGCTCCATCCAGGGCGTGAACACGAACTGGATGAACGCGAACGGCAGCAGCACCAGGATGAACAGCGCGCCGCTGATCAGGACGACGACGGAGAACGCCCGGCCGGCGTCGGATTCGAACGTGATGTCGCCGAAGCCCAGCGTGGACATCGTCGTGAAGGTCCAGTAGACGCCGGTGGTCCAGCTGTGGTCACGCCCCTCGCGGGCCATGAGAACGTGGAAGATCACGCTGAACAACGCCACCAGCACCACGAGCGCGACCAGCAGCCAGGCCACGACCCGGAGGTTGCGCCGGCGCACCGGGCTCGACAGGTAGCTGAGGATGAGAGCGACGGACTTCACGCGTGCGTGAGGGTACGTCGGCCGGTGCACCTCTGACGCGCGCCATCGGGTAGACCACAGGTGATGAGCAACGATCCTCAGGTCTCGCCGGCCACCTCCCCGTCAGCCGCTCGCGAGGGCGCCAGCGCGGCGGGGCGCATCGTCGTCGGTGTCGACGACTCCGACCAGGCGGCCGCGGCGCTGCGTTGGGCGCTCGCCGAGGGCCTCCTGCGACAGGCCACGGTCGAGGTCGTGCACGCCTGGACGCCGCCCGTGTCGGCCCTGCCCTTCGGCGCCACGCTCGTCATCCCCGTCGACGAGTCGGCGATCGACTCGGCCGCGCGGGCCTCGGTCGAAGAGCTGGTCGCGACGGCGGTCGCCGAGCTCGGCGGACCGGCGCCGGACGTGCAGGTCACGATCCTGCCGGGCGGCCCCTCGGTGACGTTGGTCGAGGTGGCCGAGGGCGCCGACCTGGTGGTCGTCGGCTCCCACGGACGCACGGGCCTGTCGCGCCTGATGCTCGGCTCCGTGGCCATGGCCGTGGTCAACCACGCCCCCTGCCCCGTGGTCGTCGTCCGCGCCCCCGACGAGGACTGAGCGCGATCACGCCGCCTTGGCGATGACGTTCTCCGCGAAGCGGCGGAGCGGGTCGAGCTTGTCCTGCAGCGACTCGGTGTCCGGCCCGGCGACGTAGGGGTAGCGGAACCCGACGACGACGTCGGTGACGCCGGCGTCCTCCAGCCGGCGCACGCCGTCGACCGAGTAGGCGTCCATCGAGATGACGTGCACCTCGAACGGCTCGCCCTCGCGGCCCGCCTCCCGGCGAAGCTCCGCGAGACGGTCGAGCAGGCGGGGCAGGTCCGCCGGGTCGCCGCCGCCGTGGACCCAGCCGTCCCCGAGCGTCGCCGCCCGCCGCAGCGCCCTGTCGGCATGCCCGCCGACCAGGATCGGGATCGGTTCGGTGGGCACCGGGCTGAGCTTCATCCGCGCAACGTCGATGAGCTCGCCGTGGTGCTCGAACCAGCCGCCGGCGGTGAGCCCGCGCACGACGGCGATCGTCTCGTCGAGGCGGTCGCCGCGCCGTTCCCAGGGCTGGCCGAGGGCGGCGAAGTCCTCGGGCCAGGGGCTGATGCCGACGCCGAGGCGCAGGCGGTTGCCGGACAGCACGGCCACGCTGGCCGCCTGCTTGGCCAGGAGGACGGCGGGACGCACCGGCGCCTTGACCACGAAGGTCGTGAAGCGGAGGCGCTCGGTCACCGCCGCGAGCGCGGGGATGAGCGTGAAGGGTTCGAGGATCGGCTTGTCCTCGAGGAACTCCCGGTCGCCGTCCGGGTTGTAGGGGTAGCGGGCGTCGGAGTGCGCCGGGAAGAACAGGCTGTCCGGCACCGAGAACGAGTCGAAGCCGGCGTCCTCGGCCGCTTGGGCGAGAGGGGCGAGGAAGGTCGGGTCGCACATCGACTCGGCGTATGTGAAGCGCATAGGTAGAACGTGTTCTACCAGGCGGGGTCCACGCGATCCCGGCCTGGGACGCGGCGGCGATAGCGTCGGCCGTCGTGCGGACCAGACAGCGGCGACGCTTCGACATCGGACTCATCGCGGGCGGCAGCCTGCTCGTCGGCGTCGCGGCGTTCATCGGCGGCGTGGCGGGCAATACCGAGCGCATCGAGCGCTACTGGACCACCGCCGCGGTGGACGACACCGGATCGGCCGAGGTCGTCGAGGTGATCGACTACAACTTCGGCACCGCCACCGACAGGCACGGCATCATCCGCGAGATCCCCGGGATGGACGTCGACGCCCAGATCGCGGTGTCCTCGCCGACCGCCCCCGACCAGGTCTCCGTCACGCCCTGGGGCGATGGCGTCAGCATCCGCGTCGGCGATCCCGACAGCACCGTGTCGGGGAAGCACCGCTACCAGATCGACTACCAGCTTCCGGGCGTGCGCCGGGGGGACACGGTCGACTGGGAGGCCGTCGGCGACGGGTGGGACGTGGGCATGGGCGAGGTGGAGATCCACCTGGTGACGCCGTTCGAGCTCGACGAGGCGATCTGCATCGAGGGCAACCGGCGCTCACCCGACTCGTGCGACATCCGCGAGGTCGAGCCCGGCCACCTGGCGGTCAGCATCGACAGCCTCGGGGCCAACGAGGGCGTGTCGGTGGAGGGCCGGGTCGGCCAGTCCCTCGCCACGACGCCGACCCCGCCGTCACCGCCCGTCGACGCACCGGACGATCCCGGCACCGGCCTGCTGCCCCCAGCGGGCACGGCGGTGGCCGCGGCCGCGCTGGCCGCGGTCCCCACCACCTGGCTGGTGCGTCGAGCCGGGCGGGAGCACGTGTCCCCCGGCGGCGCCGCCGACGCCGCGTACGGCGGCGCCCCGCTCGGCGGATCGACACCCTGGCCGACGGCGCCGTCGCACTCGTCCCACTCGTCCCACTCGTCCGCCGGGGCACCCGGGCCCGTACCCGCGCCGCCCCCGGTGCCCGGCGCGATGCCGGGCACGGCGGAGGCCGCCGGCCGCCCCGCGCCGCCGCGCCCCGCGCCGCCGGCGACCGCTCCCGCCGCGCCCGCGCAAGGGTGGTCGTCCGGCCACCAGACGCCCGCCAGCTCCGAGATCCGCGTCGACCACGCCGAGCTCGCGGAGATGGCGACGATCGAGTTCGCCCCGCCGTCCGGCATCACGCCCGCGCAGGGCGGCGTGGTGCTGGAGGAATCGGTGACCAGCCAGCACAAGGTGGCGTGGCTCATCCAGGCGGCGGTCGACGGCGTCATCGACCTCGAGGGCGCAGGCCGGAGCACCACCATCCGGCGCATCGCCGGCGCCCCGGCCGCGCCCGACCAGCAAGCGGTGTTCGCCCGGATGTTCGCCCGCGGGCCGTTTCTCACGCTGGGCAAGTACGACAAGGACTTCGCCAGTGGGTGGAGCCTCGTCGGCAGCCAGCTCGAGGCCTGGCGCCGCGACAGCGGCCTGTGGGACCGGGCCGCCGACGCCCGCAAGATCGTGGTCCGGGTGCTCGGCTTCATCGTCGCCCTCGTGGGCCTCGGCATCGCGGCCCTCGGCGGCGTGCTCGCCAACCGCTTCGGCGCCGGTTGGCTGGTGGTCGCGCTCGTCGGCGGCCTCCTCGCCGGCGGCGGACTGGCCGCGGCGATCGGCGCCTGGGAGCTGCACGTCCGCACCGCCGCGGGATCCGCGCTGTGGCTGCGCGTGGAGTCGTTCCGCCGCTTCCTCGCCGAGTCCGAGGGCTACCACGCGGACGAGGCGGCCAAGCGGGGCGTGCTGCGCGAGTACACGGCGTGGGCTCTGGCGGTCGGCGAGATCGACCGCTGGTCACGGGCGGTCCAGGCGTCCACCGTGCCGCCGGACACCGCCGGGGTGCAGTACGCGTACATGGCGCCGCTGCTGATCTCCTCGACCTCCGCGGCCGCCACGGCCCCCTCATCCAGCGGGAGCGGGGGCGGGAGCTTCGGTGGCGGATCGATCGGCGGCGGCGCGGGCGGTGGCGGCGGCGGCAGCTGGTAGGCGGCGGACGGCACGCGCCAGTCGGCGACACCGGGAGCCAGACGGCGTCCCCGGTCGGGCGACACGCGCCACGCGCCGGCGGCGGCACCGGCCGGACGGCACGCGGCACGCGGCACGCGGCACGCGGCACGCGCCGGCGGCGGCCGGACGGCGACCCCCGCCGGCGGCACGCGGCACGCGCCAGCCGGACGGCGACACCGGTCGGGAGACACGCGGCACGCGGCACGCGGCACGCGGCACGCGGCACGCGGCACGCGGCACGCGGCACGCGCCGGCGGCGGGCGG
>DASUQS010000137.1:0-3431 GCA_036280455.1 Acidimicrobiales bacterium
CAGCTCTTCTGACGTCGGCGGCACCGGGGGAGGGGCGACCATGCGGCTCGAACGTCACGAGGGGTACTGGCTGCTGATCGGCCCCGCCGCGCCGGGAGCCACCGCGACCACCCTCGGCCCGCTGATCCTCATGCGTCGCCGGGGCGTGGGCAACGAGCGGCTGCTCCGCCACGAGCTGGAGCACGTCCGCCAGTGGCGGGAGCAGGGCCTGGTGGGGTTCCTGCGCCGCTATCTCGGCGCGTACGTGCGCCAGCGGATGCGGGGCCTGCCCCACTGGGCCGCCTACCGGCGGATCCCCCACGAGATCGAGGCCGAGTGGCTCGCCCGGCGGGCGGTCTCGGGCACGGTGCCTGGTGGTCCCGCTCCCGGTGCCGGGCACCCGCGCCCGGGCTCCGCCGCTCGGCGGTCTGCCCCTCCCACCGACTGACCGGGTTGCGGATCACGTCCGGCCAGGCTTGCGGCCAGGGGGCTCGGCGAGGCGCGGGACGCGTGAGGCCCCTGAGGGGGCCCTGTTCATACTCGGCGTCAGCCGAGCGCTCGCAGGATGAGCCACCACGAGGCCAGCCCGTGGTCGCACCACGCCTCGGGCTCGACCATGCATTCGTCGGGGCACCGGCAGACGCCGTCGTCGACCCACTCGGCGAGGGTGTCCTCGTCGGGCGGGGCCCAGCCGCTGTTCACCTCGAACCAGGCGTGGGCGTTGGCGATGGCGGCATCGGCCGTGAGCTGCACCGCCCGATCATGCCCCGCGCCGGCACCGGCGCGCGATCACCGTCGAGTCACATCGCTCGGGTGTGTTCGAGGTGGCCCTGCGTCGCTGGGCCCACGTCCGGTTCGAGGTGGGGGACTGGCCGCCGGCGGTTCGCGGCAGACCTCCGTTCCCGGCACTGTCCGAGGTGCACGTGTGCGTGGGTTACCTTTGTCCGGCCGAAGCGCCTCAGCGAGGTGTCCGGTTCCTCGCCGTTCGACGGCCGCATCGCGTGTCGCCCCGTCCCGACGGGCCACCCGCACGCCGATCGCCGCAACCGCGGCCGCTGCGAACGCTGACGTGCCCGGCCTGTGTCGGTGCCGTCGTGCCCCCGGAGGACGGCGATGTCCGACCTGGACGATCCGACCGACGTCTACGACCCCGACGACGAGGTCCTGCGTCGTCCCCTTCCGCCCCGCACCTGGCGCGACCGGCTCGACGACCTTGCCGCAGCCGGGGGCTCGCCTGGACGAGTCGTCGGTGTCGTGGTGGCGGTGGTCGTGGTCGTCGCGGTGGGATTGCGTCTGCTCGCGCCGCCCGCTCCGCCACCCGAGGCGGAGATCCCCCTCGCCGAGCCGGTGGCGGCGGCCGACGGCGCTGCAGCTGCGGGTGGTGGCGCCGCGGGGGACGCGCCGGTGGAGGCGGCGGCGACGGCCCCCGGGGTCGACGCCACCGGAGGCGCGGGAGGCGCCGTGCCGGCCAGCGACGGAACCCTCGGCACGGCGGGGGAGAGCGGTGCCGCAGGACAGGTGGTGGTCCATGTCGTGGGGGCGGTGGCGGCGCCGGGGGTGCAGCGCCTGCCCGCAGGGGCGCGGGTGGTCGACGCGGTCGGGGCGGCTGGCGGTGCGACCGGCGACGCCGACCTTGCGCGCATCAACCTCGCTGCCGCGCTCGTCGACGGTCAGCAGGTCTACGTCCTGCGCATCGGCGAGGAGCCGCCGTTGCCACCGGTCGGTGCTGCGGCGGGAGCGGAGGGCGCGGCGGCGGTCGGCGGCGACGCCGCGGGTGGCCCGGTCGACATCAATCGGGCCTCCGCCGCGGAGCTCGAGGAGCTCCCGGGTGTCGGCCCCGCCACGGCGGAGGCGATCATCGCCCATCGCGAGCAGAACGGTCCGTTCGCGTCGGTCGACGACCTGATCGACGTCCGGGGCATCGGCGACGCGAAGCTCGAGCAGATCCGCCCGCAGGCCACGGTGTGACCGGTGTCGGACCTGTGGTGCACGGTCCTGGCCGTGGCCGCCTTCTGCGGCGCCCTCGGTGCGGCGGACGGTCATCTGCCGCGGGTGTCGGTCCTGGTCGCGCTCGGCGTGCTGGCCGCGGCCGTGTGGATCATCCGGCACCGGCTGAGGCCCGAGCTGCTGTGCGTCGGCGTGGCGCTGCTGGCTGCGGCGCTGGGGCAGCGGGCGGTCGACGGCCTCGACGCGCCGCTCGCGACTGGCGACATCCACACCGAGGTCGTCCTCGTCGGCGATCCCGAGCCGGACGGGCGCGGCGGCGTCACGGTCGACGTGCGCCTCGACGGTCGCCGCCTGCGCGCGACGTCACGGGCCTCCGCGGCCGGGGCCCTCGACGACCGGCTGGCGGGGGAGCGCGTGACGGTGATCGGACGGTTGCGCGACGCCGACCCCGGTGACGCCTGGCTGCGCCATCGCCACATCGCCGGCCGGATGACGATCGAGACGGTGACGGGGTGGCGCGCCGGGGGCCCGGCCACGCGGCTCGCGAACGACCTGCGCCGCACCCTCGCCCGCGGGGCGGAGGGGCTGCCGGAGCGCCAGCGCAGCCTCCTCGCCGGCATCACGCTCGGCGACGACCGCGCCCAACCCGCCGACATGGAGGACGCCTTCAAGGCGGCTGGGCTCACCCACCTGCTCGCCGTGTCTGGTCAGAACGTCGCCTTCGTCATGGTCGTCTTCGCACCATTGCTGACCCGGCTGCGCTTCGGGCCGCGGCTGGTGGTCACGCTCGGCGTCCTGGCGATGTTCGCGCTCGTCACCCGGGCGGAGCCGTCGGTCCTGCGGGCGACCGCCATGGCGTCGGTGGCGGCGGTGGGCGCCGCCGCGGGCCGTCCGGCCTCGTCGGTGCGCACGCTCACCCTGGGGGTGACCGGCATGCTCCTGATCGACCCGCTCCTGGCCACGTCGCTGGGCTTCCGGCTGTCGGTGGCCGGTGCCGCGGGCATCGTCCTCGGTGCGAGCCGGATCGAGGCGTGGCTCCCGGGCCCCCGCTGGTTCGCGGCCCCGCTGTCCGTCACCGTCGCGGCCCAGGCGGCGGTGTCGCCCCTGCTCGTGGCCACGTTCGACACGGTGCCGCTCGCGTCGCTGCCGGCGAACATGCTGGCCGCTCCGGCGGCCGGGCCGCTGATGGTGTGGGGGCTCACGGGCGGACTCGTCGCCGGCCTGGTCGGCGGGGTCCCGGCGGCGATGATCCACCTGCCGACGCGGCTGATGCTCTGGTGGCTCGAGGCGGTGGCGGACGCCGCCGTGCGCTGGCCGCTCGGCGATCTTCGGGCCGGCCATCTCGCCGGCCTGCTGGCCGGGAGCCTCCTGCTCGCACTCGCCCGTGCCGGGGTCGCCGGTGTCGGCCTCCCTCGGCGCGCTCGCAGGTCGGCCGGGAGCGCCCGCGTCGATGCCATGAGCGCCGGGGCCGGCGCCGAGGCGTGGCCGGGGCCAGCCGTCGGGCT
>DASUQS010000138.1:0-6952 GCA_036280455.1 Acidimicrobiales bacterium
CGGGGCGACTACTACACGATGGGCGATGTCGGCTACCTCGACACCGACGGCTACCTGTTCCTCACCGACCGCAGCGCGGACCTGATCATCAGCGGGGGAGTCAACGTGTCCCCGGCCGAGGTCGAGGCCGAGCTGCTCGGCCATCCGGCGGTCGGCGACGCGGCGGTGATCGGGGTGCCCGATCCCGACTGGGGCGAGTCGGTCGTCGCCGTGGTCGAGCTGCGCGAGGGCGTCGCGGGATCGGACGACCTGGCCGCCGAGCTGATCGAGCACTGCCGGGCCGGGCTGGCGCACTTCAAGTGCCCGCGCCGCGTCGACTTCACGGACGAGCTGCCCCGCACCGACAGCGGGAAGCTCTACAAGCGGCGCCTCCGGGACGAGTACCGGGCCGCGGCCCAGGTCACGGCGGAGACCGCCAATTGAGGGCGCACCGATAAGTATCCGCGAGTAAGTTTTCGTCCGCACGCCCGCGGGCCGCGCGTAGGGGGAAACCACGTGACCACGATCGACACGAACGACACCGGCCCGGCCGAACCGGCAGGGCCGGACGACCCGGGCGGCTCCAGCGGCGCCGCGGGCGACACCGGCGGGTCCTCGGCCGGCATTCCAGGCGCACTGCGGGCGGCGGCCATCGCGTCGCTCGGTGCGGGGGCCATCCACGCCACCGCCGCAGGCGCGCACAGCGAGCACCGCGGCGTCGTCATCGCCTTCGCGGTCACCGCCGCGCTGCAGATCGGGTGGGGGGCGCTCGCGCTCGTCCGCACGCACCGTCTGATCAGCCTGCTCGGCGCCGCCATCAACCTCGGTGCCCTCGGCGGCTGGGTGCTCGCCAAGACCTCGGGCATCGGGTTCATCGACGGCCTCGACACGAAGGAGAGCGCCCAGTTCGCCGACTCCCTGGCGGCCGGCCTCGCCGCGGTGGCCGTCGTCGGCGCGGTGCTGTCGTTGGCCGGCCGCATCTCGTGGGCGTCACGGCCCCGCCCGGCGCTGGTCGGTGTCGCAGCGGTCGCCACGCTGGCGCTGGCGGTTCCCGGCATGGTCAGCACGGGCAGCCACGACCATTCCGGGGCAGGTCACGACGATCACGGCGGCGACCACGGCGCCGAGGCCGCGGCGGGCCACGACCACGCGGAGATGGCGGCGGCAGAGGCCAAGCCGTACGACGCCACGCTTCCCGTCGACCTGGGCGGCGTGCCCGGCGTGTCGGCGGAGGAGCAGGCCGACGCCGAGGAGCTCGTCACCATCACTCTGGAGCGGCTGCCGCAGTTCGCCGACACGGCCACGGCCGAGGCGATGGGCTACCGCTCCATCCGCGACGGCATGACGGGCTACGAGCACTTCATGAAGTGGGACCTGATCGTCGACGACATCGAGCTCGACCCGGACTACCCCGAGTCGCTCGTCTACAAGGTCAACCAGGACGGCTCCCGCACGCTGGCCGCCGCCATGTACATGGCCAACCAGGGCACCACGCTCGAGGACGTGCCGCCGGTGGGCGGCGAGCTGGTCCAGTGGCACATCCACGACGACCTGTGCTTCGCCGGCGACCCCGGTGCGTGGTTCGTCGCCGGTGTCGCCCCGCCGCCGCAGGAGTGCGCGCCGGGTACCACCCGCATCGGCGACCCGGTGCCCATGGTCCACGTGTGGATCATCCCCCACGAGTGCGGGCCCTTCTCCGCTCTCGAGGGCGTCGGCGCCGGCCAGATCGAGGCGGGCGAGGAACGCCTCTGCGATCACGCGCACGGCCATCCGGCCTGAACGCCTGAACCGAAGTCGATCCGACAGCTGTAACCCGGGCCGGCTGACCCCGGGGGCGGGCTGCCCTGGCCGGGCTACTCGGGGGCCCGGCCGTGGCAGGCCGTCGGGCCCTCTGGCCGGGTGCCGGACTGCGCCCCTGTCCCCCTCCCTCCGTTCTGGTGACGTGTTTCGTGCGACCGCCGCAGATCGCGTCACCAGAAACGGCCGGACCTCGACCAGGTCGTGCTTCTGCCGGCCTCGGGTGAGACCTCGGGTCACCGGTAGGTGAACGGTCGATGTCAACCTGACGCCGGGTTCATGTTGCTCGTCGCGAGCCGACTAAGTTACCGACCGTATTGCGTTCGAGCCGTGCCGGGAGATCCGTTGTGAGCAGCTTCCATCCAGACGACACACCCTCGGACGGGAGCACCGCCGCACCGTCGGTTCCCGGCGCGCTGCGCGCTGCGGCGGTCGCGTCGCTCGGCGCGGGCGCCATCCATGCCACGGCTGCTGGCGCGCATGCCGATCCCCGCTCCGCCGCTGTCGCCTTCGCCGTGACCGCCGCCCTGCAGATCGGCTGGGGCGCGTTCGCGATGGTCCGCTCCGGCACGTTCGCGAGCCTGTCCGGCATCGCGATCAACGGTGCGGCGCTCGGTGGATGGGTGCTCGCGAAGACGTCGGGCATCGGCTTCGTCGACGGGCTCGACACCAAGGAGAGCGCTCAGTTCGCCGACAGCCTCGCCTCCGGACTGGCCGCCGTCGCGGTGGTCGGGGCGGTGCTGGCCCTGGCCCGGCGGGTGAGCTGGGTCGCCCGGCCCCGGCCGGTGCTCGTCGGCTTGGCCGCGGTGGCGACCCTCGGTCTGGCAGTGCCGGGCATGGTCGCAACGGGCAACCACTCCCACGCCGACGGTGAGCACGGGCACGAGGGCGAGATGGCAGGTCATGATCATGGCGACGAGGCCGACGGGCACGACGACCACGCCGCGGCTGACGGGCACGACGACCACGCCGCGGCGGTTCCCAAGCCGTACGACGCCACCCTGCCCGTCGACCTCGGCGGCACCCCGGGCGTGACGCCCGAGCAGCAGGCCGAGGCCGAGCAGCTCGTCACCGACACGCTCGAGACGCTGCCCCAGTTCGCCGACTGGACGACCCTCGAAGCGCAGGGCTGGTACTCGATCGGCGATGGCATCACCGGCTTCGAGCACTACGTCAACTGGCCGCTGCTCGACGACGGTCGCGAGTTCGATCCCGACTACCCGGAGTCGCTCGTGTTCGAGGTCGACGATACGGGGCAGAAAACCCTGGTGGCCGCCATGTACATGCTCAACCGCGGGGTCGCGCTCGACGAGGCGCCCAACATCGGCGGTGCGCTCATCCAATGGCACGAGCACGACGACCTCTGTTACACGGGCGAAGAGAACAAGTGGCGCGTGGGCGCGCTGGCGGCTCCGCCCGCCGAGTGTCCCCCGGGGACGTTCCGCACCGGCCAGTCGCCCATGGTCCACGTGTGGATCACGCCGCACGAGTGTGGACCCTTCGCCGCCCTCGAGGGCAATGGTGGCGGCGTGATCCCCGAGGGCGAAGAGCGTCTCTGCGATCACGACCATGGGGGGTCCGCCGAGACGGCGGCAGCCGGGTCGTCGTAGCTGCAGGCGACATCCCCATTTCTCTTGAGCCCCGGCCGTCCTGGCCGGGGCTCCTGTGCGTCAAGAACCCTGAGGATGCATCGCGGGCATCCTATTGCACCAAGGATCGCGAGGCGTTACAGTCCGTGGCGCTGGGACTACTGCCAGAGATACCTGTTGGGGGGATCGCGGCGCCAGCCGGGTGTCGCGAGGGTGCATCAACTCGGTCGGTCCCTTTGAACGAAAGGGGTACGAGTGCGACGCACACCGATTCGGGTCAAGCTGGCCCTGACCCTGGCGGTTCCGCTGGCTGCCCTGCTGGCGAGGACGATGGTCGACGTCTATGGGCAGGCGCGGGAGATGCAGGATCTCCGCAGCCAGGCCCAGCTGGCCCGCGCTGCGAGCGGTCCCGGCGGTCTCATCAGTCAGATCCAGGACGAGCGCACGTGGGCGGTCATCGACCTCGCAGGCGCGTCCGGACTCGGCATCCGGGCGCCCGTCGAGAGCTACGAGGACTCCCGGGCCCTGACAGATGAGGCGATAGCGGCCCTCGAGGCGGAGATCGAGGCCAACGGCGATCGCGTCGGGGACGCCTATGCCTCGGCCATGGCAGGCCTGGATGACCTCGAGGCGCTGCGCTCGGACATCGATGACAACCGTGCCAACGCCCCGGCCTCGGGAACGTCCGAGAACACGCCGTTCACCGAGGTCGTCTACCAGCGGTACGTCGACCTGGTACGACCGTTCCTCGACGCGACCGGCCAGATCGTGGACTCGATCGGCGATCCGCAGCTTCGCCATGGCGCGGAGCTCGTCGACCTCGTGAGCCGGGACATCCAGCAGTACTCCGACATGTCACGGCACATGCTCATCGACGGCATGTCGGCGAATGCGGTCGACACCCGTGACGAGCTACGTGGCGCGGCCGCCGATCGGGCGCTGTGGGACGAGTACAACGCTCTTCTCACCGCTGCGGCGCCGCCGTTCGACGATGTCGTCGACCAGCACTTCCCGTTCGACACCGTCGCAGGCTTCACCGCATTGTCGGATCGATCCTTGAACGGAGAGGCGATCCCGCTCGCCGAGCTGGTCGCTCCGATGGCCACCACGGACTGGGCCGGCCTGAAGGCGTTCAGGATTGCATTGGCGGACGAGGTGAATGCCACCGCCGACCGGGTCGTCGCCGAGGCGCAGCGGCGGGAGCAGGTGTTCCTCCTCACCGCCGTCGTCACGCTGGCCCTGGCGATCGGGTTGTGCTGGCTGGTGTCACGGTCGATCACCGTGCCGCTCCGCAGCTTGACGCGGCAGGCGACGACGATGGCCAACTCGCGTCTGCCGAGCGCCGTCGCCGAGGTGCTCGACACGCCGCTCGGGGAGGATGTGCGGGTGGCCTCCGTGGCACCGGTGCGCGTGGCCACGCGCGACGAGGTCGGCGAGGTGGCCGATGCGCTCAACGTCGTCCAGGACACCGCGTTGCGCCTGGCGGTCGAGCAGGCCGTGCTGCGGCGCAACATCGCCGACAGCTTCCTCAACCTCGGTCGTCGCAACCAGAACCTGCTCGCCCGCCAGCTCGATTTCATCACCGGCCTGGAGAACCACGAGACCGATCCCGAGGCGCTCGCCAACCTCTATCGCCTCGATCATCTCGCCACCCGCATGCGACGCAACGCCGAGTCGCTCCTCGTGCTCGCCGGCATCGAGCCACCCCGGCAGTGGACGACTCCCGTGAGCGTCCTCGGGGTCGTACGGGCCGCGCTCGGCGAGGTCGAGGACTACCAGCGGGTCATCGTGCGCGACATCGAGCCGGCCACGCTGCTGGGCGTGGCGGCCGCGGACCTCGCGCACCTCCTGGCGGAGCTGATCGAGAACGCCCTCACGTTCTCGGACGGCCACCTCCCGGTCGACGTCAAGGGACGCCGACAGGCCGGCGGATACGTGCTGGCCGTGATCGACACGGGCGCCGGCATGGACACCGCGGCGCTGGACGTCGCCAACCGGCGCCTCGCCGGAGCGGAGAGCTTCACGGTCGCCCCGTCCAAGTACCTCGGCCACTACGTGGCGGGAAACCTGGCCGCCCGTCACGGCATCGTCGTCCGACTCCAGTCGACCCCGGGGCGACGGGGGACCGCCGCCACCGTGGCGCTCCCGCCGGAGCTCCTCGTCGCGGCCGGCCCGGTGCCCGCCGGCGAGGCCACACCGCTGCGTCGGACGCACGACCTGTCGGGCCCTGTCGGAGTCAGGTAAGGCCTGACCTGGGCTGACGGGGCCGCGTTCAGGGCCGCCATCGGCGCGGTTTAGTGTCGTCGGGGCGGGTAGGAGTGTGAGGTCCCCATGTACCTACGATCGCCCACCCGCGCCCCGGGCGCGGGCGTCGACCATCCGGTCGCTGCGCTCACGGCGGCCATCGATGTCGCGCCCGGCGGGGCGGATGGAGCGCCCATCGAGGCGGATGCCGCAGCCGCGCCCGTCGACGCCGCTCCGGTAGCCACATCGCCCGACGGCTCGACCAGCCTCCGCCGGTCCGACGTGCTCGACCGGTCGACCGGGTCGCCCCGATCCGACGTGCCCGATGGCTCGACCAGCCTCGGCCGGTCCGAGGTACCCGACCGGTCTTCCGGCCCCCGCCGGTCCGACGCGCTCGACCGCCTCCGTGGCGTCGCCCTCGTCGCGATGCTCCTCCACCACCTGGTCGACTGGAGCACGGGCGACGCACGCGCCGTGCTGCCGGGCTGGCGGTCCTTCAGCCTCACCGACGCGGCCGCGGTCGCGTTCTTCGTCGCTGCGGGCGCGTCGATGGCGTTGTTCGTCAGCAGCCGCCTGGGCCGCGGCACCGGCCGCCTGCGGGTGGCCGGCATGGTCGCGCGCCGCTACGGGATGCTCGTACCGGTCGGCCTGACCCTCGACTGGGTGCTGTGGCGCGACCCTCGCATGTTCGGCGTGCTCGAGGCGCTCGGGGTCACGGTCGTGGCCGGTGCCGCCGTCGCCGCCATCGTGTCCCGACGGCTGCTGCCGGCCGTCGCGCTCTGGACGCTCGCCCTCGGCATCCTGTCCGAGCGGGCGGTCGAAGGCGAGGAGTCCTGGCTGGCCAGCGAGGCGATCGGGGGCAAGTTCCCGTTCGTCACCTACCTGGGGTTCGTCCTCGTCGGGGTCGTCGCGGTGCGCACCGGCTGGTACGGCGACCGTCGCCGGGTGGCGGCCGCCGCGGCGCTCGGCGTCGTCGCCACGCTCGGGATGCTGGTCGACGGCATCGTCCCCGCCCGCTACCCCGGAGACGTGCACTTCGTGGTGCCGGGCCTCGCCGTCACCGCCATCGCGTTCGCGCTCTGCCAGTACCACTGGCCCGCGCTCCTGGGAGGCTTCGACCAGGTGCTGCGACGGGCTGCCGCGCACACCCTCGGCATCTTCCTCGCCCATTACCTGATCTACGGGGCGCTCCGCCGGTTCGGCCTCATGGGCGAGATCGAGCCTGTCGTGGCCGTTCCGGTCGCGCTCGCCGCCACCGCGGCCCTGTGCATCGTGGCGCCGCGCGTCCCCCGGCTGCCGTTGTCGCTGCGGACGGGTCGGCGTCGCTCTCCGGCTGCGGCGCG
>DASUQS010000139.1:0-9170 GCA_036280455.1 Acidimicrobiales bacterium
GTGAAGCTCTCCGTCCCCGCCAGGCGTCGGTTCGCGGCGGCGATCGCGTCAGGGGGCATGCCGAGACGATGGTCGACGACCGCCAGGCTGTAGCCGCCGTCCGGGCGCTCACGGCCGAGCAGGTCGACCATCGTGTCGTCGGGCGAGAACACGAGCGCGTTCTCGACCAGCTCGGCGAGGAGGTGGGCGAGGTCGGCGGCGGCGGTGCCCATGACCGCCGCCGACTTGATGTCGTGGACGCGCACGCGCTGGTAGTCCTCGACCTCACCGAGCGCCGCCCGGACGACGGCCGTCAGCGGCACCGGCGACATCCACTGGCGGGCGGGCTCGACGCCTGCCAGCACCAGCAGGGACTCGGCGTTGCGGCGCATGCGGGTGGCGAGGTGGTCGAGCCGGAACAGGTTCGCGAGGGCGTCGGGGTCCGTCTCGTTGTTCTCGAACTGGGTGATGTAGTCGATCTGCCGTCCGAGCAGGTTCTGGTTGCGCCGGCCCAGGTTGACGAAGCTGTCGGCCAGGTTGCGGCGCAGCACCGCCTGCTCGACCGCCAGATCGAGCGCGGTGTCCTGCACGGTCGTCAGCGCGGTCGCCACGTCCTGCACCTCGTCACGGGTCTTCACGCGGACGGGCTCGACCTGGGGCACGGTCACGTCCTGGCCCAGCGGCGTCTGCAGCACCTGGGCGACGCCGGCCGGCAACGTGTGCTCCGAGATGAGCCGGGCCTGCCGGGTGAGCGATCGCAGCGGCGAGGTGATCGAGCGCGAGACCAGCCACGTGAGCACGAAGGCGGCGACGACCGTCGTGACGGCCAGCACCAGGAACGTGCGCTCGCTGCCCTGGGCGTCGTCGAGGAGCGAGTCGCCCACGGCGTTCATCTCGTCGGCCAGCGCCAGCCGGAACGTCGTGAGACCGCCGGAGTCGGGCGCTTCGAGCGGGGCCATCAGCGCGTAGAAGTCGAGCGCCTCGCCCTGCAGGGATCGGTCGACCAGGGCGGTGAAGCTCTCGGCGAACTCGCGGGGGAAGTGCTGCTCCACGACGGTGTCGTACGGCTCGGTCGCGCCGAGCAGCACGGCGTTCTGGTCGTCCCACAGGACCTTCAGGTCGACGATCTCGTCGACCTCCTGCGGGGTGTCGACCCCGCCGCCGACGGTGCCGTTGGTCAGCTGGATCCGGGCGAGGGCGACGAAGACCTCGATCTGGCGGCTCGACGTGTTGACGAGCTCGACACCGCGGCGCAGGTCTCCGTCGGCGATGCCGGCCGCGACCTCGTCCGTGCCGTCGAAGAAGGGACGGATGACGCCGGTGTACCGGCGGTAGATCTCATTGGTCGCCTCGCGGTTCGCGGAGTCGCCGTGCAGCGGGGAGGCCTGGTCGGCGTCGACCGCCGCCCGGATCGCCGCGAGCTCGTCGAGGTTCTCGAGAGCCGGCGCATAGGCCGCCTCGGCAGAGGCCCCGCGGCGTTCGAGCTCGGCCTCGAACTCCTCGATCGCCTCGTCGGTGAGCCGCCGGCTCTCGGCCGTGTCCTCGACGGGGACGTCCATGAGGTCCTGGTTGCCGGTCATCTCCAGGGCGATCCAGCTGCGCTCGTCCTGCAAGCGGGTGATGAGCCCGGCCGGGCCGACGGCCGCGCGCGCCAGTTCGATCTGGTCCCGGACCTCGTCGACCTCCTGCGCGATGCTCGACATCTCGATCGCGGTCACGACGAGGAGTCCCAGCAACGGCGCGGCGAGGGCTGCAGCCAACTTGATGCGGATGGGTACTCGACGCACTGTGCCCTCTCGATGCTCTGTCGTCGACAAGGGGGCGCGAGGGGGTGTTCTCGTCCCGACCGGATCAGCGACTGCGTGTCTGCCCACTGGCGGATGACCCCAGGTGCAGCCTTCCCGAGGCATCATCGCACCGTAGGTGCGCCCCTACGGCACCTATCGGAGGCCCGCGACCAATTCGTAACATGGCCGCGTTGCGTCCGACATGCCCCGGCCGCGCAGCGTGCGCGGGCCGGTGACGAGCGCGATCAGGACCGGCGACCCGAGGTCGCGTTCAGCCCCCGGCGACCGGGCGGGCGCTGCCGCCGCCGATCACGACGACAGACGGGCGGGGCGCCCGGATCGGCGTGAGGTAGCGGACCTTCTGCGAGCGCTCGGCGTGCTGACGTCCTCGGCGGATCAGCAGCCCGAGGTACGCCACGAGGAGCGTCGCAACGACGGCCTCCACGACGAGCCACGGCCCACCCAGCAGCACGGCGGGCGCCACCGCACCAACCGTCGCGAGCACGAGCACGGACAGCACCTGGCGACGCCGGCGGTACGCCATCGCTCGCCGGCGAGCCATCGCCGCGATCGGCACGCCCGCCAGGGCCGTCCCGACGCCGGCAGGTGCCGTCACCCCGACGTCGAGGCGCCGACCGGGATCGAACGCGTGCACCGCGGCCACCTCGCCCGTGTCGTCGACCATGCCCTCGACGCCGTAGGTGTCGGTGCCGTAGGTGTCGTCGTAGACGTCGTCACCGTACGCCGCGTAGCTGTCGGCCCCGTACCGGGGCGTGGCACGCTCGAGCGACCAGAGCTGGCTGCGGAACGACATGATCGAGGCGATGGGCCGGGCCTCCCGGCGGCTCTGCAACCACGGGGGAACCAGCACGGCCGCCCATATCACCCCTAGAAGCAGGAAGACCACCACGGCATCACTCTCCGACCAGTGCTTGAAGCGACCATAAGGGAGATCGCAAATGCGCGGGTGGATGCCGTGTCACCTGCGTTTCCGCCACGACCGAGGCCGCGGCGTGCAGGCGCAGGACCCCGTGGGCTACAGGCCGAGCTCGTCGTCGAGCCCGTCGCTGCGGCGGTACGTGCCGCTGCGACCGCCCGTCTTCTCCCACAGCGCGAGCTCGCCGATCGTCATCCCCCGGTCGGACGACTTGCACATGTCGTAGATCGTGAGGCAGGCGACCGAGCAGGCCGTCATCGCCTCCATCTCGACGCCGGTGCGATCGACGGTCTCGACGTGGGCCTCGACCTCGATGTAGTCGTCCTCGATGCGGAAGTTCACGAGGACCGACCCGACCAGCAGCGGGTGGCACAGCGGGATGAGCTCGGGCGTGCGCTTGGCCGCCTGGATGCCCGCGACGCGCGCCACGGCGAGGACGTCACCCTTGTTGATCGCCCCCCGGGCCACGAGCGACGTGGTCTCGGACTTCATGTAGACCCGGCCGCGGGCGACCGCCCGGCGGTGGGTCGGGTCCTTGGGCGTCACATCCACCATGCGCGCCCGGCCGAGGGGATCGAGGTGGGTGAGTCCGCGGTCAGGCATGGCGCCACATTAGACCCACGCGGCCGTCGCGCTGCCTGTCCGGGGCGCGGCGCCGCCGTCGGGACGCTCAGCCGCCGATCTGGCTCATGCTCCGCCGGGGGCGGATGAACTGCACCTGCCCGATCATGTGGCCCGCCCACTTGCCGGCCACGCACGTCCGCACGGCGTCGGCTAGGTCGTCGTCGGACGCACCGCCGCGCACGAGCGTGCGCAGGTCGACCTCGTCGACCGAGAACAGGCACGACCGCAGCTGGCCTTCGGCGGTGAGCCGGATGCGGTCGCACGTGTCGCAGAACGGCCGGGTCACCGAGGGGATGACCCCCACCTCGCCCCGCCCGTCGCGATACGCGAACCGCTCGGCGGGCTGGTGCCCGCGCGCCAGCGGCTCGATCGGGAACACGGCGTCGATCGCGGCCACGATCTCCGCCTGGCTGACCACCGCATCGGACCGCCACTTCTCGTCCGCGTCGAGCGGCATCCACTCGATGAAGCGCACGGTGACCCCGCGGTCGCGCCCGAAGGCGGCGAGGTCGACCACCTCGTCGTCGTTGACGCCCCGCATCACCACGACGTTGACCTTCACCGGGGCCAGGCCGGCGGCGACGGCGGCGTCGATGCCCTCCAGCACGTGGTCGAGCTCGTCGCGGCGGGTCAGCTCGAGGAAGCGGTCGCGACGGAGGGTGTCGAGCGAGATGTTGACCCGGCGCAGGCCGGCGTCGACCAGGTCGCCGGCGACCGACCGGAGCGTGGCGCCGTTGGTGGTGAGCGACAGGTCGATCGGCGCGCCGTCACCGCCGGTGCGCAGCGCGGCCACCTTGCCGACGAGCACCGGCAGGTGTGCCCGCACGGTCGGCTCGCCGCCGGTCAGGCGGATGCTGTCGACGCCGAACCGCTCGACGCACACGCGGGCGATGCGCTCGACCTCCTCGAACGTGAGCACGTCGGCCCGCGGCACCCAGTCCATGCCCTCGGCCGGCATGCAGTAGGTGCAGCGGAAGTTGCACCGGTCGGTGACCGAGATGCGCAGGTCGCGGTGCACACGGCCGTAGCTGTCGACGAGGGGCTCGGTCATCGCGGTCAGCCTAGGGGCATTTTCCGGACGGTCCTGCTGCCTCTCGGCCGGCTGGAGCTGGGCTCGATCGCCGGGTCCCGATGCGTCGACTGCGACGAAGTCCTGGTCCGCATGGCCTCACGCCGTCGGCGGCTCGCCGAGCAGCATCACGGCCACGGGGTCGCCCGCGGCGACGCCCTCGCCGTCCGGCAGCACCACCAGCCCGTCGGCGCGGGCCATGGCGCCCAGCTGGTGCGACCCCTGGCCACCGGACGAGCGGACGTGCAGCGGCCCGCCGTCGGCGTCCGCGGCGACCGCCACGCGCACGAAGTGGACCTTGCCGTCGGGACGCCGGGTCAGCGGTTCGTCGGCCACCGCCGGAAGTCGGGGCAGGTGCAGGCGCCCGTCCGGGTGGCCCGCCGACCGGCGGAGCCCCGGCCGGGCGAAGAGGGCGAAGCTGACCATCGACGACACCGGGTTGCCCGGCAGGCCGAACACGGGGACCCGCACCCCCTCGGGACCGGGCACCAGGCCGAAGGCGAGCGGCTTGGCCGGCCGGATCGCCACCTGCATCCAGCGCATGTCGCCGATCCGGTCGAGCACCACGCGCACGAGGTCGATGTCGCCCATCGAGACCCCGCCGCTCGACAACACGGCGTCGCAGGTGGCGGCGCCCCGCTCGATCGCGGTGGTGATGGCGACCTCGTCGTCGGGGACGTGGCCCAGGTCGACGGGCGAGAACCCTGCTTGGGCCACCAGCGCCAGCAGGGTCGGGCGGTTGCTGTCACGGATCTGGCCGGGGCGCAGCGGCCCGGTCCCCGTGACGAGCTCGTCGCCGGTGGAGATCACGCCGACCCGCGGCCGGGGGTGGGCGACGACCTCGTCGATGCCGAGGGAGGCCAGGACACCCAGGCGGGCCGGCGTCACCTCGTCGCCCGCGCCGAACAGGAGCTCGCCGGGCTTCAGGTCCTCGCCCGCGGCCCGCAGGTGGTTGCCCGGCGGGACCGCCACCTCGATGCGCACCGAGCGCCCCCCGTCGAGCCGCTCGGTGCGCTCGACCATGACCACGGCGTCGGCGCCGTCGGGCACGGGAGCGCCGGTGAAGATGCGCATCGCCTCCCCCGCCGCGAGCGCACGGTCGGCGGGATGGCCGGCCGCCACCTCCGCCACCACCGGCAGCGTGACCGGCGCGTCCTCGGTGTCGGCGGCCCGCACGGCGTAGCCGTCCATGGCCGTGTTGGCGAAGGGCGGTACGGCCTCGGTCGACACCACGTCCGAGGCCAGCACCAGGCCCGACGCGGCCGCGACCGGCACACGGCGGGGCGCGAGCGGCGCGCAGCGGGCGAGGACGTGGGCGATGGCGTCGTCGAGGGGGACCACCCCGGTCACGGTACCCGGCGTCGGCCGCACGCCGATCCGGCCGGCCGGGCTCAGCCGAACGAGATCGGCGTGGTGTGGATCGAGACCGATCCGTCCTGCTCGACGCGTGCGAGGGCGAGCACGCAGGACTCGGGCGTCGCGGCACAGTCGACGTCCGCGCCGAGGATCGACGTGAACGCCGCCGCGGCCGGGATCTCCACCGCGGCCGTCGATCCGGGCACGTCCACCGCGCCCGGCCCGGCCGCCGCGCAATGGGTGAAGAACCCGAAGATGGTCGGCTCGTCGACCACGTCATTGGCGCACTGGGCGACCCCCCAGCCTCCCGTTGCCGGGAAGAACCAGAAGGGCGGGCCGGCGTACGACGCCATCAGGTCGCTCGCCGTCACCGTCACCGTGTCGCCATCGGACAGACCGGAGGCGGGTGACGCGGACAGGGTCGCCTCGGCCATGGCGTACGGCACCCTGACCCGCGGGACGCCGGGGATGTCGGGCCCGACCTCGATCGTGCACCCGTCGCGGCAGTACTGCGGTGACGTCGAGTCGGACCCGAGCCGCTGGGCCGCCGTCCACTCGAACACCAGGTTGCCTTGGTCGTCGGTGACGGTCACCGGCGCCGATGACCAGGGTTCGCAATATCTGGATATCGGTTCTGAGGTCGTCGTGGCCCCGCACCGGACGGCTCGGTGTGCGGTGTCCGGCAGGAGGCCGGTGACCGTCAACGTGATCGCCTGACCGTCGAGCAGACCGGTCGAGGACGGGGCCAGCGTCGCCCGGGCGAAGCTGACGGGGGTGCTGGCCCACGGCGACCACGTGTTGTTGCCCGTGAGGATCACGCAGTCGCCCGGCGCGGCACCGCAGGTGACCTCGCCGCCCATGGCCGGGGTGAAGGAGGCCGCGAGCTGCACGGTGTGCTGCACACGCAGCGAGCCGCTCGGGACCGTCGCGTGCAGGGACGTGCAGTCGTTGCCGAGACGATCGGGTGTGGCACCGACCCGGCACTGCCACAGGTCGGTCGAGACCTTCCGATAGCCCGTGACCTCGATGGTCACGCGGACCCCGTCCGTCAGCCCGGCGGCGACCGGGCGCACGGTGATGGCCACCGGAGCCTGCATCGTCATCGGCACGGCCCGCACGAGCGCGCCGGTCTCGTCGAAGGCCGCCAACGCGCAGACGTCGGGGCGGCAGTCGAGCGGCCCGTCGCCGGTGTCGACCACCGCGCTGACGGTGAACCACCTGTCGACGCGCCCGTCCTCGTCGACGAGCACGTCGACGTGCGGGCCGCACCGGCTGCTGGCCAGGTCTGCCGGCACCGGGTCGGCGCACTGGGCCACGGTCACCGTCTCGCCCGGCGTGCCGCTGACGATGATGTCGAGCCGAGCCCCGTCAGCCAGTGGGTCCTCGGGGAGCCGGGCCGCCAAAAGCGGGGGTTCGATCGTGATGGGGACCTTCGCGGCATTCATCATCTGGTCGATGCCGAAGATGACGCAGTCACCCGGGTCGAGTCCGCAGTCGACGGTGCGACCGCTCGATGTCCTGAACGTCGACCACACCGTGACGGTGACCTGCGCCGGCCTCTCCTCAGCCTGGACGTAGGTGGAGCCACCGCAGTGCTCCTGAATGCTGTCGAGAAGAAGGTTGACCTCCGCGGCGCACTGCCCGATCCAGAGCTGGGGTCCGTTCACCGTCACCGTGACGTCCTGCCCGTCCGTCAGGCCGGTCGACGGTTCGACGACGATCGGCGGCGCCTGTGCCCCGGCGGGCGAGGGCGAGCTGGCGCTCACCACCAAGGACCACGACATCGCTACTGCCACCGCGACGGCGCGGAAGATCCGGCGCGCTCTCAGATCCATCCCCATGCCTTGTCCCCCCCACGACCGAGGCCCGTCGGTCGCAGCGGACACTAGTGCGCGCCCAGCTACCCGTCGGGCGGCCCGCCGACGCTCAGACGATGCCGCGGCGACGGACGACCTCCGCGAGGAACTCGGCGAACTCGGGGCCGAGATCGTCGCGGTCGAGCGCCAGCTCGACGGTCGCCCGCAGGTAGTCGAGCTTCTTGCCGATGTCGAAGCGGCCCTCGTCGAACACCCAGCCGTAGACCGGCTGCTCGGCGAGCAGGATGGCGATGGCGTCGGTGAGCTGGATCTCGCCGCCCACGCCCGGCTTGGTGCGGTCGATGGCGTCGAAGATGTCGCTCGTGAACAGGTAGCGGCCCATGACCGCCAGGTCGGACGGGGCGTCCTCCGGCGCCGGCTTCTCGACGATGCCTCGCAACCGCACCAGGTTCTCCTGGTCGGTGGGCTCGGAGGCGGCGCACCCGTACGACGAGATCTCCTCGGGCGGGAACGACTTGAAGGCCACCACCGAGCTGCCCGTGCGCTCGTGGACGCCGATCATGTCCTCGAGGACCGTCGAGCGCTCGTCCATGATGTCGTCGCCCAGCATCACGACGAACGGCTCGTCGCCCACGTGCTTGCGGGTGACCGACACGGCGTGCCCGAGGCCGAGCGCCTCGCCCTGGCGCACGTAGTGGATGTCGGCCAGGTCGGCCAGGCCCCGCACCTCGCTCAGCTGGTCGTGCTTGCCGGACGCCTCGAGCGCGACCTCGAGCTCGATCGACCGGTCGAAGTGGTCCTCCAGGCTGCGCTTGCCCCGCCCCGTGATGATGAGGATGTCGTCGATGCCGGCGCGGACGGCCTCCTCCACCACGTATTGGATCGCGGGCTTGTCGACGACGGGCAGCATCTCCTTGGGCTGCGCCTTGGTCGCCGGCAAGAAGCGGGTGCCGAGCCCTGCCGCGGGGATGACTGCCTTGCGAACCGCGTCCGCCATCGACGGTCGCCTCCCTGTCTGGTGTGCGTCGGGTCCGGGATGCGCATCCGACCGCCTGCAGGGGCGCACTCCGGCTTCTCGCGAGACCGTAGCCACTGGCGAGCCGCCGGTGTCGAACGACCGGCGTGGTGACCGCCCGGCGTCGCGCGGGGACGCGGGCCGGCCCTCGGCGGCGGTTCAGTCCCTGTTCACGCTGTCGTCGACCGGCGGTCGGGATCCGCCGAGCCGGCGCTCCTCGCCGCGACGGATGCGGCCGATGTTGTCGCGGTGGCGGGCCACGATCAGCACCGCGCAGAGGGCCAGGGCCGCCACCTCCCGCCCGGGGGCGCCCAGCGCCGCCGCCACCGGGGGGAGCAGCACGACGGCCACGATCGAGCCGAGCGAAACCATCCGCGTGGAGGCCAGGACGAGCCCGAAGCCGACGGTGGCCACGGCCATGGCGACCGGGTAGAGCACCACGGCCATGCCGGCGGCGGTCGCCACGCCCTTGCCGCCCCGCAGCCGACGGGTGACGGGCAGGACGTGCCCCACCACAGCCGCGACCCCACAGGCGACGCCGAGGCCGTGCCCGCCGACCAGCCACCCCCCGCCGGCCGCCAGCGCC
>DASUQS010000140.1:0-6338 GCA_036280455.1 Acidimicrobiales bacterium
TCCTGCTCGACATCGTGTGCGCCGCGTACACCGCGGCGCGCACCGGCGTGCAGGAGCCGGTGCCGTTCACCGGGAGGCGCGACCGCACCCCCCACGAGCTCTGGTCCGGCGACTGATCGGGCCCGCGCCCGCCGGACCACCTACTCTGCGTGGTGTGGCGTCACTCGACGATGTACGGAGGCTGGTCGCGCTCGACCACGGCCTCGCCACGGCCTCGACCGTCCGACCCGACGGATCGCTGCAGACCACCGTGGTCAACGCGGGCGTCGTGACCCACCCCGTCGACGGCCACGAGGTCGCGGCCTTCGTCGCCCGCGGCGGCACCCACAAGCTCGAGCACATGCGCTCCGACCCGCGGGCCACCCTGTCGTGGCGGGCCGGGTGGGCATGGGTCACCGTCGAGGGCGGCGTCGAGCTGTGCGGGCCCGACGACAGCCTCACCGGGGTGACCGACGCCGACAGGCGCCTGCTGCTGCGGGCCATCTTCGCGGCGGCCGGCGGCGAGCACGAGGACTGGGCCGAGTACGACCGCGTGATGGACGCCGAGCGGCGCGTCGCCGTGCTGGTGACGCCGCACCGCATCTACCAGAACCCCTGAACCGAGCCTGGGCGCCGGCGCGAGGGTCAGGGCGAGGGTCCCGGCGGGGTCTCCTCCACCCACACCCAGTCGACCAACCCTGGCACCGTCCGCAGGAGCGCCGGCACGGCCTCGGGAGGATCGAGGCCCCGTTCCAGTCGGGCGAGCGCACCCGGGGAGAGGCCCGCACGCGCCGCGAACGCCGCCGGCTCGTCGCCGGCGACGCCCCGCAGCAGCAGCACCGCGGCCGCGACCCGGGGCCAGGGTGCGCCGCGGGCCTGCGCCCGGTCGGCCAGCCGCGCCAGCACCCGCGCCCGGTCGGGCGACCACGACCGCGCCGTGGGGTGCCGGGCTCGGGACGCCGCCCGGCGCTCGGTCACGCCACCGCTCCGAGGGTCGCGGCCGATCGGCCCGATGGGGCCCGTCATGCCAGCAGGGGCAGGTCGGCGAGCGGCGCGAACCGCTCGTTGCTGGCCGCCAAGCGCACGAGGCGCTGGCGGGCGCGGCGGGCGGCCTGGCGCACGGAGACCTCCTTCATGCCGAACACCGGGGCCACGGTGGCGGCCGGCGACGCGTTGCCCGAATGCTTCTCGAACGAGTACTCCAGCCACAGCTCGCGGTCACGGGGGCTGATCCGCTCGTGGTCGAGGGCCTCCGCGAGCAGCCGGGCGCTCGCCAGATCGGGAACCAGCGAGCCGAGCGCGTCGAGCATCGACCCCCTGGCCGGCCCGGCGACCGGTGCCGGTGCCGGCACCACCTCGGTCGTGAGCGCCCGCTGGTCGTCGAGCGGTTCGCACCACTGGCCGAGGACGCGGTCGACGACGTTGGCGACCCGGTGCCGGGCCCAGACCCACGGCAGCGCCCCGCCGTCCGGCGACCAGCGATGGGCGATCGTCGCCAGCTCGTCGCACACCTCGAACACCATCCCGTCGAGGTCGTCGCGGTCGAGGGTGCGGCGCCGCTGGCGGGCGACCCGCTGCACCGCTGCCGCGATGGGCCCGCCATAGCGCTCGTACAGCGTGACGACCGCCGCCTCGTCGCCGGCGCCCAAGCGCTCCATGATCGCCACCAGATCGCCGTCCCACCCGTGCCGGTCGTGCCCGTCGTGCCCGTCCACTGCCGCTCTCCTCTACGCAGGGGCGCTCGCCCCGATCCACGCCTGCGATCATCACGACGGGGTGTGACGAACAACATGCGTGTGATTCGCTCCGTGCGAGAGCGAACGTTGCGCCAGGAGGCGGCGGATCCGGGGAGGTGCGCGGGAGAACGGACGACGGCCACACACTCCCTACGGCAGCGCCGTGACACGCCGCCGGTCGGTCATCCGGGATCGTCCTGGTCCGGCAAGCCGTCCGGGGGCAGCTCGCCGAAGCGCTCGGTGGGCGCCGGTTGCCGGCTGCTCGGGAAGTCCCGCAGCTCGCCGTGGCGCTCGCGGTCCCACCGCTCGAACGTGAGCGGCGCCAGCAGGTGGGCGCACAGCAGGCGGGCCACCGCCTCGATCGAGTCGATGTGGGTGCGCTCGGCCCCGTGGCTCGCATCGACACCGAAGGCGACCAACGCCGCCCGGGTCTCGGCCCCGGCCTCGAGCGCGGCGGCCACATCGGACCGGTAGAACCGGAACAGGTCGCGTGCGTAGGGGATGTCGTGCTCCTCGCACAGCCGGCACAGGTGTCGGGTGAAGTGGTAGTCGAACGGCCCGGTGGCATCGAGCATCGGGATGGTGACGCCGTTCTCGATCGAGTGGTTGCCCGGCGCGCACACGGCGTTGTCGAGCGACACCATCTCGGCCACGTCGTGCTGCAGCCCGTGGCTGGCCCCCTGCCCGATCTCCTCGGCGATCGTGATGAGGATGTGGACGTCGTGAGGCACCGGGCAGTCGTCCCGACAGAGGGCGTGGAGCGCGCCGAGCGCGGCGGCCACCCCCGCCTTGCCGTCGAGGTGGCGGGCGTTGATGTAGCCGTTGTCTGTGACGATCGGCAACGAGTCCATGGCCACGAAGTCGCCCACCCGGATGCCGAGGGCGGCCAGGTCGGCGGCGTCGGCCACGTGCTCGTCGACGCGCACCTCCACGTGGTCCCACCCGGTGGGCTGCACGTCGATGCTGTCGCCATAGGCGTGCCCGCTCGCCATGAGGGGCAGGATCGTGCCGGTGTAGGTGCGGTCCGGGTCGTCCGTCAGCACGGTGACCCGGCAGCCCTCGGCGAAGCGCGAGCTGTGGGTGCCGACCGGCGCCACCGCCAGGCGGCCGTTGGGCTTGAGGTCGCGCACCATGCACCCGATCGTGTCCGCGTGGGCGACCACCGCCCGGGCGCCCTCGTTGCGCCCCTCCAGGCGGGCGAGCAGAGCGCCGCGCCGCGTCACCGTCAGCTCGACCGGGAGGTCGGCGAGGACGTCGCCGAGCAGCTGCATGACCGCGTCGGTGCGCCCGGAGGGGCTGGGGGTGCGCAGGAGCTTGAGCAGCAGGTCAAGCGTCCACGGCACGTCGATCTTCGGCAGGGCGTCCACGGGCCGCACCGTACCGGCCGCGGCGTCCGTCACCGCCTCGTCACCGTCGTCCCCGGCGGGGACGGCGCGGCCTAGGTCGGGACCGGCGGTGACTCGACCTCGGGGGGCCGCCAGCCCCACGGCAACGCCTTCGTCGTGGGGAAGAGGAGGTCGACGAAGCGCTCCGCCGTCGGCTGGGGCTCGTGGTTCGCCAGGCCGGGACGCTCGTTGGCCTCGATGAACACCCCGTCGGGACCGTCCGCGCGCGGGACGATCATGTCGAGGCCCGTGACCGGGATGCCGATGGCCCGCGAGGCCTCGACCGCCGCCTCGGCGAGGTCGGGGTGCAGCTCCGCGGTCACGTCGTGGATCGTGCCGCCGGTGTGCAGGTTGGCCGTGCGGCGGACGACCAGGCGCTTGCCGGCGGGCAGGACCTCGTCGAGCCCACTGCCCGCGGCCTCGACCGTGCGGGCGGTCTCTTCGTCGAGCGGGATCGACGACTCGCCGCCGGTGGCGGCCTCCCGCCGCCGGCTCTGGGCCTCGACCAGGTCGCGCACCGTGTGGCGACCGGTGCCGACGACCTCGGCGGGGCGCCGGATCGCGGCGGCGACGACCTCGTGGTCGATGACGACGATGCGGAGGTCGTCGCCCGGGACCCGCTCCTCGATGAGCACCTCCGGGCAGTACGACCGGGCCAGCGCGAGGGCGCCGTCCAGCTCGTCCTCGGTCGTCACCCCGACCGTGATCCCCATCCCCTGCTCGCCCCTTGCGGGCTTGACGACGACCTCGCCCGCGTCGGCGAGGAAGACCCGGTCGGCGTGGTCGAAGGTGGCGTCACGCCCGGCGGCCACCGGCAGCCCGGCCCGCACCAGGATGCGGCGCGTGTGCCGCTTGTCGTCGCAGCGGCTCATCGCCACCGCGGTCGTGAGCTCGGAGAGCGACTCCCGGGTGAGGATGCTGCGACCGCCGTGCGACAGGCGGAGCTCGCCCGCGCGGGCGTCGACGACGTCGACGGTCACGCCCCGGCGCAGGGCCTCGTCGGCGATGATCCGGGCATAGGGGTTGAGGTCGTCGAGGCCCTCGTGCTCGCCGACGAACAGGCGCTCGTTGATGGCGTTCTTGCGCTTGATCGCGAACACCGGCACCCGCTCGAAGCCCAGCTTCTCGTAGAGGGCGATGGCGGGCCGGTTGTCGTGCATCACCGACAGGTCGAGGTAGGCCCGGCCTCGCGTGGTGAACCGCTCGGCCAGTGCGCGCACCAGCGCCTCGCCGACCCCGGGCACCTGCGACGCCGGGTCGACGGCCAGCGTCCACAGCGACGTGCCGCCCTCGGGGTCGTCGAAGGCCAGCGCGTGGTCGATGCCCGCGACGGTGCCGATCAGGTCGCCGGTGCCGGTGTCCTCGGCCACCAGGTAGGTGATGTGACGGGCCTGCTGGTTGGCCCACAGGACGTCGGCCGGAGCCGGCACCATGCCGCAGCGCACGTAGACGCGGTTGACCGCCTCGGCGTCCTCGCGGGTGGTCAGCGCTCGCACGATGACCCCGCGCAACGGATCGCGGCGGGGCAGGGCGCGGTGCAGCCAGAGCCGGTAGGTGTACGAGGGATCGACGAACAGCTCCTGGGGCGCCTTCGCCACCAGCACGTGCGGGTCGCGGGCGTAGAGGCAGATGTCCCGCCGGCCCTCGGCCTCGTCGCGGAGCTGGGCGACGATCGCCGCCGCCGAACGGAACGTCTGGCCGAACAGCACACGGCCCCAACCCATGTCGACGACGACGTCGCGGGCCATCGAGGCGACCAGGTGCTCGGGAGGCTGCTGCCAGCTGGTGGTCGAGATGGCGTCGTGGCGGTCCCAGCCGCCGGAGTGCCGGTGGGGCATGGCCTCCCCCGCCGGGCCCTCCCGCCGACCGCGCTCGTAGACGGTCGAGGAGTCCTCGCCACCCTGGGGATGGCCGTCGTCGGTCACGGGGCGATCCCGTGGGTCTGCAACCACAGCTCGAGCAGGCCCAGCTGCCACAGCTTGTTGCCCCGCAGCGGCGTGAGCTCGGCGTTGGGCGACCGCAGCAGGTGGTCGACGTACGCGGGCTCGAAGAGGCCCCGCTGCTTCGCGGCCGGATCGGTGAGCGCGTCGCGGACCATGTCGAAGAGCGGCCCCTCGAGGTGGGTCAGCGCCGGCACCGGGAAGTAGCCCTTGGGCCGGTCGATCACCTCGGCGGGGATGACGCTGCGGGCGGCCTCCTTGAGCACGCCCTTGCCGCCCTGGGCGACCTTGAGCTCCGGCGGGCAGGCGGCGGCCAGCTCCACCAGGTCGTGGTCGAGGAACGGCACGCGGGCCTCCAGACCCCACGCCATCGTCATGTTGTCGACCCGTTTGACCGGGTCGTCGACGAGCATGACCTCCGAGTCGATGCGCAGCGCCCGGTCGATCGGCGACGACGCGCCGGGCCGGGCGAAGTGGCTCGACACGAACGCACCCGACGCATCGTCCGCGGTGCGGTGCCGCGGGGCCACGACGTCGGCCATCGCCTCGTCGTGCCGGTCGAAGAAGGCGGTCGAGTACGCGAGCACCCCGCCGTCGGCCGCCGCGCCGGGCTCGAGCATCGGCGGGTACCAGTGGTATCCGGCGAACACCTCGTCGGCCCCCTGGCCCGACTGCACGACCTTGACGTGGCGCGACACCTCCTGCGACAGCAGGTAGAAGGCGACGACGTCGTGGCTGACCATCGGCTCGCTCATCGCCCCGATGGCGCCGCCGAGCGCGGGCAGCAGCCGGTCGCTCGGGATGCGGATCCGGTGGTGGTCGGTGGCGAAGCGCTGGGCGATCACGTCGGAGTAGCGGAACTCGTCGCCCTCGATGCCCCCGTGCGACTCGAACCCGATGCTGAAGGTCAGCAGGTCGGACACGCCGGCTTCGGCCAGCAGCCCGACCACCAGGCTGGAGTCGAGCCCACCCGACAGCAGGCAGCCGACCGGCACGTCCGCCACCATCCGGCGGTCGACAGCGGTGCGCAGGGCCCCGAGGATGGCGTCCTGCCAATCGCGCGGGGCCCAGCTGTCGTGCTCCGGCCGGCGGCCGAACTCCGTGCGCCAGTAGGTCGTCTCGGTGCGGCGGCCGTCCGGCTCGATGGCGAGCGTCGTCGCCGGCGGCAGCTTGCGCACGCCGTTCAGGATCGTCCGCGGCGCCGGCACGACCGAGTGGAACGTCAGGTACTGGTGCAGCGCGATCGGGTCGATCGAGGTGTCGATGCCCCCGCCGGCGAGCAGCGCCGGCAACGTCGA